>CAYQFT010000191.1:0-6164 GCA_964416825.1 uncultured Porphyromonadaceae bacterium
CGCCGCAGGAACAGACCGCCGGTAACCGGACGGTACTGGATATCCAGCTTGTTTCGAAGCCGTTCGCCATCGACGAGCTGGTCGTGATCGGATATGGAACCATCAAGAAGCGCAATGTGCTGGGCGCTGTTACCAGTGTCAACAACAAGGACCTAACGCGGCTGCCGGTTGCCGATGTTGCGCAGGCCCTGCAGGGAAGGGCGGCAGGAGTTCAGGTCACCCAGAATACGGGAGCTCCGGGAGAGGGTGTTTCCGTGCGCATCCGCGGCGCCGGTTCCATCAATTCAAGCAATGACCCGCTCTACATCGTCGACGGCATCCCCACGGTGGATGCGCTTAGGATCCTCTCACCCGGCGACATTGAAAACATCACCGTTCTTAAGGATGCCTCCGCGGCAGCCATTTACGGTTCCCGCGCAAACAACGGTGTGGTGCTGATCACCACGAAAAAAGGCACAAAGGGGGCAACCCGGGTTACTTACCACGGCCAGACCGGCTTCCAGAAAGCCATCCGGCTGACGAAAATGGTGAATACCGATGATTATGTCACCATATATAATGAGGCCGCCACCAATGATAATGCGCTGCTCCCCGAAGGATTGAGGAGAAGCCTGATCAGTACCGAAGATGCGGCAAGGTTCGATAACGTGAACTATGTAAAAGAACTTCTTCGCACCGCCCCGGTAAATTCACACGAGCTCTCCTTTTCCGGTGGAAACGAATCAACCAATTATCTGGTATCCACATCATTATTCGACCAAAAGGGTATTATCAAGGGAACCGGCTACACACGGGGAACCGTGAGGCTGGCCGTGAATACGGAAGTCAACAGCTGGCTTACTGCCGGGATGAGCATGCTCTCCGGCCTCTCCGGCAATGACATGATCGGAAGCTCCGGCGATGGTTACGGGGGAAACGGCGGAAGCGTCATACGATATGCCTTCTTCAGGAATCCGGCCATTCCCGTACGGTTTGATGACGGAACCTTTGTTGACCGTCCCGCTGAATACTTTGGCAGCCAGATGTTTGACTCGTTTCTCGGCGACGGCTATAATCCCATCGGAATGAGTGAATTAAACGACAACAACCGCAAGGACGACAGCTTTTTGGGCAAAGCTTATTTCACGGCCAGCCTGACGGACAAGCTGAAATTCACCACCAACCTGGGGATGGATTACCGGAATTCCTACAGCCGCCGGTTCAGCCCTACCTGGGGCACGCTCGACCGGATCAATGCGAAGAACGGCCTGAGCATCGGCAGTGAGCGCATTGCCAACTGGACCGTCAACAATCTGCTGAATTACGAAACCACATTCGGCAAGTCGCATACTTTTTCGGCCATGATCGGGTTCGAAGCCATCAAAAACAGTGGCAGGGCCCTGTATGCCAGCGACATGGACTTTCCGGTTGAACAGCCCGAACTGATCTATATCGGCAACGGACTCGGTATCAAGATGAGCAGCCAGAGCGAGTATGCTTCGTCGCTGGCCTCCTTTTTCGGCAGGGCCAGTTACGACTACAAAGGAAAATATTATGTATCCGGAACCCTGCGCCGCGATGGTTCATCGAGGTTCACCGGCGCGAACAAATGGGGCACCTTCTATTCGCTTTCCGGCGGATGGATCCTGAAACAGGAAAAATTCCTCCGGGATGTCGACTGGCTGTCGAACCTGAAACTCCGCGCAGGCTACGGCGCCATCGGGAACCAGGAGATCGGCCTGTATGCTGCCAGCGACCGGATCTCACCCTATTTCGATTATCCTTTCGGGGGCGTCACAAACAGCGGGTATGCACAGACCGCTCTGGGCAATGCCGACCTGAAATGGGAGACCAGTTATCAGTACAACGCCGGCGTGGATGCCGAGCTCTGGACCGGCGCCTTTGCCGCCTCGCTTGACTATTTCTACAAGGTGACGGAAAACATGCTGGTAAAGGCGCCAAATCCGCCTTCCACCGGGTATGCCGAAGCCGCATGGATCAACAGCGGATCCGTCCTGAACACGGGCGTGGAGATGGAAGTCCTCTACCGCCAGGTAAAGAGCGATTGGGGCTATACCATCGGCGGCAACCTTACCTTCCTGCATAACGAGGTGCTCAAGCTCGACGCGCCTCTTTCGGGCGGCAGGGTTGATTCGGGCATCTATGCCACCCGCACCGAGGTGGGGCAGCCGATCGGCTCCTTCTACCTGCTCGAAATGGAGGGAATATTCCAGAGTCAGACCGATATCTTGCTCTCTGCCTTCCAGGGTAACAACATCCAGCCGGGAGATGTGAAATATAAGGACCAGAACCTTGACGGCCGCATCGACAATGAAGACCGCGTATTCCTCGGAAGCGCCATTCCGAAATTGCTGGGCGGAGTCAATATGACGGCCAACTACAAGAACTTCGACCTGAGCCTCTTCTTCCAGGGCGCCTGGGGCAACAAGATCTATGTGCAGGTAAACCAGGACATTGAAGGCTTTTACCGCGGATTCACCGTGACGCAGCGCTATTTCGACGAGCGCTGGACCGGTGAAGGGACTTCGGATACCCAGCCCAGGGCATCCTGGACCTCCAAGTCAAATAATGCCCGGCCCTCCTCCCGTTTCCTCGAGGATGGCTCCTACCTGAGGCTGAAGAACCTGCAGATCGGCTACACCCTGCCGGCCAAAGCCCTGAAAAATATCGGGCTAAAGCAGGTCAGGCTTTATGCATCCGGCAGCAACCTGCTGACGCTCACACGCTATCCGGGACTTGATCCGGAGATGACGGTCAGCGACAACTCCAAAGGCGAAGGCGACCGCGCCGCCGGTATCGACTGGGGAACCTATCCGTCTGCCATGACCCTCATGTTTGGAATTGACATCACCTTTTAACCCATCAGGACATGAAAAACAAAATACAGACAATCAGGAATATCCTGCTTCTGGGGTTAACAATGACGATACTGAATTCCTGTGATGGTTTTCTCACGGAAGACCTCAAGGGGACCTTTTCCTCTGCCACCTTTTACCAGAACGACAAGCAGGCGGTACAGGCCCTCAACGGAGCTTACCAGGCGCTGGCTTTCAGAGACCCAAACAATGCCATCTGGGTTTTCGGCGATGTTGCTTCGGATGATGCGGTTAAAGGCGGCAATCCGGGCGACCAGTCGGAGATCACCTATATCGATGAGTTCACGGCCGATGCCAACAACGGCTTCGTGGGAAATTACTGGAGCTTCCTGTATGAGGCCGTGGCCCGCGCTAACAACGTGATTGCCAATGTTCCTGCCGTGACCATGGACGAGGGCCCTAAAAACCGGATCATCGGCGAAGCCAAATTCATCCGGGCCTACAGTTACTTCAATCTCGTCAATGTTTACGGGAAGGTCCCGCTGAAACTGCTTCCGCAGCTCTCTTTTGAGACCATTCACATCGGGCTCAGCGAGGTATCCGACATATACCTGCAGATCGAAAAAGATCTTACCGAAGCGGCGGCAGTTCTTCCGCCATCCTATTCATCCGCCGATGCCGGCAGGGTTACCCGCGGCGCCGCCCTGGCGATGCTCGGAAAAGTCAACCTGTACCAACAGAAATGGCCGGCCGCGATCGATTGTTTCCACCAGGTTGAAGCTTTGGGAATTTACGGGTTGTTACCCCGATATGCCGATCTGTTTACCCTGGCCAATGAAAACAGCCTGGAGTCCATCTTTGAAATCCAGCATCTTGCCGACCAGAACCCCGCAACGGGCAGTGCTTTAAACCAGTGGTTTGCACCGGCGCATGAGGGAGGGTACTACTTTAATGCCCCCACCCAAAAGTTGGTTGATGCTTTTGAGAAAAACGCGGCGGGGGAGGTGGATCCGCGGCTGGATGCATCCGTTGGCCGTGAAGGCCAGCCCTGGCTGAACGGGGATCTGTTCAACGCCGGATGGTCGCCCACCGGATACCTCACAAAAAAACACCAGCAGCCGCTTTCGGAGGTTTCCTCCTCGCTCAAGGGCGACGGCGGACTCAACTATATCTATTTGCGCTTTGCGGATCTTCTTCTTATGAAAGCCGAGGCATTTAATGAAATGAACAGTCCGGATTCGGCAAAGGCAAACCTGAACCGTGTGCGCCAACGGGCCCGGGCCGGTTTTGCCGGAACTCCTCCCGCCCACCTGCTGGCTGATGTCACGGTATCGGATCAGAATTTACTCCGATCGGCTATTCAGCACGAACGCAGGGTTGAGCTGGCCCAGGAGTTTCACCGCTATTTTGATCTCATGCGCTGGGGGAAAACGGTCGCCGAGGCTGCGCTGGGGGAGGACTTCAACTTTGAGGCCCGGCGGTACTTCCCGATCCCGCAGGCAGAGCTCGACTCCAACCAGGGGATTAAACACTGATGTCACGAATGAAAATACTTAAATCAATATCTGTCACTTAAAAATTAGTAAAATGAAAAATCTCTTTAGAATTCGCACATTGCTGATTATGGTGCTCGTCACCACGGTCATGACCATGGGTTCATGTAAAAAAGATCCGGTAATCGTTGACGGCGACCATACCGCCCTCACCGCACTGATTGTTCAGGCCGATGCACTGGCTGCTGCCGCAACGGCCACTGATTATCCTCAAGCCGCCATTGACGCCTTCAAAACAACACTGGCCAGTGTTAAAGCTGCCAATGCAACTGTCATTGAGACTGCAACTATTACAAACCTGATCACCCAGCTCACCGAAGCCATGAACACGTTTAAGGCTCAGGCATACGGTTTCATTGATGAAGCTCTCTATCTGAATGCCGGCTGGCATTTTGATGAAGGAACCGGTACAACCGCTACCGCCTATTCTGCTACCAAGCATGTTGCTACCTTCTTCAAAGGGAATACGGTTATCATGGGCGCAGGCGCCATGTCACCCAGCTGGGTTGACGGTGTCAAAGGCGGAAAAGCCATTTTCCTGAATAAGGGGGCTCACCTTGAAGTTCCTTATACCACAAGCTTTCTGCCTGCCAACCTGACCATTGCGGTCTGGATCAAGCCGACGGAATTGTATGAGAACAACTATATCGTTTCCCAGAACTACTGGAACGGTTACAAGCTGCAGACCCAGGGTGGTGGCAAACCATTCTTCACCTACAAGAAAGTTGACGGCGGGATCGTTGGTGCCTATAATGAAACCGACAATTCCATTAAGATAAAGCAGTGGAATCATGTTGTGATTACCGTTCACGGAACCACCAAAGAGCAGAAATTCTACGTAAACGGTACCCTTACCAAAACCTGGACCGAATCCAGCAAAGGCATTGGTCCGCTCACCCAGGTCCTTGCCAGCCCGAGCCCGCAGCCGTTTATTATTGGCTGTGTTGCCACCGATGCTGAACTTGCAGCCAACTTTATGGAATGGACCACGGCCGACAACTTCGGTTACTTCAAAGGTGCCATTGACGAGCTGAAGATCTACAACATCGCGCTGGTTGAAGGCCAGATCATGAAACTCTATAACGACGAAAAATAATTGTTGATAGTTAGGTTTGGTTTAGGTTAGTTTTTGTTAATTGGTTAGGCTCAATGGTACCTGGTGATCACTATCAGGGAATTGGGCCTTTCCTTTTTTCCTTGAAAAATGGGGTTGAATAAAACAAGTATTGCCTTGAAACACGTATATGTTGCCCCGGTTTTCAAACCGGGGATGATAAGAAGGAGTAATGGTTTTTACTTGTCAAGGCCTTTAAAGGCCTTGACAAGTGAGTTTTGTGATGATTGCCCTAACCCCGGTTTGAAAACCGGGGCAACATGTAGCGGCTCTTATGCTTGCAGCCGTTTCTCCCCCATCCCCCTCATACCCCACACCCCATACCCCATACCCCAAACCCCAAACCTCATACCCCGCACCCTCTCCCTGATCCTCTTTATTTTCTGCAGCCTCCTGGTTTACCCCCAGCAGGGGCAATTGTCGGTGCAGCGTATCGATCAGATGCCCGATTTGCCGGCACCCTTCGTCATCCGCGACTGGAAGGCGGTTGCACGGAATTACGATAAACTCGTGTTCAATCAGAACCTCACGGGTCAACATTTGCCCTTGTCGAGGATCGGATTAAAAGGCCAGTTTAATTATGCCGATAATTCCCCCCTGTTTCTTGATTCCTACGTCGGAGCTGATGACCACCTCAATCAGGCAGAAGCCATAAACATCCTGCCGGCGCTCGTCGGGGCC
>CAYQFT010000192.1:0-6133 GCA_964416825.1 uncultured Porphyromonadaceae bacterium
TAAACGTGGTCCACTGTCCGTCCTGGTTCCAGTCGGCCAGCACATTCAGGTATAGCGGTGGAGTAAGAGGATATCCCGGCTGAGGAGTAAAGCCGATAATCCTGATGTCGATGTCGGGTCCCCACATAGCTGTTCCGCAAGGAACTCCAAGCTTGCCGCCCGAAGAAAACGGGCAGGTACTAACGACCCCCTGGCCGTTAAAGTCCGCAATGTTGTAGGCGCCGGGTTTGGTCAGTCCTGCATCCATATCACCGAAACATTCATCCATGTTAGGCGCAGAAGTGTTGGGAGGAACAGATGGACAAAAGCCCTGGTTTCCGTCAACTTCATCATCCTTTAACATGCCAAAAAAACCACCCGTGACACACTCGCACGTGCCATGACTGATGTAAGTTCCTGTCGCTCCCACATTGATACAGGTTGGAAACCAGCCGATCACGGGAGGCAAACCGGGATAGGCGACATATTCTTCCGGGGCGTCGCCAAAATCAAAGTTATTGGTAATTTGTCCGACGGCAGCGGGGAAATAAGAGATGCCTGATAAAAATACAAGTGCTGCTAAGCACCATTTCATTCTGTTGAAAAATGTTCTGTTCATACTGTCGTAGTTTTGATTGTTAGACAAAAAGAGATTGGAATATATGTGGAATAATGCATAAGGCATTACAAAACAAAATATTCATAACATATTCGATCTGCCAAACAAATTCAATCACGGGTGATTAAAAGATTGCCTATGACATTATTCGTTTTTAAAAACCTGTTGCCCTGAGGAGGCCATTTTTTTTGTCGTTTGATTGGGGTTAATTACCTAATCTGTAGTCTATAAGGTATCGAAACGCTTGTAAATATAAGCGTTTTTTTTGTCAAATCAGGCAACCTGATGAAAATTTATTTCATCGTTATATACCTGATCCTTAATATTCATTATCATTTTTATTATCTCTATGTTTTGTATTATATAGTAGAAAAACGGATATCCCGACCACCTCCAGCCGATTTTCGCTGACCAACATATCTTCCTGGCAGTCAACAAGAAAAGCTGATCAGTTTGTTTCGGCGAAGAGTGGTCAAAGCGATTGTTATTTCCAAATAGTGGGGTAATTTTGGCAGAAACGCCCTACTTGACTTTTACTTTATCTTGCATTATTTTTGTACGTTAAATCTTTAACAATAAACTTTCTTTACTCCATTTAATCATATGTACTATGGTCAGAATTAGCATCTTGGCTGCAGGGTTCATTATGTGTTTAATCCCATTGATTACTACGGCACAGGTTTCCGTCAATACAGATAGCAGCCAGCCCCATGGTTCGGCAGGCCTCGATGTGAAATTCTCCGACCGGGGGTTTCTGCCCCCCAGGATGACCCATGCGGAGATGCTGGCCATTCCTTCGCCTGCTGAAGGGCTGATGGTGTTCTGTACCGATTGCGGCACAGGGCAGACCGGCGCCTTATGCATTTACCAGGACGGGGAATGGAGGGTCGTGATTTCAGGCTGCCTTTCTCCGCTTGCTCCCGGGGCCGGCACTCATTCGGTACAAGCCACCTCCGTTACCTGGAACTGGCTCAGTGTTGGTTGGGCGACGGGTTATAAATGGAGCAGTTTCAACGACTATGCAACTGCCACCGACATGGGAACGGCCACCTCGAAATTTGAGGCGGGACTCAGCTGCAATACGGGATACACGCGCTTTGTCTGGGCTTATAACGCCTGCGGTTACTCTCCTGCCCGGACTCTTACGGCAACCACGGCCTCCACGCCTCCCGATTCACCCTTGGCTGCAGCCCATAGTGCCACTGCTGCCCAAATCCAATGGAACTGGACCATTGTACCTGAAGCAACAGGCTACAAGTGGAGCCAGACGAACAACTACGCCGGCGCAACAGATGTGGGGAACAATCCCTTCTATATCGAAACCGGTCTGGCCTGCAACACGGCATACACTCGCTATGTGTGGGCGTACAACACATGCGGGCACTCTGCCGCCACCACCCTGACCAAAACAACTTTATCGAACCCGTCTGCTCCGGTTGCCGGGACCCATACAGCGGGACAGAATTTTATCACCTGGAACTGGAACCCTGTGCCCGGCGCCACAGGATACCGGTTTAGTTCCACCAATAACTACAACACCGCCACCAATATCGGAAATGTGACCAGCCGCACCGAAACAGGCTTGCCCTGTAATTCGGTACAGACCCGTTTTATTTGGGCTTACAATGCCTGCGGTTTTTCCCTTGTAACGATCCTGACTTTTTCAACAGCCCCCTGCGGACCCTCCTGTCCGTCGAGTGTAACCGATCCCAGAAATGGCCAGACTTATGGCGTCGTGGGTATCGGAACCCAGTGCTGGATGACCTCCAACATGAACGTTGGAGTAAAGATACCGGGAGTAAACGAACAGATGAACAATATGATCATCGAAAAGTATTGTTACGATAACGATGATGCAAACTGCAACATTTACGGAGGACTTTACCAATGGGGAGAAGCGGTCCAATATGCCAACGGAGCTTCCAACTTCAATAGCTGGAATCCGCCGCCGCCTGGTCATGTCCAGGGAATTTGTCCGCCAGGATGGCATGTGCCCTCCCTTCCCGAATGGGATATCCTTGCCAATTACCTTGGAGGCGCTTCAGTAGCTGGTGGAAAGTTGAAAGAGGCCGGCCTTGCTCATTGGGCCGATCCCAATACCGATGCGACCAATCTAAGCGGGTTTACAGGACTGCCTGGTGGCCAGCGGTTACCGATGGGCATGTTTGCCGAACTCACCTTCAGCGGTTATTTCTGGACCTCAACCGAAGCGTCGCCAACAACGGCATTTGCCCGGCAACTCCTGTTCAACAGCGGGTCTGTCAACACGCTTGTCCCCGATAAGGTTTTTGGTCTGTCGGTCAGGTGCCTGATGAACTACTAACAGAAAAAGATCAACATCATGAGAAAAGTTGTCCTTATTTTCATCCTGATGATTCAGACAGGAGCATTCATTTCAGCCCAGGTGTCTATAAACCGTGATAATAGCTCACCCGATCCCTCGTCAGCGCTGGATGTCAGGTTTACCGATAAAGGATTCCTCCCGCCGCGCATGAGCCACGCGGGCCTGGATTCCATTCAGAGTCCTGCTGAAGGGCTGATTGTTTATTGCACCAATTGTGGCACGGGAGCCACCGGATGTCTGGCCGTATTTCGCAACGGAGGATGGCATTGTCTCCTGGACGAGTGCCTTCCTCCGGCCTCACCGGCACTGGGAAGTCATACTATTTCCGCAACACAGGTGGTATGGAACTGGATTACGGTAACCGGTGCGACAGGGTATAAATGGAGCACTTCCGGTTCGTATGCCAGTGCTACTGATCTGGGGAATGTGACTTCCAGAACAGAAACCGGTCTTGCATGTGCCACAGCCTATACCCGTTACGTTTGGGCATACAATGCATGCGGCAAGTCTGATTCAGCCATTCTTGCAGCAACCACCCTCACCTGCACCTGGAGCTGTGGTCAGACGATCACCGACCCGCGAGACTCCAGGACTTACGGCACGGTATTGATCGGAACCCAATGCTGGCTGAGCCAGAACCTGAATATCGGAACACGCGTAGACGACAACAACGATCAGTCAAACAATCCCACCATCGAGAAATACTGTTACAACAATACCGAATCCAACTGTGATGTTTATGGCGGGCTATACCAATGGGCCGAGATGGTTCAGTATCTCAATGGCGGCACTAATACATCTTACTGGAGTCCGGAGCCGTCGGGCAATGTGCAGGGTATCTGCATGAGCGGCTGGCATATTCCGTCATATAGCGAATGGAGTTCACTGTTAATGTATCTGGGTGGAGATCATGGAGGAAAAATGAAAGAAACAGGACTGACACACTGGGCATCGCCCAATACGGGAGCAACCAACAGCAGCGGCTTCACAGGTTTACCCGGAGGATGGCGCCAGTCGGGAGGCGGCTTCGGTTATCTTACAACGGACGGGATGTTTCGGGGAAAAGACGAGTTTATCTTCCCGGATGAAGCCACCGTGCTCTTCCTAAACTATAATACTGCTGATGCAGCGCTCTCTTTTACTTTAAAATCCGCCGGTCTTTCCGTGCGGTGTATCAAAGATTGATGGTTTAGTGCCGACCGATTCCCAAATCAACTGATAAAATCAAACATAAAGATGAAGACCGCATTGATTACAACGATTGTCCTGATCTTTCTGACCATTCAGCAGGTTTTTACGCAGGTCAGCATCAGTTCCGACCAAAACGCACCCGATCCAACTGCAGGGTTGGAAGTTAAAAGCGTTACCGGCGGATTTCTGCCTCCCCGGATGAACCATTCCGCGATGATCGCTATTGCAACTCCTGCAGAGGGATTGATCGTTTTTTGCACCGACTGCGGAACGGGAAACACCGGACGTTCGATGGTGTTCCATAACGGTTCCTGGAAAATCCTGAAGACAAGATGCCTGGTACCACGAAGGCCGGAAGCCGGAACGCATTCTGCTACCGCTTCATCGGTTACATGGAACTGGCATTCTTCTGCCGGAGCTGCCGGATACCGGTGGAGCAACAGCTCGTCGTTTGCGAATTCATTCAGTACAGGAACCTCGACAACCTATACCGAAACCGGACTGAACTGCAATTGGTCATACACGAGGTACGTCTGGGCCGTGAATGATTGCGGGCGGTCCGATTCTATTGTTTTAACACAGACAACCCCGGCTTGTCCCTGGACATGCAACCAGAATATCACCGATCCACGTGACAACAAAGAATACATGACGGTGCAGATCGGCACCCAGTGCTGGTTCCGTCAGAATCTGAATACCGGAACCATGATCAGTGGTTCGCTGCACCAGAAGAACAACGGAGTGATCGAAAAGTATTGCTACAACGATCTCTCCGGAAATTGTACCACCTATGGAGGCATGTACCGTTGGGGCGAGATGGTGCAATACCTCAGCGGGGCAAGCGACAGTACAACGTGGGAGCCTGAACCGGTCGGAAATGTCCAGGGTATCTGTCCTGCCGGGTGGCATCTGCCATCCGAAGCGGAGTGGAATACGCTGATCGACTACCTGGGAGGGTCCACATTGGCAGGAGGCGCCATGAAAGAGAGCACTCAGAACCATTGGGCGGCTCCCAATACCGGTGCGACCAACACCAGCGGATTTACCGCCCTGCCCGGAGGTTACCGCCACCCCAACGGCCTTTTCTACAACATTACTACTGACGGTTTATTCTGGTCAGTGACCGAGGTGAACCTTCCGGGCTCCTATGAAGTAGATGCAAAACGAATATTTCTCAGCTATCTCTCCAGTTCAGCAACCTTTTCACAGATTGCCAAACGGCACGGGCTCTATGTTCGTTGTCTGAGAGATGACTAACAGCTGCGGTGCGAGCAGGGAAATTCAAACAGAAAGATATACCGAATTGTACCAGACTTGTTTCGGGTGAACCGGATCTTCTCCCCTTCGGAATACGCTGTAAACATGCGTGTTCCACAGATGGCTTCACCGTTGATTTTCATCCACCGGCCCATCTTCTCCAGACGATCGTAGGCGCCCGGGCCGAATTCACCGCCGGGCCCGTGCCCGATGTTCAGCAGGTAGTTGCCGCCCTTGGTGATGATATCAACCTGCTTTTTCACCCAAAGGGAGAAATGAGCTGAATCGTAGACTCCTGGCTGCTGAGGAAGAAAACATCAACATATTTGAAGTCTCTGCTATCCCGTTGAACCAATTTGCCCAGGCCATTCTTGCCAAATACGAACATTTGGAAATCACACCATTGCCAAAGCTTTCTTCGCAAAAATTGAACGACCACATACAAGACTGCTGCGAAGAAGCAGAGATCAATACCCGGGTCCACTATGTTGACTATTCCGGTGGTAAGGCCCGCGAGCATTCAGAGCCAAAATGGAAATTGATTACCAACCATACCGCCAGGAAAACTTTCATCACCAATAGTATCGTTCAGGGAATGAATACCAAAACGATCAAGTGGGGAAAACGCTCACTCTGACCAGCATTTGCCGGAATAAACAGACCTGTCCCGGGCATTGGTTGTAAATACGTTGAGGTGGTCAATTAATATCGGCAGAGGGTGGTCAGGTACTGTGGCACTTCCA
>CAYQFT010000193.1:0-3326 GCA_964416825.1 uncultured Porphyromonadaceae bacterium
GCGGTCCGGAGGAGAGAGGCTTTGTAATTGATTTCCAGGTCGGTAATGGTGGTGACGGGAAGGCCGTTGTTGTAACACTCCCATTTGCCGGAGGGATCAGCGGTATTGCGAACCCAGATCCCGACATCGGTACCGGCAAACAGCAGCTTCTTTGTTTTGTGGTACGTCAGGCAATTCACGGCAAATGGCGCAAGACCATCGCTGTAATCAGCCCAGGTTTTTCCGCCATCCAGACTCTGCATGACCCGTTGGATTCCCTTGCCTGATTCCGGTATTTCTTCCCAGTTTCCACCGAAACAAACATAGACTTCATCGGCTTTGACCGGATTTACTGCAATATCTTTGATACCGGCCCAGCGTACAGCACTGAGTTCGGACTTTTTATCCTGCCCCACATCGGTGATATCCATCCAGCTTGCCCCCTTATCAAGGGATTTAAACAACTTCTTTGAAACCGGACAATTACCCGGTGCAGGTTCGTTTTTACACGCTTCGCTGGTTACGCAGCCTTTGCAATTCGGGTCACAGGTCTTCATATCGGCATTCCAGGTTGCATTTTCATACGCAACATAAATCACATCCGGATTGATGTCAGGAATCGCCATGGCCGCCAGTTTCCAGCAATCGGGTACGCCATGATCCTGCGTGAAATCCGTGAATTTCTCCCAGTTTTTATGCACACTCACCGAATCGGTTTTCATCCTGTAGAGATCATGAAAACCCAGATACCAGTATTGATGGTCGGGATCGAGTTTCATGGGTTTCCGAAAACGGTTCTGGGCATCGAATTTCATGCCCTTGTTGGGGAAAATGTAATTTTTGCCACCGTCTTTCGAATACACCGCCTGAACTCCGCCTCCGCAATCTTTCTGAGCATACAGTATTTCCGGGTCGAGCGGGTCGATGATGCATTCGTATCCGTCGCAGTGAACCAAAACTTTCCAGACCCCGTTCCGGTAAATGTAGAGATCATTATCCTGTGTCCCACCCATGATATACCCGGGGTCGGATTCCGTGCCTCCCAGTCCCCAGAACTGCGTTATGGACAAGCCCGGGCCGTTGAGATCCCGCCAGTTCACTACAGGAATCTGCTTTTCGGCATAGGCACTCCGGCTGTAGAGCACCCCACCGTCGGTTCCGGCGAGGAAGAAGTCCTTTTCCCCGTCGGGTGAGGCATGGATCAGTTTCATCGCCCGGATGTCGCAATGGGTGGAGACTCCATGATACAACTTATCCGGGAAATACTCGGTGACTGCATGAAATTGCCGGCCCCCGTTAATACTTTTGTTCACCCGCCGGCCTTGTCCGCCCATGTTATCATCTCCAATGTACATGATGGAAGGATTGGCAGGCGAAACGATAAAAAACAAACCCAGCATGGCTGTTTTGGTGTGTAGCACCCAGGTTTCGCCTCCATCCGCTGATACATCAATGCGTGGCGCTGCCAGTGCATCGCGATAGAGCGCATATACGGTATTGCCGGCGACCGAGAGGCGAATGTATTCCTCTTTGTAACAGGGGGTTGACAGGTTTGCGGTATGTTCTGTAAAACGGGCTTTCTTTCCGGAATGATCGGCTTTCCAGAGCTTTTTACCACTCAGGTAGAGGATGTCGGGGTTCAGTGGATTGAATACCAGGTTCATCAGGTCGATGGAAGCGGGATTTGTGGATTTATGGAAAGCCTTGAATCCCAGGTCCTTCCATTCTTTTCCGCTATTGTCTGTAAAATACACTTCATCCGGAGCAATGGCATAAATCCGTTGTGGCTTACCGGGTTTCAGGAAGAGTTTTTTTATCTGGATATATCCTCCCAGTCGTGCGGGGTTCAGGTCGGTGACCTCCCATGTTTTGCCGTCATCAGCGGATTTCAGCACTCCGTAGCCCTGAGGATTAAAGGTTTGCTGGCCATACGCAACATAGAGATCGTGAAATCCCTTCCTGTTCTTTTCGGGAATGATGAGGATATCGGCTATCCCGGCGAAGGGGAGTCGTGTTTTTTCGGTAAGGCATTCCCAGACGGGTATGGAATCGAGGGCATTTTTTGTGCGGAATAAGCCTCCGTTCGGGTTTCCGGCATATACGATCTCCGGTTCATCCGGAAGAGCCGCCACGGCACAGATCAGTCCGAGTGTCTGCAGCGGCGCATCTTTCGGTCCCAGAAACGTCCAGGAAGAAGGATAGAGGCTGATTCCACCGCATATATACTGCGGAAATGCCATCCAGGGAAGCATCAGCAGCATGAGGAGCGGAAGCAGCCTTTTCATCTAGAGGTTTTTAATTTCGGCGATGAGTTTTTGCATGGTGGATTTGGCATCCCCGAATAACATCCTGGTTTTAATATGGAAGAACAGGTTGTTTTCGATGGCTGCATATCCTTTGGCCATACTCCGCTTCATCACAATAACATTCTTCGCCTCCCAGACCCGGATGACGGGCATTCCGTAAATCGGACTGCCGGGATCTTCTTCTGCGGCAGGGTTTACCACATCATTGGCACCTACCACGATGACCACATCTGTATTTCCCATTTCCGTATTGGCATCTTCCATTTCCACCAGTTTTTCATAGGGAACATCGGCTTCTGCCAGCAGTACATTCATGTGTCCCGGCATACGTCCGGCTACAGGATGTATGGCATATTTTACCTCAACTCCTTTGGAAGTCAACAGATTATCAAGTTCATGGCAAAGATGCTGTGCCTGGGCAACAGCGAGTCCATAGCCCGGAACGATATATACTTTCTGCGAATAACTCAGCAGGATGGAGGCATCCGAAAGGGTAATTTCCTTGATGTTCTTATCACCGGTATCGGCTGATGCAGCGCTGCTTCCGCCGAAGGCACCGATAATAACGTTGAGCAGCGAGCGGTTCATGGCTTTGCACATCAGCATCGTGAGGATGGTTCCGGAAGAGCCGACGAGGATCCCGCCGGTAAGCATGGCCTGGTTGCCATAGAGGAATCCACCCATCGCGGCAGCCACACCGGTAAAGGAGTTCAGCAAACTGATCACCACCGGCATATCGGCACCACCGATCGGCATGACGAAGGTTACACCATACAGCAGTGCAATCAGCGTGAAGAGATAGATGATGGCCATATCCGGACGTTCGGGCAGTGCCATAATATACACCAGCATCGCAAAAAGGACGAATAACATCAGCAGGTTGAAAAATCGAAGCGCTTTTGTTTTAATATCGCCAAGCCGTTCATCCAGCTTCAGAAAAGCAATCATACTGCCTGAAAATGAAACGGCACCGATCATCAATCCGAGCATAATAGCCAGGGTATGACCGTTGAGCATTCCATTGTTATCAATCAGTTGCTG
>CAYQFT010000193.1:3426-6128 GCA_964416825.1 uncultured Porphyromonadaceae bacterium
ATCTCGAGTATCGAAAAGATATTGGAGAATTCAATGATTTTTGTGATTGTTTCCATGATTCCTCCCTTTATTTAGCTTTTTTCTTTTTGAACATCTCGAGCATACGGTCGGTTACCACGAATCCACCCACCACATTGAGTGTGCCGAGGATAACGGCAAAGAATCCCAGCACCATGGGCAGGGTATCTTCAGCATGGCCCATTACAATAATGGAACCAATGATTACAACACCATGGATGGCATTGGCACCCGACATCAGGGGCGTGTGCAGAACGGCAGGGACGTGTGAGATTACCTCTATCCCCAGAAAAATAGACAAGAGGATGATAAAAATAGCATCCTTGTATTCATAAAAGAATTTCAAAATTTCTTCCATCGTATTTTAAGTTTAAATGGTCAATACTATCAGGATTGTAAAAGCTGTTTAACCCGTTCATTGACAATCTGTCCGTCGTGTGTAACGGCTGTACCCTTTACCAGATCATCATCCCAGTTCAGGTTCAGTGCGCCTTCCTTGTCAATAATGAGTTTGAGGAAGGTCACCACGTTTTTGCCGAACATTTTACTGGCATCCGAGGGGAGGTCGGTCGGGAACTGGGAGTTGCCAATGACTTTAACTCCATGATGGGTGATGGTTTCGTTGTCGACTGTGACTTCGCAGTTGCCGCCTGTTGAGGCCGCCAGATCGATGATTACCGAACCCGGTTTCATGGCTTCTACCGTGGCTTTCCGGATGAGGAGCGGAGCTTTTCTGCCCGGGATCTGCGCAGTACAAATGATAACATCGGATTTGGCAGCATGATCGTGGATTGCCTGTGCCTGACGTTGTTTGAATTCTTCGGTCTGTTCAACAGCATATCCTCCGGCTGCTTTATCGTCTGTAGCGCCTTCTACTTCAATGAATTTGCCACCGAGTCCGATCACTTCTTCTTTCACGGCAGCGCGTACATCAAAAACTTCGACCACAGCACCGAGTTTACGGCTGGTGGCAATGGCCTGCAGTCCGGCAACTCCGGCCCCCAGGATCATGACTTTGGCAGGTGTAATCGTACCGGCGGCGGTCATAAACATCGGGAAGAACTTCGGCAGCGTGTTTGCAGCGGTAAGAACGGCTTTATAACCGGCAACCGTGGCCATACTGGAAAGGATATCCATGGATTGTGCACGGCTGGTGCGGGGAACGATGTCCATGCTGAAGCTGGTGATGCCACCATCCGCCAGTTTTTGAACAAGATCTGTGTTGAAATACGGATTCAGAACAGATAGTACGATCTGCCCTTTTTTGAACAGGGCCAGTTCTGCGGGTTCCGGCGTGTTGATTTTGATCAGCAGGTCCGATCCGCTGATCACATTTTCGCGGCTTGCCAGTGTTGCACCGGCTTCAGTATAGGCTTCATCAGCGGCATAGGCTTTGAGCCCGGCACCCTGTTCAACCACGACGCGGACATTCATCTTTACCAGTGCAGCAACACTTTCCGGTAACAAAGCTACCCTGCGTTCACTGCCCGATTCTTTTAAAATTCCGATAGTCATATTGTATGTAAATTAGTAAGTATAATTTTGGTGATTGTGAGTACAAAGTTAATCTTTATTCGGGTCTCAGCCAATGAAGCCGGATAGGAAATCTTTTGTATTTTCGCTCCTTCAACAAAACGGATCCTTATGGACAATGTCTTTTCGAACAACCGCCGTGATTTTGTAAAGAAGATGCTGGGCGGGACGGCTGCAATCGGTCTGGCTTCCCTGGCCAATATTTCATCGTCTGTAGCTTCAGTCATGCCTCCACCGCCTGCCAAAGGGAAATCGGTGATGGGCCTGAAGTGTGCTCCCCTGAAAACAGTGCGGGTTGGTTTGATCGGACTTGGAAATCGGGGAGAAGAAGCTGTTCGCCGTCTGTTAACACTCGAAGGGGTTGAGATCAAAGCCATATGTGATGTGGTAGATACCAAATGCAAAAATGCCAACCAGCAGATTTTGTCTGCAGGCAGGCCCATTGCAGAAGAATATTCCGGAGAAGAAGACTGGCGTAAGGTTTGTGAGCGGGAAGATATCGATCTGGTCTACAATTGCACACACTGGGAGTTACACACGCCGATTGCCGTTTATGCCATGCGTTGCGGAAAACATACCACGGTGGAAGTCCCGGCAGCATTGACACTCGAGGAATGCTGGTTGCTTGTCGATACTGCAGAAGAGACCCAGCGTCATTGTATGATGATGGAGAACTGCTGCTATGATTTCTTTGAACTGGCTACCCTGAATATGGCCCGGAATGGGGTTTTGGGTGATATTATGCACGCAGAAGGTGCGTATATCCACGATTTGCGGGGTCTGAAGTTCTCCAAAGAATACTATTGGAACTGGTGGCGACTGAATTACAGTAAGATCCACACCGGAAACCCGTACCCGACTCATGGTCTCGGTCCTGTTGCCCAACTCATGGGCATTAACCGGGGCGATCGTTTTGATTATCTGACCTCTATGTCGACCAATCAGGTTGGGATGAGTGCTTTTGCAAAAGAGAAATTCGGGGCCGACTCCCCGGAAGGAAAACAAACCTATAAACTGGGGGATATGAATACGACCCTGCTGCATACCATGAATGGCAAAACCATTATGATTCAGCATGATACAACCAGTCCGAGACCGTATAGCCGTATACATTTAGTGAGCGGGACCAAAGGCGTGGCGATGAAATGGCC
>CAYQFT010000194.1:0-6104 GCA_964416825.1 uncultured Porphyromonadaceae bacterium
ATGTACCTGGCCGGGTTGCTGGCGGATCCGAAGCGGATGGACAGGGCCACGCTGAATGCGTGGGTGGATGGCGCATACTGGTATATGATCAGCAGCTTCACCGTTCCCTGGGCTGCCGCGGAAAGTCCCGAAGGGTGGGAGATCGCGCTCGAATGGATCGGATCCGACAGGGAAATGACCGCCACGGCAGGCTGGTCCACCCTGGGGAGCATCGTTTCGGTAACCCCCGATGACCAGCTGAACCTCCCAAAACTTAAGGAACTCATTGCTCAAGTCGGAAAAACCATACATCAATCGGCCAACCGGGTCCGCTACTCCATGAACACTTTCCTGATCTCTGCCGCCTCCTATGTTCCCGAACTGACGGAAATCAGCAAGACCACCGCCCTGAACATAGGTAAGGTAATGGTTGATGTAGGCAACACTGCCTGCAAAGTCCCCTATGCACCGGACTATATCGGCAAAATAGAAAAAATGGGCAGAATCGGGCAGAAAAGGAAGATGGTGGGGTGTTAAACGCCCGTTGCCAGTTACCGGTTACCGGTTACCGGTTAGGCCAGAACTGTCATTCCGGCGAAGGCCGGAATCTCCCGCCAGTTGCTCCGAGGTTTGGGATTCCGGCTTTCGCCGGAATGACAACCTCTCGTCATCCCATCACCACATCATCACATCATCAAATCATCACATCATCAAATCATCACATCATCAAATCATCACATCATCAATCTACATATTGCTCCACTCCCACCCCCCGGGATGATTAAACACCGCCCAGCCCACAAATACCCCAAGGGCAATGAGTAATATCAGGCCCAGTATGAGCATGGCGTAGCCGATCACCAGGCTGGCAACGGCAAGGCCCCTGCCCTGATCCTGACCGCTCCGGCGGAGGCGGTTGAGGCTCACATGTCCGAGAATTACCCCGATGAGCGGCCCGATAAACCCGGCCACAAAAAATCCGAAAATGGTCACCAGCAGCGATATCAGCGGCAGTCCGTCGCTGTAAGGACGTTCATATTGGTCATATTGGGGCGGGCTTTGTGGTCGCGGTCCGCGTCCCGCGCGGCTCCCGATCGGAGCTCCGCAATGGGAACAAAAAAACGCACGTTCGTCATTCACATGCCCGCAGCGGGTGCAGATGAGGGTTCCGGGGGGATTTATTACTTCCATTGTTTAATTGTTTGGCAGTGCCAATTTAGGAAAAGACTTTGAGACTTTGAGACTTTAAGACTTAGAGACCAGGAGACTGAGAGTCGGGAGTCGGGAGTCTGGAGTCGGGAGTCGGGAGAAATCTCAGATCCGGCAACAGGGAACTGGCAACCCGCAACTAAAAAAAGAGGCCAGCCTTTCGGCCAGCCCCTTTCCCAGGTTTAGGAATCAGGTTAGTTTCCTATCATAAGCTTATTGATGTTTAATTCGCTGGTCGGGATCGGCCAGATATAGGCGGAGCCCGTAGGTGGAATTGCAGACACCCCGCCTTTTGCCGGAATGTCCTTCAGGGTGCGCATAATATCTTTATTACGCATACCCTCTGCCAGGAACTCAATATCCCTTTCAAGCATTACGGCATCGAGGAATGCCTGGAGATTGGCAAAATCGCCCAGGGCATAGGCGCCGGTTGCAAAGGAACGGGTCCTGACGGCGTTCAGCAGGTCGAGGGCCATTTGGTTCACCCCGCTTGAATTGCGGGCCAGCGCTTCGGCATAGTTGAGGAGCACCTCAGCATATCGGATTACAGGAGCATACTCAACCTGATTGGTGAAGTTGGTCCATTTACCCACGAAATAGTTATCGCCTGATTTGACGAACAGCTTTTTACGGGCATCCTCGGCATCGATTTTCGAGAAAGTACTGCCGGCTTCGGTATTCAGAAAATAGGACTCGCTCGACGAAGGGTGGTTGTAGTGTGCCATTCCGTTCTGGGTTCCCGGAAGATTGGTGGAGGTGAAAGGCATCGAGAATATAGACTCCTTGGAGGTGTATGGGGAGGCCCATATGCCGGCGAACGTGGCATTCAGCTCAAATGCGCGTCCGGATGGAGCCTTGAAAGGAGCAGAACCTGAGACAATCTTGCCCGATTCGGTAACAACCGCTGCCCAGTCGCCCTTATGTAAGAGCACTCGGGTTTTTAAAGCAATAATGGTATTCCTGTGAACACGGGTAGTGTTAAGAAGATCATTGGCATACGAATCAATGGCGAGACTTTCAGCCGTATTGAGGTCTGTCAGGATCTGCGCATATACTTCTGATACCTTGCTTCGTGCGAGATCATTCTCGGCATCGGTTTTCATAGCCTTGAGGCGGAGCGGGAGTCCGGGGTTATCGCCATTGTTCTTTGCATACGGTTGTGCATAGAGCTGGAGCATATCGAAGTAACACATGGACCGTAAGGCGAGCGCCTCACTCCTGAACTGAGTATATTCAGCCTCGGTGATCAGCGTCTTGATGTCACCACTTTCCCAACGCTCCACCAGACCATCATGGAAGATATTGATCGCATTGATGGCTGCATATACAGCACCCCAAAGGTTCTGAACCTCGTTGGTTGCACTCAGCACGGTGTGATTCCAGGTTGCATAACCGGTTACCAGGTTTGTGCTTTTCGGGAGAAAGTTCTCAGCGCGGATGTCATTATACACAAGGAATCTCCCCCCCAGGTATTGCCCGCTTTTCATGAACGCATACATTCCATTCACCTGGCCGACGATCCGGTCCTTGGTGTCAAAAGCATTGACCTCACCGAGTGAAGTCTTGGGATCCAGGTTCAGCATTTCTTTTGAGCAACCGGCAAGCAACATGACCATTAACAGCAGTAATGATCCTAATATTCTGTTTTTCATGATATCAGTTTTAAACGGTTAGAAATTGATGTTAAGGCCAAACGAGTAAGTGCGGGCCTGCGGAACGGTGTTCCGGTCGATCCCTGGCGTCAGGTTGTTGTCCCCGTTTGCTGATACTTCCGGGTCGGATCCGGTGTAGTTCGTGAAAACGAATGCATTGAATACCAGAGCATAAACACGTACGCTCTCGATCTTCAGGTCACCTGGCAGGTTCTTGAGGGTATATCCCAATGAGAGAGCCCTAAGCTTGACATACCCGGCCTTTTCAACGTTCTCGGAAATCAGGAAGGCCGATCCGTTGGAAACGTTATCGTTGAATACAGGCTTTGGGATGTTGGTGATATCGCCCGGCTGTTTCCATGCTGTTTCATAGACTTCAAGGGAGTTGTTCCACCAGCGCTGGTCGCGCAATCCAGCCTTTGATCCGTTATAGATCGAGAAGCCAAAGGCATAGGTTAATCCGACGTTAAAGTCGAATCCCCTATAGTTGAAAGTATTGTCGAGTCCTCCGAATACTTTCGGCAGAGGCGACCCGAGAACCTTTCCGTCCTTGGTCAGTTCGATGGCGGGAGCCTTGGTGCCATCCTCACGGTAGCTCCACTTATCAGCTTTTTCATGGCTGTACAGGACCTCCTTCCCGGCGGCATTCACAAAGATCCTTCGGCCGGTTTCGGGATCCACCCCACGGGTTTCAACGCCATAGATATTTCCGATCGGGTATCCGACAAAAGTGCGGCTGGTGGTCTCCAGACCAGCGGTAATCCCGACAACTTCGGTTACGCCGGGAGCCAGTTCCGTCACTTCGTTATTCATGGCTGTCAGGTTGTATGTGGTTGTCCAGTTGAAATGGGGATTGGCGATGTTGTAGCTCGTCAATGTGAATTCGAGTCCTGAATTAAACATTGAGCCAACGTTGGCCGGTATCGAGTTGCCTGGAATCCCCTTGGACGGTGATTGCGGAACATACAGAATCAGGTTGTTGACATCATTGTAAAAATAGTTCAGGTCAACCTGGATGCGGTCTTCAAGCAAACCGAAACTCAAACCGAGGTCATACTTATCGGAGGTTTCCCATTTCAGATCGGCATTACCTGCCTGATTGAAAACCCAGGTCGGCACAGCACCATAAACACCAGATGCATAAAGAAAGAGAGAACTATAGCTTCCGATTCCCATCATGTTGCCGACCCGTCCGTAGCTGGCCTTCAGTCGCAAGTCGCTGACAAAGTTGGCAAGCGGACTGTCGGAGATGAATTTCTCATTGGAAATATTCCACATGAGGGAGGCACCGCCAAAGGTCCCGAATTTATTCTCATCAGAGAGTCCCGAGAATCCATCTCGACGGAGGCTGACATCGAAGAAATACTTGCGGTCCCAGTTCAGGTTCGCACGGCCGAAGTAAGAGACAAAATAGTTCTCATACTGGCCGCCGCCACCCATCCCGGCAGTTACCCAGGATCCCTGGTAGGATTCAAAGAATGGGTCGGTAGCATTGGTTTTGGCACCCGACCAGCTGTCACCCTTGGTATACTGCTCCTCGGTTCCAAGCAGGAAACTGGTATTAAGTTTATTGAAAAATGAAGTAGAATAGTTTGCTGTGTTGGTCCATGTCCAGCGGATCGGCCGATTGAAGGTATTGGTGGCCGCGCCATTTGTTGAATAGCCGTCCCCGGTTTTACCGGTCTGGAATGAAAGGGATTCAACCGAAAGATTATCCAATCCGTAAGCGGTTTTCAAAGTCAACCCCTTGAATGGCTCCAAGGTCAGGTTGAAATTGGCCAGCAGTCGGTCTGATTCAGAGGTATAGGTGCAGAGGTCAAATATCGGAACCGGATTATAGTATCCATAATTGGGCACTGGCTGGCCGAACGCACCGATTGCAGAGCCTGCGATATTGTATTCGCCATTATGCAGATACGGTGGGAGATTAGGGGGCAGCACAAATGCAAGCCGGCCGGCTCCTGCTGTATTGAACCCCTGCCCCGGGAGTGAACCCGTATTCGGTGCACTGTTAAGCCCGTTCGAAATACTGAAGTTGGTTCCGAGTGAAATCCACTTGTTTAATTTATGCGCCAGATTAACACGTGCATTTTTGCGGGCATAGGTGTTATTCTGGATCATACCTTCCTGATTGGTGTAGCCAAGGGAAAGATAATACTGTGTGGTTGGCGTTGATCCCGAAATCGAGATCGAATGGTTCTGCTGAAAACCTGTCTGGTAAACGTAGTCAGACCAGCGGGTATCAATTGGCAGGCTGTCCTTATCCTTCGGGATAAAAAAATTGTACTTCAACGCAGTAGGGTTGTTGGAAAGCGCATAGTTCTTATGCTCCACGTACTGTTCTGAATTCATCACATCGAACATGTGGTAGGGCTGGGTATAGCCAAAGGACCCATCGTAGGTAACCTTGGTTTTGGTTCCCTGGCCCCGCTTGGTGGTGATCAGGATAACCCCGTTGGCTGCGCGGGATCCGTAGATGGCGGTTGCTGATGCATCTTTCAGCACTTCCATCGACTGGATATCAGAAGGGTTGATATCGGCCAGTGCATTATTGGCCGCACTGTTGGCCGAAACGTCACCGGTAAAGATTGGAACCCCATCAACCACGATCAGCGGATAGGCACTGGATGTGATGGAGTTAAATCCCCTTACCCGAATAACGGGCGGATTGTTGAGCACGCCGTTAGGCATGGTAACCGTTACGCCGGCTGCCTTGCCCTGCAGGGCCTGATCGAAGCTCTGAACAGGCAGGAGCTTGATGTTATCCCCTTTAATCGTGGAGATGGCACCCGAAACATCGCGCTTCTGTGTGACACCGTAGCCCACAACCACCACCTCGTTCACCGCGAAGAGGTCGGTTTCAAGTACAACATTGATGACCTTCTGGCCGTTAATGGCAACCTCTTTGGTTTTGAATCCCATAGACTGATACGTCAGGGTGGTGGCATTTCCCGGTACGGCAATGGAATACTTGCCATTGGCATCGGAAATCACCCCGATATTGCTCCCCTTGACAATCACGGTTACGCTGGGTAAAGCCGTTCCGTCGGCGGAGCTGGTAATAGTCCCGGTAACCAGCACCGTTTGCGCCAGAGCGCCTGCACTCACCGCAAGAATGAGCGCAAAAAACATTAGCAGTTTTTTCATAAAAGGATCAGTTAGGTTAGAAATAAATAGGTAAGCGTCTGGTACGAAATTAAAAAAATAACTCACAACACACAATTGCTAACATTTTGCACTCATTTATAAATTTATTTGCAGCAC
>CAYQFT010000195.1:0-4109 GCA_964416825.1 uncultured Porphyromonadaceae bacterium
GCCGGCCGCATCCGTAGCAGGCGCCAAAATGATCGGGGTAATAATCCTGTATGCCCTTCATTATTTCAAATCTTTATATACAATTTCAAAATTTCTTCCAGTTTTTCCTTAACAATCGGCTTCGACAGGTATTCATCCATGCCCGCCTCAATGCAGCGCTCCCGTTCCCCCTGGATCGTCCCGGCAGTCAAAGCAACAATCGGAACCCTTTCGTTACCATCTTTTTCAATCTCACGGATCTCACGGGCAGCAGAGTAACCGTCCTTTTCATGCATCTGAATATCCATGAGAATGAGGTCTGGTTTGTGCCGGATGAATGATCGGACCGCTTCGTTCCCGTTATGGGCTTCGTACAGTCGGACATTGGCGATAAACCTTGTAACCAAGGCTTTGGCCAGCATCATGTTGACCGGATTATCTTCCGCGATCAGGACGGCAACCTCCGGGCTGTCATCTGAGCCAGATACTTCAATTCCCTGATCGCCTGGCATTGAAACCGCAGGGCCTGCATTGTCTGAACCGGCCTTGTTCAATACGCCAACTAAATCACTCAGTTGCAGTGGTTTCGTTATCTTATGACGAATTTTTAAGTCCTGGCAGGTTTGATTGATCAGGGCATCATCTGCCGTGCTATGGATCAATATCACCGGGATTTCCGACAGTGCCTTATCCTTACTGTTCCTGAGATTCCTCACCATTTCAATTCCACTGAAGCCCGGCATATGGTAATCCACCAGGATCAGATTGGCCTGATGTCCGTACAGAAGGTAAGCCAGGGCTTCCTCCCCTTGGTCAAAGGCAACGGAATCAAACTGGCAGTACGTGAGCATATGGGAGATGATTTCCCTGTTATTCCGGTTATCATCAATAATCACAACCTGACGTATACCCTCCAGTCCATGGGGTTTGCACAGCGGCTCATCCGAATACTCCACGCCGATGGTGAAGGAGAACGTACTGCCCTCCCCGGGTTTGCTTTCGAGGGTCAATTCACTCCCCATCATTTTAAGCAACCGATTGGTAATAACCAGTCCAAGTCCGGTACCCCCATATTTTTTGGTGATAGAAGCATCCGCCTGGGAAAAAGCAGTAAACAGCTTTTTCTGGTTTTCAACAGAGATACCGATGCCGGTGTCTCGAACAGAGAAGCTGATCACAGCCTTCTCCCCTTGGACCGATGGCAGATCCGCACCTAAACTGATCTCAACTTCACCCTTCTCCGTAAATTTCAGGGCATTACTCAACAGATTCACAAGGATCTGCTTAATTCTTAATCCATCGAGCCTAACTCTCACGGGCACACCGGGACCAATGGAAACCTTCAGTTCAATGCCTTTATTCTCGGCCGAAAATTTGACAACACTCATCGTTTTTTGAACCAGCTCCGGCAAATTCTCATCTTCAATATCCAGCTCCAGTTTACCCGCTTCAATCTTGGAGAAGTCAAGGATATCGTTAATGAGATCCATGAGAATATGTGCAGAGGAATTGATATTAGTCAGATATTGGTGCTGTATACCACTTATTTCCAGGGTTGTAAGAAGATCACTGAATCCTATTATCCCATTGAGTGGTGTTCTGATTTCATGAGACATATTAGCCAGGAATTCCGACTTGGCCTTATTGGCTGATTGTTCAGCCAGTTTTGCGGTTATCAGCTCCTGCTCAACCATTTGCCGTTCAACAGCGGCTGATATGGATACTGCGAAGGAAAGCAGAATTGAATATTCAGCCTCGGTCCAGGTCCTTTCAATCTTACAATCATCGAACCCGACAAATCCCCAGAAAAAATCTCCCTGAAAGATCGGAAGTACCAGTATTGAAAGGATGCTTTGCTCGGATAAAAGGTCTTTGACCATCCCAGTGGGTAATTGGCTGACGATTTCCCTGAAGGGTTCCCTGGCAGACAAGGGTTTCATAAAGAAATCCACGTCTTCGTAGGGTATGTCCTGTAAATTGGGATTATCAATCTGGGGCTCTGCAGTATCCGACGTCCACTCAAACTTCTGGCTTGTCACCTTATTTCCGGTTTCCGGGTCAACTCCATTTTTAAACAAGTATACCCGGTCTACCTCTGTGGCTTCGCCAAGTAAAGTTAATCCTGTGGTTATCCCTTGAATAATGTCCCGTTTTATCAACAGTTCGTTGGTTGCGGCAGCAGCTGCTGCAAGCATTTTCTCCTTTCTCAGCAGTTCCTGAATAAGTGCATCTGGCGTCAGGTTTGCGCTATTCCCGGGTAAACTGAGAAAACTCTGATAAGGAATATTGTCCATGTGATTCCATAAGATTAATGACTATTTGTCTATTTCCCCACATGTAAATATAATAGATGCCAATTACTTTTTTTTGACAGGATGTTTTTACTTTAGGCCATTATTACGGAAAAAAATCAAGGATTATGGCATACAGCGAAAGTGCTCACCGACTTAAGGAGATGATTAACAAGGCGATTGAGGACCATAAGATTACCCGCGACGAATATGACGAAATCATTCATATCGCCACCGAGGACGGGCATATCGACCCGCAGGAACGCGCCTTGCTTGCCCAGCTGCAGGACATGATCGAAGACCGGTCGGTGCGGTTTACGGCAGAATAGAAGGGGTTATTATAGTCGCTTTCCTTTTTTTTAACCACATAGGCACATAGAACACAATAGAATAAGAAATCAAAATCTATTGTGACCTATTGTGCCTATGTGGTTAAAAAAATGATCAGCCGCATAATGCATTATCTCAGCACCACCCTGATCTTCACGATCTCCGATCGGGTCCCGATGCGCACCGGCGCAGCCCAGAGCCCCAAGCCCGAGGAAACATAATAATGTGTATTGCCGGATTTATGGTATCCATAGGCCAGCGGATACATCCTTTTAACCAGGTAGTTAAGCGGGAAGATCTGGCCGTTGTGCGTATGGCCGGAGATCTGCAGGTCGATGCGGTTCTTCTGTGCATCCGTCAGTCGGGCGGGATTATGGTCGAGCAGGATTTTGGGGAGATTCTGATGCACACCAGCAAGTATCTCCGGCAGGGGCTTGCGATGGCGCTGGGAGATGTCATTTCGTCCGGCCAGGACCAGACGGTCGGCCACCGTGACGGCCGTATCGGTGAGCAGGGTGATTCCGGCCTGCGCATAGAATTCGGCAGCCTGTTTGCCGTTTCCGTAATATTCATGATTGCCGAAGATCCCGTAGACTCCATAGGTGGAACGAAGATCCTGCAACTCTTCATCCATCCGCTGGGCAACAACCGGGCGCATGCTGTGATCGATCAGGTCGCCCCCGAAAAGAATAATATCGGGCTTCTGTTCATTGATAAGGTTGACAAATTTTCGCAGCCTGTTTTTCCGGATAATTGTTCCCAGGTGTACGTCGGTAGCCGCAACCAGCGTGAGCTCTCCGGCCGGACCGTCGCCTTTCGGGATTTCGATGGCCAGTTCCCTGACGGCCGTGTGCCGGAAACGGTAATTCCCCACGAGCGAGAAACCCGTGAACAAGACGAGGACAAATATCAGGTAATAGAATTTAACCTGCTGATAATTAGCTACTATCCAATCGGGATAAAAATGAAAGAAGTGATTTGAGAGCCGGATTATATCGGCAAAAAAAACCGCCAGCGACATATATAACAGGCCGATCATCCAATAGGCGCCCACATTCTCAAGCACCGTGACGATCCCCAGCGGCAGTTTACCGCCAAGCAGCATCCCCAACGGAAAGGCCAGCGCACTGAAAATGAACAGAACCGCAAAGATGGCGCGGAACGGTCCCTGCGGCGGCAGCGCCTGCGTCATCCGGATGAACAGGTAGGAGTGGAGGCCGAGGTAGAAGGTGAAGGCGAAGAGGATGGCGAATTTGTTCATTGATGAAGTTTGAGAACAGAGTACAAATGCCGTGCAATATTGTTCAGGAAATCGTGACGCGTGACGCGTGACGCGTGAAAAAGCACGGCGCTTGCGGCGGTCGGCGGTCGTCGGTCATCGGTCGGCGGTCGGCAGTCAGCGGTCGGCAGTCGGCGGTCGTCAGTCATCGGTCATCCATCAACTAATCGCGTGATCCACCGCCTTCACCGCATGTATCGTGGTGGTATCAAACACCGGCACCTGACAAT
>CAYQFT010000195.1:4209-6104 GCA_964416825.1 uncultured Porphyromonadaceae bacterium
TCCACCGCCTTCACCGCATGTATCGTGGTGGTATCAAACACCGGCACCTGACAATCCTCCTGCTTAACAAGGAGAGGGATTTCCGTGCAGCCGAGAATGATGCCCTGCGCACCGCGAGTGATGAGCCGCTCGATCACAGCACGATAATCAAGGCGGGATTCTTTTTTAATAACTCCGTGCACCAGCTCGTTATAGATAATCCGGTGCACAGTTTCAACGCCGGCCAGGTCCGGGATAATCACCTCAATGCCATGCTTATCTGTCAATCGGCCTTTGTAGAACTCCTGCTCCATGGTGAATCGGGTTCCGAGCAGGGCAACTTTTTTCAATCCCTGATGCAGAATCTCCTCTGCTATCGCATCAACAATATGCAAAACCGGTATTCCGATGCTCTGCTCTACCTCCGGCGCCATCTTGTGCATCGTGTTGGTACAGATCACCAGAAAGTCGGCACCGCCACGCTCCACCCGCTGCGCGGCATCAATCATGATCCGGGTCAGTCCGTCCCAGTCGCCCTGGTGCTGGAGCCGCTCAATTTCCTCAAAATCCACGGAGTACATCAGGCATTGGCAGGAATGGTGGCCCCCTAAGCGTTTCTTAACTTCCTTATTGATAATATCATAGTATACCGCCGAGGACTCCCAGCTCATTCCGCCGATCAGGCCGATTGTTTTCATTATACCTCTTTTAGCGTGATGCGTTATTAGTGAATGGTGAATAGTGAATAGAAACACAACGTCTCTTCCATCTACCGTCCGTCGTCCGTCATCCGTCGTCCGTCAAAAAAACACCGCCCCCACATAACTCACCGACGCCACCCCGTTATTATACGGTATCCCGCAGGCAGTTACCAGGGCTGTTACATCAATGCCATAGGCCTCCACGGAGGCCAGGGCCTTATCGGGATAAAGGCAGCCGGCATCCGGATAGGTGCAGTGCTCGCAAAAACTGCATACCCCTGCATTCAGTGGCAGCATTGGATCGAGGAGATTCTCCGATCTGATCTGCTCAATGATATCCCGGTATACCTTTTCATGAATCTCTTTTGCCTTCATCATCCCTTCAAAATCAAAAGAGTCTTCCATCTGGTAAACCGTTTGCACCACAAGCCCCTTTTTGAATTTCAAAACCTGGTTTTTCAACTCCTCGTAGTCCCCCACAGCCGGCGGACACATCCAGTTGGTCCGGTATTTCCCGCATGAATTCATCTCGCAGAGCTGGCGGAAGGTATCGGAAAACTGAACATCGGAGACGTTGACGATAGCGGAACGGGTGGCACCAAGCCGAAGGGCGAGTTCAATGAGACTTGATTCTTTGATCATAGGTTGCTGGTTACTGGTTAATCGGGATTCAGTCCCCGGCCTGAAGGCCGGGGTTACTGATGTCTCCGAAGGTTACTTCTGGCTCATTGGCACATTAGCACATTGCCACATTAGCACATTGATTCATTATCTCAGAAGGTACACAAGAGCTGCCGTACACCCCGTGACAATAACGATCCCCCTGAGCAATGCGGGTTTAATGGATCCTGCAAATTTCCCTCCAAGCAGCCCACCGGTAACAGCTCCCACCATCATGATTCCGGCAAAGGCCCAGTCGACTTTTCCCGAAAAAGCAAAGTAAATCGCTGCGGAGATATTGATGCTGAATGAAATTGCCTGTTTGAGAACATTCAGTTTGGTGAGTGAATCGTCATAAATAAGTCCAAGTATGGCAATGACAATAACGCTCACCCCTGCCCCAAAATAGCCTCCGTACACCGATGCCAGCAGCAGGAGCGACCCTGCTCCCACCCGCTTGATGAGGGTGCTGTGGGTTTTGCCGCTCCTCGATTGCATCCACTTTTTTACCGGCACCTGGATGGCCAGCAGCAGGCAGGCCAGCAGGATCAGGTA
>CAYQFT010000196.1:0-6080 GCA_964416825.1 uncultured Porphyromonadaceae bacterium
CGTCAGAATATCGCCGACTATTCGGGTTATCAGGCCTATACTGTAGGCCGCTATACCGATGCCGTTACCTTGTTGTCGGGGATCATCGACAAAGAGGAATGCAATGAAACCGCCCTGCTGTACCTTGGGTGGAGTTTGCGAAAGCTCGGGGATTTCAAGCAGTCTCAGGAATTTGCAGCCCGCTTGTTGAAAATACACCCGGAAAGTGAGCCGGCTTATGAACTGATTATTTGGAATTATCTGGATACCGGTGAGCAAAAGAAAGCCCGTGAGCTTTCCGAAGAGCTTTTCCGGCTTAATCCAAAATATCCCCCAGCTATCCGGTTCTTAAAAAATGTTAAAACAGATTCAGAATAAGCTAATCCGCATACTTTTATACACTCCGATGAAAAACTCAATCTAACCTTTTTACCATGAAAAAGTTAAAACTGCTCTTCGTGCTCCTACTGGCCGGATCTCTGGCTTTTTCCCAAAAAGCCGATTTCAGGGCCGCTGAAAAATTTACCAGCGAAAATCTTGCTAAAATGGTGGGCAGCACCTCAGTGAGGCCTGTTTACCTGAAAGACAGTGATACCTTCTGGTACACCTATAAAACTGGAGATGGTGAGTTTTATTGGCTGGTTGACCCGGTTAAGAAAACCCGGGAGCCTCTGTTCGATAATTATTATCTGGTTTCCGAAGTCAACCAGAAGATTCAGAAAATCCTGAATCCTCTGGAGCCAGCGATCAAAAAGCTTGAATTCAAGAAGGATAATAAATCGTTCAACTTCGAAGTCGACAGTTTCAAATTTGAATACGTACTGAAAACCAAGGAGATAAAGCTGGTTGATACCATTCAAAAGGAAAAGCCCAAGGATGATGGCTGGAAGAGTTACAATAAAGATTCAACATGGATTGTATTCGCCCGTAAGCATAACCTTTATCTGATGAATGCGAAGGACAAGGACAGTGTTGAATACCAGCTGACTACAGATGGTGAAAAGTATTATTCCTGGCAGGCTAATGACAGCGATACCGTAACCACCAAGCGGCTAAGGGCCGGTGCAAGATGGTTTAAGGATAATAAAAAATTCTTTGTCATGCGCGACGATACCCGTAAGGTCAAAGATCTTTGGGTTATCAATGTTCTGAAGAACCCGCGGCCGGAACTTGAAACCTATAAATATGCCATGCCGGGCGACGAAAATGTACCCCAGTTCGAATTATGGGTCTGCGATGTGGACAGCAAGGCCGGTGTTAAAATGCAGATCGACAAATGGAAAGACCAGACGGTTACTGTGGACCTGTTTGACAAACGTTCAGATGCACTCATGTTTACCCGTCTTGACCGCACATGCGCCAAAAAGGAAGTTTGCATTGCCAATACTGCCACCGGTGAATCCAAAGTTCTCATCGCAGAAACCGATGAACCCTATTTTAACTGGGACTATTCCAGGGTTTATGCGATCAATGAAGGCAAAGACCTGATTTGGTGGTCGGAGCGAACCGGTTTTGGTCAGTTTTACCTGTATGATGGTGAAGGAAACTTTAAAAATCAGATTACAAAAGGAAATTTTGTTTGCGGAAACGTGATGCGGATAGACACCCTGGGCAGGGTTCTCTATTTCCAGGCCTTCGGCCGCGAAAAAGGGATTGATCCCTATTTTTCCATGATCTACCGGGTAAATTTCGATGGCACAGGAATGGAACTGCTCACGCCTGAAGATGCCACCCATTCTTTCAGCATGGCTGAGCTGTCCAACAAATACTTTGTGGATACCTATTCACGGGCCGATCTTGCTCCTATTTCCGTTTTGCGCGATGTTAAAGGCACAGTGCTCATGAAACTCGAAGATACCGATCTGAGGCGTTTGTATGAAACCGGGTGGCAGATGCCACAACGGGTTAAGGTAAAAGCCATGGACGGGGTTACGGACCTCTATGGTATCCTGTGGAAACCATTAAAGATGGAGGAAGGCCGGAAGTATCCTATTATCTCCTATGTGTATCCGGGGCCGCAGGTGGAATCGTTTTCACTGCCCTGGAGTGCCACAGGCCGCACCAACCTGGCACTGGCGCAGCTCGGTTTTGTCACCGTTTCCATGGGTCATCGCGGTGGCAGTCCGATGCGCGACAAGTATTATCACACCTACGGATATGATAATCTCAGGGACTATGCCATTCCGGACGACAAATATGCATTGGAACAACTGGCTGACCAGTTTGATTTCATTGACATCACCAAGGTTGGGATCTACGGTCACTCGGGTGGCGGATTCATGTCGACCGCAGCAATCCTGACAGCGCCCGATTTTTATACGGCTGCTGTTTCATCTGCTGGCAACCATGACAACAACATTTATAACCTTTGGTGGGGTGAAACTCACAATGGGGTGAAAGAGGTGACCAAGACTGTGAAGAAGAAGGAAGTTAAAGAAGTCAAGGATGTTAAGGACGTTAAGGAAGTTAAGGAAGTTAAGGAAGTTAAGACTGGGGAGCCGGAATTTGCTGAAGATTCGGTTAAGAAAAACACCGAAACGATTGTCAAATTTGAGGCAAAAGTCAACAAAAACCAGGATCTGGCTAAAAACCTGAAAGGACATTTGCTGCTGGTTCACGGGGATATCGACAACAATGTCCATCCCGGTAACTCAATCCGCGTGGCTGATGCCCTGATTGCGGCAGGCAAGCGGTTCGACTTTATGGTGATGCCAGGACAGCGACACGGGTTCGGCAACTACAGCAAGTATTTTGAACGCCTGATGTGGTATTATTTCGCCGAGCATCTGCTGGGGGATTATCGGAATAATGTGGAGGTTTATCTGCCCGACGCGAAGTAATTGTGGAAAGTGGAATGTGATAATGTGATATCAGCGAGGTGGTATCACATTATCACATTCCACTTTCAACAATCTACGACCGGTGGCTTCCATCGCAGAAAGGCAGGTTTCCGGAACGGCCGCAGCGGCATAATGCAACCTGCTCGGCCGTTTCAATTTTTTCTCCCTGCTGATTCAGTATCCGGAACTTTCCTTTTATCAGTGCCGGGCCATTCGTAATCAGTGTAATTTCCGCAACAGGTACCGGCACCAGCTCCTCACCTGCCGGCTCTGCCTGAAGCTCGGCCGTTTCTGCCGGGGAAAGATCCTTGTTCCATTTCCAGGTCAGGGCATCGGTAGGGCACTGGTCACAAATACTGATGATTTCCTGAGAAGTAGCTCCATTCATATTCACCCATGGCCGTTTAGCCGGGTCAAAGACCTTTCGCAGCTTCATAAAACAGATGGTTGCATGGATACAGGTATCCGGCTTCCAGAAAACGGTTATCTCACCGTTCGTATACTCTCGGTTGTTATTGCTCATAACTTTTGATTCCCTATTTTAGATCAAAACCCCCGGCCTGAAGGCCGGGGTTACTGATGTCTTCGGCCACAACTCCCTGTGCCCCAGTGCCCTTGTGCCCTATTACAGCTTCCGTATCTTGATATTCCTGAACATCGTGGTACCCCCATGATCCTGCAGGGCTATGGCCCCTTCCTTATACTTCCCGTATCCCTCGGCATCTTTCCATTTTGAGTTCTTTTTCAGCTCATACCATTCCGGTGTCCACATTTCATACTCCACTACTTTCCGGTCGTTCAGCCAATGCTCGACATGGGAACCTTTAACCACAATTTTTGCGTTATTCCACTCATCAAGGGTTTTAACCTGCCCAAACCGCGGTGGATGAACATCATAATTTGCCCCTGAGTCGTGCTTGCCGTCTGATTCCGGAAATCCCACATCATCAAGAAGCTGATACTCAGGGCCGGTCATATAAACCGTTCCGTAGCCAGGTCCTTCGACAACATGGAAAAAAATACCGGAGTTACTTTCCGGACCAACCTTCCATTCCAGGTATAGTTCAAAATCCTTATAGGTTTCCCGGGTTATGATGTCGCCGCCTTTCCCGCCCGGGAGTCCCAACGCCTTGATGGCATCATCCTCAATGGTCCAACCCTGGACCTTATCCATTTTATAGCAGCGCCACTTTTCCATGGATTTCCCATCGAAAAGAAGTTCCCAGCCTTCGCTGACCTCCTTCGGTGACAATACATTTAACTGCTGCGCGCCGGCAGGTAAGGTAAAAGCGAGCCAGACAAAGCCGGCAGCCCGGAGTAGATTGAATTTGTTCATTTGCTGTAAGTTTTTTGTAAAGATACGACTTTTCGTTTTCCCTTATTCTTACAGGCAGAGTAAGAGTGAACCGGAATCCTCCTGATTTAGTATATTTAAACCGGATCAGAACTTATGTAATGAATCAATACTTCACATCCTTAATCGTCGAGCGGACTTCGCGCAGAACCTACCGGCCCGGGGAGCTTCCAATGCATATAGAAAAAGCTGTAGGCGAGCTCCTTGCGATTCACGGTACCGGCCCTCTCGGAACGCAGATTCCGTTCCGGCTGATAGATCGACAGGACCTTGCCAGTCAGCGGATAAAGCTGGGAACCTATGGTTTTATCCAGGGTGCTCGCTATTTTATCGCAGGCTGTGTGGCGCCTTCAACGACAGCATTTTTGGATTACGGGTATTGCCTGGAAAGGATTATTCTTGAATTAACCGGTCTGGGACTTGGGACCTGCTGGCTGGGCGGAACTTTCGACCGCGGAGAGTTTTCAAAAGCAATCGGACTACCTGAAAAACAAACGATTCCTGCCATCACTCCGGTTGGATATGCCACCTCCCTTCGGGGTTTGGGCGACCGGATCATTCGTCTGAGTGCGGGATCCGCCAACCGCCTTCCCTGGAAGAACCTCTTTTTCGAACACGACACGGGCCATCCGCTCGACCCAGCACTCGCCACAGCTCATACGGGACAGCTGGAAGCAGTGAGGCTTGCACCGTCGGCATCCAACAAGCAGCCCTGGAGGATATTCCTCGATCAGGGTCAGTATCATTTCGCCCTGTGCCGCACTCCCGGATACAGGAATAAATTCTTTACCACTGATCTTCAGATGGTTGATATCGGAATAGCGATGTGCCACTGGGATCTGGCCGGCAGCGAAAAGGGTCTGAAAACGAGATGGTCTGTTGGTAAACCTGACGGATTTCCGGATGAACCCGAGTACATCATCACCGCAATAACCGAATAATCCAACCTGTATGTCGCTGATTCGAGTATTGTTATCCATTTTCTTCCCTCCTTTGGCCGTCATTGACCGGGGCTGCGGATCCATTCTCATCGTTTTTCTCTTAACCTTGTGCGGATGGGTGCCGGGCGTCATTGCCGCGCTGGTAATCCTGAATAAAAAGTGAGAGCGCTGATTCAAAGAGTAACGGAAGCTTCCGTCAGAATAGACGGATGGATAAAAGGGGCTATCGGTAAAGGCATGGTGGTGCTTGTGAGCGTTGAGGCAGCAGACAACCAGGAGGATATCCTTTGGCTAAGCAACAAAATAGCCGGATTGCGCATTTTTGATGACGACAAGGGGGTTATGAACCTGAGTGTTATGGAGGCCAGAGGGGAGATTCTGGCAGTCTCTCAGTTTACCCTTCATGCCCGTGTGAAAAAAGGATTCCGTCCCTCTTACATCGACGCGGCTCCGCCGGCGATCAGTGTGCCATTGTATGATCAATTTGTGAAACAACTGGAAAAAGATACCGGTAAGCCGGTTCAAACCGGTGAATTCGGAGCGATGATGCAGGTTGCCCTGATTAATGACGGGCCGGTCACCATTTGGATCGATACAAAAAACAGGGTATGACTCTCGAAGAAGCACAAGCAAAGGTGGATCTCTGGATCCGGACTTACGGGGTCCGATACTTTTCCGAACTTACCAACCTGGCCATTTTAACCGAGGAGGTAGGCGAACTGGCCCGCATCCTGGCCCGAAAATATGGCGACCAATCCGAAAAAGAATCGGATCAAAACAGGGACATGGCCGATGAAATGGCCGATGTCCTTTGGGTTCTCATCTGCCTGGCCAACCAGACGGGCGTTAACCTGACTGAGGCTTTTGAGAAGAACATAGCCAAGAAGACACGGAGGGATGCAGAGAGGCATTTGGGGAATGAGAAATTAAGATAAAAGGCTCCCTGCGGTCGCTAATTGGCCTCGC
>CAYQFT010000197.1:0-3713 GCA_964416825.1 uncultured Porphyromonadaceae bacterium
ACACCCACACTCACACCCACACTCACACCCCCTTTGCCCCCGTGCCCTTGTGCCCTCTTCTCTCTGGAATCATTCTAAATAAGCCCCCCAGAGGCATTTAGCGTTGCCTTATTAAAACAAATCGATATTTTTGACAAACGTATGTAGATATGTATACGTATTTGTTAAAACTTTCACAGCTTATGAAGAGTTTTATTGCGGGAATTGTACTCCTTCTTTGCAGTGCGGCAGCGATCGGGCAGTCCAATGATGACTGTCTGGGTTGTCACGACGATACCGGCCTCTCTAAACTGGTCGGCGGCAAGAAGGTGTCGCTCTATGTGAACGGAAAGGTATTTACGAAATCGGTTCATAAGGATCTCGACTGCACCGCCTGTCATGAAGATGCCGCCGTGCAGGAGTTTCCGCATCCGGATGTTCTGAAGCCGGTGAATTGCGGCAACTGCCACGATGATGCCCAGATGAAGTTCGATGCCGGCATCCACGGTCAGGCTCTGAAGCTGAAAGCGCTTTATGCCCCCGACTGCTCCGAGTGCCATGGCAAGCATGACATCCTGGCCAATTCCGACCCTAACTCCCAGACCTACAAGATGAAGATACCCTACCTGTGCGGGAAATGTCACAGGGAAGGCGCGCCGGTTGCCCGGGTGTATAATATATCGGAACATAACATTCTTGAAAACTATACCGAGAGTATTCACGGGGTGGGGCTGCTGAAAAAGGGGCTGATCGTTTCGGCCACCTGCAACGATTGCCACGGCGATCACCTGATCCTGCCCCATACCAGCCCCAACTCTTCGATCAACGTGAATCACATTGCCGCCACCTGCATGAAGTGCCACGTGAAGATCGAAGAAGTACACACGAAAATTATCAGGGGTGAGCAGTGGGAGAAAAAACCGGGCGCGATACCGGCCTGCACCGACTGTCACGTACCGCATACGGTTAATGTTCAGTCGATTGTGCCCACGATAAGCGATCAGGCATGTCTCAAGTGTCACGAGAAAGAGGGCATCAGCAAGATGGTTGACGGGAAGTTGGTTTCCCTGCAGGTCAGCAAGGAAGATTTACCGAACTCCGTACATCGGAATATAGCCTGCGTTAAATGCCATTCCGATGTTTCGACGCAACGTGCCCGGCCCTGTGAGACTGCGCGCAAGATCGACTGCTCGGCCTGTCATGCCGAAACGAGCAACCTCTATACAACCAGCGGCCACGGCCAGGCATATGAGCGGGGCGACAAAAACGCGCCGTATTGCACCGATTGCCATGGAACGCACAAGTCTTTATCCCGATATGACGATACGTCGCCGACCTACCGAACCTCCATCCCCAAGCTTTGCGGCGAATGCCACAAGGACGACGGAAAGGCGAATGCTACTGCTAAGCTGCACGAAGTCAATGCAATGGTGGATTACTCCTCCAGTGTTCACGGAAAGGGCTTATCGGAAAAAGGATTAACGGTAACGGCCGTCTGTACCGACTGCCACAATTCGCACCATATCCTGAAGGAGGACGATGAACAATCATCGGTGAATGTTAAGAATATACCGGCTACCTGCGCCACCTGCCATAAGGGGATTTACAATGATTACATCAAGAGTGACCATGCAATCACCAAATCGGACGGGAAAAAAATCTATCCCACCTGCGTGGATTGTCATAATGCACATGTGATCGAGACAACAGGAAGGGATGCGTTCATGGCAGAAGTGACCACCCAGTGCGGTAAGTGCCATAAGGAGACTGCGGAAACCTACCTCCAGACCTACCATGGGAAGGCCCATTCGCTGGGGCGGGAGGATGCTGCAAAATGTTCGGATTGTCACGGATCGCATACGATTCTCAACGTGAACAATCCTGCGTCGAGCATCAATACAAAGAATATCGTGGCCACCTGCCAGAAGTGCCATCCGGATGCCAACGCCCGGTTTACCGGTTACTTGACGCACGCCACGCATCATAATAAAGAAAAATACGGGGCCCTCTATTATACATTCTGGGCCATGACGATCCTGCTGACCAGCGTTTTTATTTTCTTTGGCATTCACCTGCTGATGTGGATTCCGCGCTCGATCGGCGGGCGGCGGGAGAAGAAGCTCCACCAGAATACCTTCACCAGTAAATATTATGTGAAACGCTTCAACCGGAGTCAGCGGATCACCCACCTGTTTGTGATATTCAGTTTCCTGATGCTCGCCTTCACGGGCATGATCCTGAAGTTTGCCAACATGGAGTGGGCTGCCTTCCTGGCTAAACTGATCGGCGGCGTTAAGGTTGCCGGTTTGCTTCATCGCTTTGGGGCAATTATCACGTTCGGGTATTTTGCCTTCCATCTGGTTACCCTGATTCTGATGAAAAGGAAGAACCGGGTTTCTGCTGGAAAATTCATTTTCGGCAAGGATAGCCTGATGTTTAACATGCAGGATATTAAGGATTTCGGCAATACCATCAAGTGGTTTGTGGGCAGAGGTCCGAAACCGAATTACGGCCGCTGGACCTATTGGGAGAAGTTTGACTATATGGCTGTTTTCTGGGGGGTTGCGGTGATTGGTTTATCGGGCCTGATGCTTTGGTTCCCCGAAGTTTTCACAAAGGTATTCCCGGGCTGGCTGATTAACATTGCCCAGATCATTCATAGTGATGAAGCCCTGCTGGCTGTAGGATTCATTTTTACCATCCATTTCTTCAACACCCATCTTCGTCCGGATGCCTTCCCGATGGATACCGTGATTTTCACCGGTCTGGTGCCGTTTGATGAGTTCCGCAAGGATCGTCCGCGCGAATACAAAGCGCTGAAAGAGAATGGCCGCCTGAAGAAGCTGCTCGTGAAGAAAGAGGGCAAAACCCGCAGGGATACGGTGATCAGGATATTCGGGTTTATTTTCGTAGGGTTTGGGCTGGTGCTGGTGGGGCTGATTATTTACTCGGTGCTGTTTGGGTATAAATAGAAGGCGCAAGGCTCAAGGCGCAAGGCTCAAGGCGCAAGGCGAAAGGCGCAAGGCGAAAGGCGAAAGAAAGATTAAAGAGATAAGACATAAAAGAAAAGCGGGCAACTCAGTGAGCTGCCCGCTTTTTCTTATTGTCTTAAGATCTTAAGATCTTTCTTTCGCCTTTCGCCTTTTTTCTTTCGCCTTACTTCGTCGTCGGATCATCGTGTGCAATCTTCGCCAGCATAGCTTTATAGTCAAAGCCTTTGAAGGTTGGGCTTTCTGCGTTATGGCAGGTTTTGCAAACTTTTTCGGTTGGCTCGATCATGCCGCTGGCCAGTGATTTGGCTTTGTCCTTCATGATGGTAGCGGTTTTGTAAACGCTTCCCGGACCGTGGCAGGATTCGCAGGATACGCCTTCAGCGTTGGTGATGGTTTCCTGGGCGAATTTTGCGTTTGCAGCAGCGGTTGAGTGGCATTTCAGGCATTTCGGGTCCTTGGCCTCGTCGCCTTTGAGAGACTTCATGGCCGAGGCATGCTTTGTTGCTGCCCACTGTTTGTACTGCTCGCCTTTATCAGGCTTGTTGTGGCACATTTTGCACTTTGCAGCTCCGATATATTCATAGTCTACACCGGAAGGAGCGGCTGCCAGAAGGAAGCCGGCTGCGATCACAAACGGAAAAAATTTAGCGATCATAGTTTTGATAGTATTTGTTAATAGATAGTTTCTTATGCAGTTGCCAATATATGAAAATATTTCAATATCATGCAAATGACGGGCCA
>CAYQFT010000197.1:3813-6078 GCA_964416825.1 uncultured Porphyromonadaceae bacterium
GTGTAACTTGCGGAAAATTAAAGTAGAAGGTAACTATGGGTAGGTCGCAGGAAACAAGCAACAAGAAGGAAGTAAGAAGTAAAAAAGAGAAAAAGCGCAAGGACAAGGAGAAGAAGCGGGAGTTCAGGAGAGAGAATGATAACAGCGGGGATCCGAACAACATGATTGCGTATGTGGATGCGTATGGGAATATTACATCCACTCCGCCGGAGCCTATCCGGAGGGAGGCGACCAAGCTTGAAGACATTGAAATCAGCATCCCGAAGCGGGATAATTCGCAGAAAGCCGATCCCATCCGTAAGGGAATCGTAACTTTTTATAATGATTCCAAGGGATTCGGATTCATCCGCGACCTGGAATCTCAGGACAGCGTGTTTGTGCACGTCAACAATTTCCTCGAAGAGATCAAGCAGGACAATGTGGTCAGCTTTGAGATCGAGAACGGTCCGCGCGGGCCGGCGGCGGTGAATGTGAAGTTGTGGAAGGCGGCGGTGTAGGAGGTTACCGGTTGCCGGTTGCCAGTTGCCGGTTGGCCTCGGAGCATTGTCATCCCCGCGAAAGCGGGGACCGGTTGCCCTGACCTAAATCTCATTTTCAACATTCAACACTCTGTGTTCGAATCTCTCAATTCGAATCTCTAACTGTTATAATACGGATTGATTCATTGCATTTTATCCTGATACGGAGCATGCCCTGATCATCGGCTTTGAGCGTTTTTGGTTTTTGTCCGTCAACCCTCAGCCAGTACTTCCCTCCCGCCTTCAGGTTTCCGATTGAATAGTCGATCGTGCCATTCCCGCCCGATGTTTCCTGGTTCCAGCTTACTTCTGAGCCATCGCACCTCACTATCTCAACCGTAAGTTCAGTCCCTTCGGGAACCCTTGCAGTCAGCGAAGCGGGCCCCTTTTTGTCCTTGAAATACTCCAGGATACCATTTCCAATACGTACCCCAAACTCACCAGAGCCCTTAACCAGCAACCCGGAACCAGCAACCAGTAACTTATTTAGCACCAGCCCGATTTTCAACGTACTTCCGCGAAACTTGTAGTTCAGCTCCGTGCCGGCGAGTTTCGCGGGCAGGTGCGGACTGAGCCAGAGCCGGTCGGGCATAGGATTAATGCCATAAAGAGATTTATATAATCCGATGATTGCCAGGCTGTTCCCCGCGAGGATGTCATCGCCGAGGCCGTCCTGCTTCAGCCGCCCGTATCGCTGGAAGGCGAGGCCGTCCTGAGCATATCGTGCCAGGATTTTTTCGATGTACTTGAGGGCAATATCGGGCTTGTATCCGGCATAAGCTTCCACACCCATGGCGCCCCAGGAGAGGAATATATCCCCGTTTTCATAGTTCGGGAACGGGTACTGATATTCGAGGCCCTCGCCGGGTTCGTAGGCGTAGAGGCAGATCGGCCAGGCGAAGAGGTCTTCTTGCTGCATCTGGCTTTCGATGCGGTCGAGGATAGCGTTTCTGCGGGGTATCTGGTCGCAGATGCCATAGGCGATGGCCATAAAGTTGACCGGCACAACCAGGTTATTTCCGTGGATTGAGCCGTCCTTATCGCGCCAGTGGACATACCACTGGTTTTGTGTATCCCAGAAACCGCCGTCGGCAGTGGTTTTGTTGAAGCTGATTTTCAGTTCTTTGGCAAAGGCTGCATATCGGGCTGACTTTTCCGGATCGCCTAGCTCGCGCTCAATATCGGACCATAAGAGTAAAGCCTGATACATTTCGGCATTGACGAAAGCATTCTCCCAGGAGGCCCACATGATGTCGATCCAGTCGCTGCCCTTGCGCTCCGAGTGGTCGGCGGTCATCATTTCGACGAGGTGATCGCCGTCGGAATCGCGCTTCAGCAGGTATTCGAGCGCTTTTTCGCACGCCTCCTTCTGACCTTTAACCCAGCTGAAGTCGCCGGTTTGGTGGTAGAGCTCAGCCACGTTGATCACAAAATCGGGATTGGAATCGAACAGGTAGCCCCATTGGGCCTCATAGAATCCTTCGGGTTTGGCGGTGCCGGCCATGGCGTCGCTGTTGTCGTAGGCCCAGCGCGAGATCACGCGGCCATCGGGGTTGATGGCATGGTCGCGGTAATAGTTGAGGCACTCCTTATATCCTTCCAGATATTGGGGGTCGTTGATGGCAATGCCCATCTGGCCGATGTATTGTTCGTGCAGGCAGACCGGTCCATACGGGGTGTGCCAGCTGTTTCCGCCGAAGAGTTTCGCATCGATCACGCCGATGCGGGCGATGGTGTTCAGCAGCCG
>CAYQFT010000198.1:0-3146 GCA_964416825.1 uncultured Porphyromonadaceae bacterium
GCCTAACCAGTAACCGGCAACCGTCAACCGGCAACCAAAATAACCGGTAACCGGCAACTGGTAACTGGTAACTGGCAACTTTTTTCCTATCTTTCCCCCATTAAACAAACTTCTAAAACAATATGAAAAGATTAACCTCCCTTCTTTTAGGTATTTCCCTGATGTTCAGCATATCAGCGAAGGCTGATGAGGGCATGTGGCTGTTGCCGCTGATCCAGAAACTGAATATCGGCAAGATGACCGAACTCGGTCTGCAGCTGACAGCTGAGGACATTTACAGTGTCAACCACTCTTCCGTGAAAGATGCTATCGTAATTTTCGGCGGCGGATGCACCGGTGAGATCGTTTCCCCCCAGGGCCTGCTGTTCACCAATCACCATTGCGGTTACGGTGCAATACAGACACACTCCACCGTTGAACATGATTACCTTACCGATGGCTTCTGGGCTATGACCAAGTCAGAAGAACTTGCCACACCAGGACTCTCCGTCACTTTTCTTGATTACCTGACCGATGTAACGGACAGGGTACTGGCAAAGGTTAACGACGGCATGAGCGAAACTGAGCGGGCCAATGCTATCCGTGATGAATCCCAGAAAATCGCCGGCGAAATCAAAGGCGATTCTTTCCGTTCTGCAAGGGTTATTTCTTATTATGGCGGCAACAAGTATTACATGCTGGTTTACACCCGGTATGCTGATGTTCGCCTCGTTGGCGCTCCCCCGAGCTCCGTAGGGAAATTCGGTGCCGACACCGACAACTGGATGTGGCCCCGCCAGACCGGCGACTTCTCGATTTTCCGCGTATATATGTCACCCGATGGCAAGCCTGCAAACTATTCGCCGGACAATGTACCGCTGAAACCCAAGCACTACCTGCCGGTTTCAGTTAAGGGCGTAAAAGAGGGCGACTTCTCCATGATCCTGGGTTACCCGGGCCGTACCACCCGTTACATGACCTCCTTCGAAGTGGAAGATGTCCTGCAGTATTTACATCCGAACAGGATTAAGATCCGTGGCGCAAAACAGGAAATCATGCTGGCCGATATGCTCGCTGATCCTAAAGTACGCATTCAGTATTCTTCAAAATACTCGGGTTCAACCAACTACTACAAGTTTTCTATTGGTCAGGCTGCCAGTCTGAAAAGGATGAAGGTTGCCGATCAGAAACGTGAACTTGAAGGCCAGTTTACCAAGTGGATTGCTCAGGATCCGGGCCTCCAGAAAAAATATGGTGAAGCCCTTAGCCTGATCAAAAAGTCAATCGAAGGACGGGCTATCGGAAACAGCGTCAGTCAGTATTATCAGGAGTGTTTTGGGGGATCCGAAATCCTCGGAGTGGCCGGTCAGTTCGGTGGCCAGGCTTCAGGAATCCTGAACGCTGAAAAAGATCCGGCTAAGGCAAAGGCATCGGTTGCCAAATTAGTAGCCGGACTCGATGGCTTCTTCAAGGATTACAACATGCCAACCGACCAGAAGGTCACTGCCGCCATGTTCGAGATGTTCTGCAAAGATGTTGATGATCAGTACAAACCCGATGTCTACGACCTGATCAACAAGAAGTTTAAAGGCTGTGGCGTTGAGTTCTCAAAGAAAATGTTCGAGACCTCGATCTTCTGTGACCGGGCCAAACTGGAAGCTTTCCTGAACAATCCGAGTCAAAAGGTTTTAGACAAGGACCTTGCCTATATTGCCTTCAAGTCCATCAGTAAGAAATCAGGTGAACTCCGGAACGAGCTAGGCAAATACCAGGCAGACCTGGCCAAAGGTCAGCGCCTGTGGATCGACGGTCTGATGGCCATGCAGAAGGACCGCACTTTCTATCCGGATGCAAACAGCACCATGAGGCTGACTTACGGAAGCATAAAAGCATATGATCCGATGGATGCCGTTCATTACAAGTACTATACAACGCTTGACGGCGTAATGCAGAAAGAAGATCCGAACAATTGGGAATTCGTGGTGCCGGCCAAGCTGAAAGAGCTTTACAAAGCAAAGGATTACGGTATTTATGGTGAAAACGGAGTGATGAAAATCGGATTCATTTCAAATAACGATATCACCGGCGGCAACTCCGGATCACCCGTTCTAAACGCCAAAGGCGAACTGATCGGCCTGGCTTTCGACGGCAACTGGGAAGCCATGAGCGGCGACATCGCCTTTGAACCCGATTATCAGCGCACCATCAGCGTCGACGTCCGCTATGTCCTGTTCATCATGGACAAGTACGCAGGGGCGAAACATCTGGTGGATGAGCTGACGCTGGCGTATTAAGGCGCAAGGCTCAAGGCGCAAGGCTCAAGGCACAAGGCGCAAGGCGCAAGGCGCAAGGCGCAAGGCGCAAGGCGCAAGTAAGGTAGAAGGATTAAGGAGGAAGGGATAGGTGAGAGGATGGACGTTCGACCAACTTCTCACTTATCCCTTCTCCCTTTCTACTTACTTGTGCCTTGCGCCTTGAGCCTTGAGCCTTTTTATCTACTTTTGTATCATGAACCTCAGCTTCGTCGACATCCTCTCCTCCTTCATGGTCCTGTTTGCCGTTATCGATATTACCGGCAGCATTCCGATCATTCTCAACATCAAGAATAAAGGTGGGGTAATCAAGGCGGGGCAGGCTACTGTTGTTTCCTTTCTGGTCCTCATGGCGTTCCTGTTCGTTGGGGAAAAGATTCTCGGGCTGTTCGGAATTGATGTATCTTCCTTCGCCATCGCGGGTTCCTTCATCATTTTCTTTCTGGCACTTGAAATGCTCATGGGTCATGAGTTCTTCAAGAATGACAATCCGGAGTCAGCTTCCATCGTTCCCATCGCCTTTCCTCTTATCGCCGGTGCCGGTTCCATCACCACCCTGATCTCACTCCGGTCCCAGTATGACCACATCAATATCATTATCGCCCTGATTATGAACATGATAGTGGTTTACCTGGTACTCCGCGCCACCCATTGGTTCGAGCGAATCCTTGGCCCAACCGGCCTGATAATCCTGAAGAAGTTCTTCGGGATAATATTGCTGGCGATTGCAATTAAACTGTTTGTGGCGAATACGGGGATAACGCTGGGGGGGAAGTGAGAGATGGTGAGAGATGGTGAGGGATGGTGAGGGATGGTGAGGGATGGTGAGGGATGGTGAGGGATGGTGAGGGATGG
>CAYQFT010000198.1:3246-6029 GCA_964416825.1 uncultured Porphyromonadaceae bacterium
TGAGAGATGGTGAGGGATGGTGAGGAGTGGTTAAGGGTTGGTGAGGTTGGCCTGGGTGGTTAAGTAGGATAAATGGTTATTTAGTTTAACTGAAATTTTCTTTCCAAGATTGATGAAATCCTGAAAGACCTCCTGGTTAACAAATTCCCGCTCATTCAGGATCTGAGCCCAACTCATTGATTCCAAAAGTGATCCACGGGCATGGTATTCAAAATTTCTTTTATCCTTGTAATGAAATCTGCCATAGGCCTCAGCAATATTCGCTTGTACTGAATCAGCAGATTCCAGAAATTGCCATCCTGTCTTCCACTGAACATCCCTGTTAAGACCTTTAAAAACAGACCAGGCCAGGCGGCTGTATTCCCGAGCCAGATTGTACAGTTCAAAATTTGCCAAATGAAGCTCCGTCATAATTGGTTTTTACTATATAGATGCTGGAAACCATTCAAAATGGACAAATCCCTCGCATTTTTTTACTATCCCTCACCACCCCTCACCATCCCTCACCATCCCTCACTATAGTCCTCACCATCCCTCACTTTTATTACATTTGCCCCATGCACATCACCATTCATACCGACGGCGCGGCACGGGGAAACCCGGGGCCGGGGGGATACGGCGTGGTGCTCCAGGCGCCGGGCGGCCAGCGGAAGGAGCTCTCGGGCGGTTACCGGCTGACGACCAACAACCGGATGGAGCTGCTGGCTGTGATCATCGGACTGGAGACTCTGAAAATTCAGGGCAGCGAGGTTACGGTTTATACGGATTCACGCTACGTGGCTGATGCCGTGGAGAAAGGCTGGGTGTTTACCTGGGCCAAAAATCAGTTTAAAAAGAAAAAGAATCCCGATCTCTGGAAACGGTTCCTCGCCATCTATCCCAAACACCGGGTCCGGTTCATCTGGATAAAAGGCCATGCCAACCATCCGGAGAATGAACGATGCGACCAACTGGCGGTGGAAGCCTCATTCGGCAAGACACTGCCCGCAGATACTGTTTATGAGGCTGAACAGGCTTCAGAAGCGGGAAAACTTTTATAACTTTCCGCCCACATTCACAAACGCGACAATAAAAAAGAAATACCATGAATTTCAACCGGATCAATAACATTACCGGATGGATAGTTTTTGCCATCGCATCACTGGTTTACCTGCTGACCATCGAACCGACTGCCTCCTTCTGGGATTGCGGTGAGTTCATCGCCACAGCCAAGAACATGGAGATCGGGCATCCTCCCGGAGCCTCCTTCTGGATGCTGGTAAGCAAGTTTTTTTCGCTTTTCGCCTTCGGGAATGAAGCAGGAATTGCGAAAATGATGAATGTCCTGTCGGCCCTGGCATCGGGATTCACCATCCTTTTCCTTTTCTGGTCGATCACCCACCTGGCACGGAAGTTCTTTGCCAAGGGTGCCGAAATGGCTAAAGGCGAACTTTACGCAATCATGGGCGCCGGAATCGTAGGAGCACTGGCCTACACCTTTTCCGACTCGTTCTGGTTCAGCGCTGTTGAAGCCGAGGTTTATGCCATGTCCTCCCTATTTACCGCCGCCGTCTTCTGGGCGATCCTGAAATGGGAAAACGTGGCCGACGAGCCGCGCAGCGACCGGTGGCTGATCCTGATCGCCTACCTCATGGGGATCTCGATCGGAGTCCATATCCTGAACCTTCTGGCACTTCCGGCCATTGTTCTGGTTTATTATTTCAAGCGCCACCCGGTAACCCGCAAAGGGATCTTTTACGCTGTAGCGGGCTCATTCGTACTCCTGGCAATCCTCCTCTACGGAGTTATCCAGCTTACCATCAAAGCCGCCTCCTGGTTTGAACTCTTCTTTATCAATACGATCGGACTTCCTTACAATACAGGAGTCCTCATTTTTATCCTGATATTGATCGGAGCTCTTGTCTACGCGATCATGTGGTCGCAGAAAAAGGGCAAGCTGATGTGGAACACCATCTTCCTCATGATCACTTTTATCATGATCGGCTATTCTTCGATCATTATCCTCCCCATCCGGTCGGCCGCCAATCCGCCACTCGATGAAAACAATCCCGATAACACCCTTAGCCTTCTATCCTATGTGAACCGCGAAGTATACGGCCAGCGCCCGCTGGTGTACGGGGAATATTTTAATGCCCCGATGGAGGACGTAAAGGATGGCAAAAACATCTATTACAAGAAAGATGGTAAATATGCGGTGGCAGACAAGCGCTCCGAGTACATCTATAACAAAAAGTTCATGACCATTTTCCCGCGCATGTACAACGCGCAGGAACCAAAATATGCCGATGCCTACAAGGAATGGGGGAAAATTAAAGGTAAACCCATTAAGATACAGAACCCTGATGGCGAGTATGAAATACGGAACGTTCCTACTTTCGGGGAGAACCTCCGTTTCTTCTTCCGCTATCAGCTGGGGCACATGTATTTCCGGTATTTTATGTGGAACTTCTCCGGTCGCCAGAGCGATGAACAGGGGTACGGCAATATCTCTTCAGGCAACTGGATCACGGGAATCAAGTTCCTTGATGCCATGCGGTTAGGGCCACAAAATGACCTGCCGAAATCCATGACCGAAAATAAGGGCCGAAATAAATACTTCATGCTTCCACTGATCCTTGGGCTAATTGGAGCCTGGTTCTACTTTAAGCGGCATAACCTTGGCTTCTGGACCGTCACGCTTTTGTTTATCATGACCGGAGCCATGATCATCGTTTACCTTAACGAGGTGCCGGTGACGCCGAGGGAAAGGGATTATGTGTATGTCGGTTCTTTCTATGCCTTTG
>CAYQFT010000199.1:0-5979 GCA_964416825.1 uncultured Porphyromonadaceae bacterium
GTCGTCCGTCGTCTGTCGTCCGTCGTCCGTCGTTTTATAAGTAGCCGCTGAACCTACCCGCTCCTCTTTCAGGGCCGACAGGCAGCGGGCAAAAACCGATTCGCCGATAAGGGTGAGCGGAACACCCAGATCGAGGGCCGTGATGCCGGTCCATTTTCCTGTGCCCTTTTGGCCGGCCGTATCGAGGATCTTATCCACCATGGGCTTGCCGTCAGTATCAGTATAAGCCAGAATATCACGCGTAATTTCAATGAGGTAGCTGTCGAGCTCGCCCTCATTCCAATCTTTGAACACCAGATGCATTTCGCCGGCACTCATTCCATACAATTCCTTCATGATCTGATACGCTTCGCAGATCAGCTGCATATCGCCGTATTCGATGCCGTTATGCACCATCTTGACGAAATGTCCGGCACCCTGCTCGCCAACCCAGTCGCAGCAAACCGACCCATCGGATACCCTGGCGGCAATCGCCTGAAATATCGGTTTTACAAAAGGCCAGGCTGCTTTAGAACCCCCCGGCATGATCGATGGCCCAAGCAGCGCACCTTCTTCACCCCCGGACACACCGGTTCCGATATAGAGCATGCCCTTGCTTTCAACATAAAGCGTCCTTCGGGTCGTATCGGGGAAATGGGAATTTCCCCCGTCAATGATGATGTCGCCGGGTTCCAGCAGTGGAATCAGCAACTCGATGAAATCATCCACCGGCTTGCCGGCCTTGACCATCATCATCACTTTCCGGGGACGTTCCAGCGATTTTACAAACTCCTCCAGTGAGTGTGTCCCGGTTATCCGTTTTCCTTTGGCCCGATTTTCCAGAAAGGAGTCAACCTTGTCGGTCGACCGGTTGTAAACGCTTACCGAAAAGCCTTTGCTTTCCATGTTGAGGACCAGGTTTTCGCCCATAACAGCGAGGCCGATTAATCCAATGTTACTTAATTCCATATTTTATTGTGCTAATGTGCTAATGTGCTAATGTGCTAATGTGCTAATGTGCCAATTTAAGGGTTATGGTAAAAGGGTGAAGCCGAGGGAGGTGAGTTTTGCACCGAGGTCTCCGGTGGGGAAGGGGTCGATCTGATAGGCGGTGAATTCCCTTCGGACCGGGTAATTGTTGCGCTGTTCCTCGAAGGTTTCCGGTGATTCCCGCAGACGGCGGTCGTCGGCGGGGAGATCGTAGGTCTCGAGAAGATAGTCTTGCAAAGAGTGACCAGTGACCAGTGACCAGTGACCAGTTGACAGGACCGATGACGGAAGACTGACGACCGATGGTGTTTCATCTGTCATCTGTCGTCCGTCATCCGTCAAATAAAATTCTCTAATAACCGCCTCCACCACCATCCGGGTCGCGTTCAGCTTTCCATCCTGCGAGTACCCGGCAATATGCGGTGTTGCAATCTCCGCCATTGACAGCAGCTTCCTGTTTATATGGGGTTCATTTTGCCATACGTCAAGAACAAGTGACCAGTGATTGAAAATTTGCGATGCAGCACTGTCATCCCGGCGAAGGCCGGGATCTCCTTCCTCGGAGCTCCAATCCGGAGATCCCGGCTTTCGCCGGGATGACAGTAAGGAGGCCAGACCCACAACTTCTTCTTCATCCACGACTTCTCCTCGTGAAGTGTTCATCAAAACCGCCCCTGGCTTCAGGGTTTCGAGGAAATTGCGATCCACCAGGTTCCAGGTTTTATCCTCTCCATCTCGAATGAGCGGAACATGAAGTGTGATGATGTCAGATTGAGTAAGAACTGTTTTCAGATCCACAAAACCCTCCGGACCTTCCGCCCGGGCACGCGGCGGGTCATTGAGCAGGACTCTCATTCCCAGGATTTCAGCGATCCGCTTAACCTTGGACCCAACATGCCCAACCCCTATGATTCCCAAGGTTTTATCTGTGAGGTCGAAGTGATGCCGGTCGGCCATAATCAATAGTGCCACAGTTATATACTGCGCTACCGATCCCGAATTGCATCCGGGAGAATTGGTCCATTTGATCCCTGCAGCCTGGCAATACTCAGTATCTATATGATCAAACCCGATGGTTGCCGTGGCAATAAACCGTACCGCTGTACCTTCAAGAAGCTGCCGGTTGCAGGTTGTGCGTGTTCGGACGATCAGACATTCCGCATCCATGAGGTGCTCGCGCCTGATCTGTCCGCCCGGCAGGTAGACCACCTCGGCGAAGGGCTCCAGGATTCCCCGGATAAATGGGATCTTATCGTCAATGACTATTTTCATCAAATCTTGACTGGGTTGACCACAGCCCAAGGGCCGGATTGCTGATATAAAAGAATTCTTCCCCGGATTCTGTGCGGTTGATGCCTTCGTGTAAAATATCGGGATTGAATCTTTTTAACTGTGTTTCAAGATTCCCATATTCAAACCCCACGCTTTCGGTTTCATCACGGGTAAGGTGTCCGGCGCAATAGGTTATGCTGAACCTGCCTTCGCTGCTGCCGTGGATCAGGTGTGCCGCGGCGCTGAGGTTGCCTGCCAGTTCCGGATTCTCCTTCACTGCCTGCAAGGTTCTGGGGGTCCCGTAATAACCATATTTCCGGATCAGCCGGTCGATCTCCCGGTCCTCCCCGAACTCCTTCACACCCGGCGCCAGCACGATCAGCTCGCCGCCATCTGCAATGGCCATCCGTGTGCGGTAGATCGACTTGTTTCCCAGCCAGGTGCTGCGGTACTCATCCGGATCAAGATATACAACCACCTTCTGCAGGGGTTTATCCATCAGGTTAAAATTGACTTTTAGCGACAATTCCGCCGCCTCTGTAAACACGTCTTCATCAGAACCGATGAACAGCCCGCGGGTTGCCAAAGAATGATTACCGATTGCCAGTTTCCGGTTGCCGGTTATTCGTCCGTCGCCCAACATCTGTCGTCGGTCGTCGGTCATCGGTCTGCGGTCGTCGGTCGTCGGTCTGCGGTCGTCCGTTCCTAGCACCGTATGTACATAAACAACAGGCAAATCCGATATAAACTCTTTTGCGGCGAAGTTCAGGACCTTCCGAACCGGGTTGCTGGCCCGTCCCATGATCCGCTCCATGCCGAAAACCGCGCCGAGGAAGTGACTTTTATTGATGCTCTCCGGACCGCCGCAACCTATAAACAGGTTTTTGTTGTAGTTGGCCATTCCGATCACCTCATGGGGAACAACCTGGCCGATCGAAAGAATCAGGTCGTGGCCGCCCTGCCAGATCAACTTGTTCAGTTGGGCAGGCCAGGGGTAGGAGAGGGAGCCGCCGGTAATTTCGGAGATAAATTCAGCCGGAACCTCACCAAGGGTGATCACATCGTTCCGCCAGTCGTGAACGCGGAACAGGTTGTGAGGCACTCCCGGGAACATACGGTCGAACTCAGCCGGACCCATGGGATTATGCGTTCCCAGCGCGGGTAAAATATCGGAAACCGCATCACCATAATACTCATAAGCCATACAGGTAAGTTCGCCGGCCCGGGAATGAAGCCGGGTTTGGTCCGGCGGGACCAGCAGTACCTTTTTTTTAGGTCCCAGTTTATCCAGCGCGGAATAGAGCCCCCGCCGGAGGTCGTCCCCCGACAGGTCACCTGTTTCCGATCCTTCCCTGTGGTAAATCATCCTGCTAAAATTTTATTTCCAGTGCGGCTGGTCAGGAAGCAGACTCTCAAATTCCCGTATGAGCTTATCCTGATATTCCCCAATATAGTTCAATGTCAGGAATTTATCGATCCCTTCGGTAAAAAATCTCTCCCAGGATTCCTCTTCTCCACCCGGATTAATCGGGTAGAACGGAACGCCGTTGGATTTTGCCGCCTTGTAATCGCCCGGGGCATCACCAATCATCAGGATATGATCATCCGGATATTTTCCCTTTGCTGCATATTTCAGGTGCTCGGTCTTGGTTCCGTATTCCTGGCCCGCAATAACCTTCACATAGCAGGCAATGCCATGCTCCTCCCATTCGCGTTCAAGGGCTTCAACCGGTGTCTGGGAAACCACCATCATGTCAGCCACATCCTGCAGCCTGATCAGGCTCTCCCTGACAAACGGGAACGGAGGTATTCCATAAATCATCTCCGCAATATCCTCGTTAACCTCCTTCGACCATGCCAGGGCACGGGTGATCTCCGGGTCGTTTACCTCGGCAGCATAAGCTGTCAGCACCGGGTTGCTCAGACGGGTTTCCTTCTGTGTCCAGGCCTCGAGGGAGCTGTAGTCCGGCATCTTGAAATGACGGGCTTTCACTTCCTTTCTTTCGGCCACCAGCCTCATGGTTTCCACGGCGGTCAGGAAGCGGTTATACCCCCGATGCTTCGAATAGAGGTTCACGAACTCCCAGGTTTCCCTGGTCACCTTCGAAACAGGCTGGAACCCCCAATGTTTGATGAAATTCGGACAAAAACACTCCTTCTGCTTGATTTCCATGGTGTCAAACGCACAACCATCGGAATCAATCCCGATGAAAAAGCCTTTAGTTGGCTTCAGATTCTGTAAAATTTCTTTTGGGTTCATATTCTGGTTACTGGTTACTGGTTGCTGGTTACTGGTTGCCGGTTGCCGGTTGCCAGTTACCGGTTCGGCCAGAACTATCATGCCCTCATGCCCTTATGCCCCTGTGCCCTTGTGCCCCTGTGCCCCTGTGCCCCTATCTGTAAGCCTCCGGCACATACTTCTCAAGTTTCTGCTCCGCAAATTCAGGCTTGAACCGGGTAAACCGCTGGAGTCCGTTGATCATCGGAATAGATATCCAGTCTTCGCCAATGAGGGGCCTGACGTACCGCAGAAATTCGTCGGTGACATCCACCCGGTTCGGGGCGATCCATTTCTCGGGAAAAAATCGTTCAGAGAGGGCCACCTTTTCCAACGGCACCTTATCATAGCGAACATGGTAGATGATACCGGGATCACGCAAAATGGTTGCCATCCATCCGTTGCCATCGTACAGAGCAATCTCCACGGCTTTCTGTCCCACCTTGTAGGCTTCCTCCAGATCTACCGTGGAAGCATAGACCATGGAATGCCGCTGGTCCGTGCCCGGCACCTGCCCCCTTGCCGCCCCTCTGGCCTTCAATCCCACCTCATTCAGATAATTCACCACCTGCTGATACGCACTCTCCTTTCCCGACCCATACGCAACATGCCCGAACAAATCCTTAACCTCCTGCCCTTGTGCCCTTGTGCCCCCGTGCCCTTGTGCCCTTGTGCCCCCGTGCCCTTCATAACCTTCACTCACCACCACAATGCACCTCCCATCCCTCACCAGCTGGTCATTCACCTTATCGGCCATCTCCTCTGCAGTTACCTTTGATTCTGTCAGGTAAATCTGCAGTGGTATTTCCCGATGCGGATCGGCCAAACGTGAAGCTGCCGGAATGTATCCGATCTTCCTGCCCATCGCCTGGATAACCAGCACCGGGTCGGCCGGCGAGGAACCAAGGTTCTCTTCATTTGCGGTTTGTATCAGGTGCGACCAATACCGGGCAACACTTCCGTACCCCGGGGTATGGTCGATCAGGGTAAATTCATCATCCCCCACGTCATTATCTATGGTTTTCGGAACGCCAACTGCAATGAGGTCTAGTCCGGAAACCCGCGCCATCTCACTGACTTTGAATGCAGTATGCTGCGAATCATTTCCTCCGATATAGAAAAAATAGCCGATATCATGGGCGCGGAATACTTCCATCAGGCGGCTGAAATCCTGCTGCTGCTTATCTTTCAGCTTATAGCGGCAGGTGCCAATGCTTCCTGCAGCCGGCGTGGTGCGGAGGAGAGCGACCTCCTCGTCACTCTGCACCGACAGGTTGAGCAGTTCTTCCTTCAGGACGCCTTCGATCCCGTGCCATCCGGCGTAAAGGGTTCCAAACCTCTCGGGAAACATCTTACAGGCCTCAATAATGCCCCTCAGTGTGTTGTTGATGACCGGCGAGGGGCCGCCGGATTGGGCGATGATTACGTTGCGCATGCTTGTTACTTGTTGCTGGTTACTG
>CAYQFT010000200.1:0-5976 GCA_964416825.1 uncultured Porphyromonadaceae bacterium
GGGCGCGGCGATCTGGTCGTAGTTTTCAACGGACTGCAGATCCTCGAAGAGAAAGAGTTGCTATGGCGCTTCCTGGCAGCCTTCGGTTTTGCCTTCCTTGGGATGGGCACTTTCGCGATCTTTTCGGTCACTGTGAGCTTTTTTACCCGGAAATCGCTGGTCACCATTTTGATCTCCCTGGGTGTGCTGGTGATCAGCACACTGATCCAGACTTTTTCGTCGTCGATCTTCATCGGGTGGCACTCATTACTGATTACTTACCACCTGGCACAATGGCAGCTGTTCTTTGCCTCGGAGATCGACTGGCCCGCCATTCAACGGTCGGCAGTCTGGTTGCTATGCTTTTCCGTGACCTGCATCGGCGCCTCCCTGATCAGGTTTCATCGTCTTAAAATAACCGAATGAGATACACGATCCTGCTGCTCTTTGGACTTCTTTCAGCGATTCCTGCCCAAAACCAGGACATTGCGGAACAACTGCGTAAACGCTATGAGATCGTAAAGGGATTTGATGCCACGGTCAGGATTACCCTCGACATACCCGGGATAACCGCTGCACCTAAAACCGTAGAAGTACATTACGAGAAAGGGAAAAAGCCGAAAATAAAGGGCGCAGGACTGATCCTGATGCCTAAAAAGGGGTTCGCTGATCAGTTCTCGGAACTGCTGAACGGCCAGTCCCAATGGATATACCTTGAAACGAAAGGGGATACCAGGACCTTCAAAGTTGTATCGCTCGACCCCGCCAGCGACTGGATCACTGCCGACCTGAAGGTGAACATGAAAGAGACCAGGATCGACGAGGTCAACCTGGCCACCCGCGAATCAGGATCGTTCCTGATCAACCATTTTTATGGCAGCGGAAATTACCCCGACCGCACCGTGATCAGTTTTTCGACCGATAAATTCTCAATACCCCTTAAATTCCTCGGCAAATCCGACATTTCCGGGGTAAAAGATGCCAATGGCAGGGTGAGCGGCAGGATTATCCTGGAGTTTGAAAGCTTCAGGGTGTTTTAGACAAAAATGTTATGTAAAAACTACATTTCCTGTTAACAAAAGTTAAATTTTTGTCCGGAGATCAAATATTGCCTACTTTTGTCTATATATAGTCTAAATTAACCGATTGCCGCACGTCGGCCAAAACCAACAGCGCATGAAAACAAAACTGATTTACCACCTTCTTCTGATCATAATGATGATGCCCTTTGCGGGATTCAGCACCATCCTGGAGGTTCCTGCCTCTTTTTCCACCATACAGCAGGGCATCGATGCCTCTATAAACGGCGATACTGTACTGGTTGCTCCCGGAACCTATTATGAGAACATCAACCTCAACGGCCACAACATCGTGCTCGGTTCCTGGTTCCTGATGACCGGCAATTCCGCCCATATCGCTGCCACCGTGATCGATGGAAATTACAACGGACGCGTGGTCACCATCTCCCAGGGGGAGGATTCCACGTGCCAGGTGAACGGTTTTACCATCCAGTTCGGAAACTCAGCTGCGGAATTTGACCTTGGATACGGCGGCGGGGTCTTTATCATGGAATCTTCGCCACGGATCCTTCACTGTAACATACAGGATAACATCGCCCCTGGAAACGGAGGCGGCCTGGCCATCCATGGCCTGGCCGCCGCGCCCCTGGTGATGTTTTGCACCATCCGCAACAATTCAGCCGAAATTTTCGGGGGCGGCGTCTTCATGGGCGATTGCAGCCAGGACGCCGAGCTTGTCAACTGCATTATTTCAACAAACACCCTGACGGGTTACGGAACCTTCAACGGGGGCGGAGGAGGGGTTAACCTTTACCACCGGGGTAAGCTTACAAATTGCCTCATCATCAACAACAGCGTGCCCAATTCGCCTGTCGGCGGCGGAGGTGTTTACTGTGACTGGGGCGATTATTACACACCGCAAGGTATTCTCGTGACCGGCTGCACGATCACCGGCAACATGGCCATGGTTGGCGGCGGAGTTACCGATATTGTCAACGGCGGCGAATTCCGCAATTGCATTATCTGGGGGAATCTGGATGATTTGGGGAACCCGTCAAATTATACGGGAAACACATTTGAAAACTGCTGTACAGAACCTTTGCCGTCCGGTACCGGAAATATCTCCGCCGACCCCCAGTTCATCAACACCGGAGCAGATAACTACAGGTTAAATTCCGGAAGTCCCTGCATCAATGCCGGGAACAATGCATTCAACAACCAGGTTTTCGACCTCGACGGAAATCTCAGGGTCATCGGCGCTGCCATTGACATGGGCGCCTATGAATCGGGCACTGCCGGTCCGGTAACCGTGCAGGTGGGCTCCGGAACAGATATTTCGGAACAGTTACCGGTGAATACCTATTACAGCTATGGCTACAGCCAGCAGATTTACCTGGGAACGGAGATCTCCTCCGGCGGCGGATCTGCAGGAACGATCACCAAACTGCGGTTTTACTACGCAGGCGGGGGTTCCCAGTTTACGAACTGGAACAACTGGACTGTATACATGGGGAATACGGCCAAAACCGAATTCACCAGCATCTCCGATTGGGTGCCTGTAAGCAGCATGAGCCCGGTCTTTTCCGGTGTGCTGCCCGACCCGGTGGCCGGGCAATGGCTGGAGATCATTCTGCCGGCCCCTTTTTATTATTCCGGCGGAAACCTGGTGGTGGCCGTGGATGAAAACACCGACAACTGGGACTATCCTGCTCAATGGGCCTCATTCAGCACCGTTTCTCCCCGCGGGATGATCTATGTGGAAGACTTCGTAAATCCTGATCCGGCCGCACCGCCCGATGCCAATTATGGCCCCGATTATTCAATTCCGCAGATCCAGTTGGAGATCATCAGCGGATTCGGAGCATTGGAAGGGTATATTACCGAGGAACCCGGATGTACCGCCCCGGTTGTGGGTGCCACCGTAACTACCGGGTCCTTTTCCGCCACTGCCGATGCCACCGGCTTTTACCATATGGTACTGCCCGTTGGAAGTTTTACGGATATTACCGCCCACCATGGTGATGTGAGCCAGACCATCTCCCCGATAGTCATTACCCAGGGAAATACAACCACGCAGGATTTCTGCCTGCCACCCTATTTCCCGCCCCCGGTCTTTCTGCAGGCGAGCGTAAACGGCGTAAACGAGGACAATGTACACCTGACCTGGCTGGCGCCGGGATCAATTGCCGACCAGTGGATCCATTGGGACAACGGTGTTATGTGGGGAAGCCTTGGATACGCTGATACGGCAACATTCAGTGTGGCCTCCCGTTGGCCCGTTGCCGATATTGCCCCGTATGACGGAACCTACCTCAAAAAGATCAGGTTTGTGGTCACCGAGGCTACGGCAGCCTACACGCTGAAAGTATGGAAAGGAGCCGATGCTGCAACCCTGCTTCATTCGCAGGTGGTCAGCAATCCGATCATCAACGGGTGGAATGAAATTGCCCTTTCGCCGCCTGTCCTGATCGATGGAACGGATGAATTTTGGTTTGGCTATGAAGTGGTCCAGACAATCGGATATCCGGCGGGATTGGGCCAGGGGCCGGCCGTTGCCGGGAAAGGGGATATGTTTTTTGACGGCACAACCTGGATTTCCATGAAAAATTCGTGGAACTTCGATTTCAACTGGACGATCCAGGGATTTGTTTCGGAAAACGCAATGCTCGCCCCACACCAAAATTATACCTCTGGGCAAAACCAGGCCCCGGTTCCAGTCGTGATTGCTCAGGCAACGGCATTGGGAAAACCCACGGTGGTTCAAAACACAACCGGTTTTCCCCCGGAACCCGCTTCAGATCACCTGCTGGCTTCGAACGGATCAACTTCCGTTGCCGGTGCAGGCCTTGCGGCGCCATCTTCCATCCTGACAGGGTATAATGTTTACAAGAATAATCTGAAGATCGCAGATAACATCTCCGACCTTTTTTATGATGACTTGCTGCTTCCCAAGGGAAGTTACAATTACGAGGTCAGCGCTCAGTATGACGATGGCGAATCAGCACGCATTGGCCCTGTTCATGTGAAAATTTACACCTGTTTCCCTCCTTCCGGGCTGGATGTTCCCGGAAGTGCCCTTACAACAACTTCGGCCAATCTGACCTGGAATCCGTCGGTGGTTTCAACAAACCCGCAGTGGGTCCTTGAATGGGGCTATGCAGGATTCCTGCCAGGTACCGGCACAACCGTTTTTATCAGCACTGCACCGGCATACGCACTTACAGGGCTGCTCCCGGGGACGGAATATGATTTTTATGTATGCACTTACTGCAATTCCACAGATACCAGCGCCTGGATTAAAAAGACCTTCCGCACCCGGTTTATCGCCTGTCCGGCAAGTGCTATTCAGGAGGCTGAAGTATGCGGTACAAACACCAACGGGTGCGATCTCATCCCGCCGGCGTTTGAGTCCATCAGCTGCGGGGATACAATATGCGGAACCAGCTGGCTGTCGCGTACCCAACGCGATTCTGACTGGTATCAATTCTCGATCACAACCCCCACTGATGTGACGCTTTCAGGCAAGGCCGATTTCACCAATTTTATGGCGATCGCTTCGGCTCCCTGTCCGACAAACTTCAACTATGCTGCCATGACCAATGGATCGGGGTACGGCAATTCGGTCGTTGCACAACTTGCTGCGGGCACCTATTTTGTTAATGTTGCACCAGCTTATGCCGAACAGGTGGCATGTGACTCATTGAACCGTTACTGGGTTTCAATTGCCTGCAACACTTGTCTCACACCCACCCAGCTCACGGCAACGAACATCACCGGCACCTCCGCAGATCTCGGCTGGACCTCCAATGCCCCCATGTGGAATATCGAATGGGGGCTGGCCGGGTTCACGAAGGGATCAGGTACCGTGATCAGTGGCGTATCATCCAACCCCTATCACCTGACAGGGCTGACCATGGGTTACGCTTACAGCTTTTACGTTCAGAGTGATTGCGGAGGAGGTACCACCAGTAACTGGGCCGGCCCCTATTCCTTTACATTGCCCTGTCCGGCGACTACACTGCCCTATTCGGAAGATTTTTCGGGTCAGACCCCCCTGTACTCTCCCCAGTGCTGGCAGGTGCTCAACTACGGAGGGCCTACGAACTGGATCGTTGATTACAGCCAGAATGCCGGCGGAACATCGCCGGAGCTCAGTTTCAAGGGCTGGAACCCATGGTTCTCAGGGAGTTCATATATGACCTCTCCCGTGATCAACACATCCGGACAGACCGACCTCAGCCTGTCTTTTAACCATTATATCAACTCATTCAGCGCGGGAACCATCCTCGAAATATGGACCACCGGCAATGGCGGCGGTGGCTGGGCATCGGTATGGTCGACAGCTCTGGCAGGCACGGTTGGCCCTCAAACCCTGAATTTAACAATTTCAACCCCCGATGTCGGTTCACCCACCTTTCGGTTTGCCTTCACGGTCAGCGGCAATTCATGGGACATCGGCAACTGGAACATTGACGATATCGTGCTTACCGGAATGACCCCGACCGGGATCCTGGAGGGAACGGTCACCAACTGCTTCAATTCAGGTCTGCTCGGCGGGGTAACAGTCACTGCCGGAACGTTCTCAACCACCACGGATGCACTCGGTTTTTACCAGTTTCCCGATCTGCTTGTCGCCGGAACCTATGATGTGGTATTCAGCCTGCCGGGTTACGTGACCAAAACTGTGACCGGAGTGGTTGTTCAGGCTGCCATGACCACCATGGAGAATGCCTGCCTCGACCCGTCCGGACCACCCGTGAACGCAACGGTTCAGAATGTAACGGTCGCAGGCGGGCAAAGCGTTTGCTATGATGCCACCCAGGTGATTACCGTGGCCGGCGGCGGAACAACGTTTATTGTCCAGAACGGCGGATCTGCAAACATGATTGCCGGACTGAAAATCAACTACCTGCCCGGCACACGGGTATTTTCTGGCGGATACATGCACGGCAAAATCGCCCCGGGCGGGCCTTTCTGC
>CAYQFT010000201.1:0-268 GCA_964416825.1 uncultured Porphyromonadaceae bacterium
CCGGTTGCCGGTTGAGCCAGAACTGTCATCCTGACGAAAGTCAGGATCCGCTGCACCCACACCCACTTCACCTTTGTGGTGAAATTTATGTTTGTTAGGGGCGACCCTTGCGGTCGCCATGCAAATAGTAAGGGCCACAGCCGATGTTATCGTCCTGATATCGGGGGCGACCGCAAGGGTCGCCCCTACGAAATATCCGGAGGAAAAATATTGAGGGGGGGGATCCTGACTTTCGTCAGGATGACAGTTCTGGCCTAACCGGTAACCG
>CAYQFT010000201.1:278-5919 GCA_964416825.1 uncultured Porphyromonadaceae bacterium
ATCCATCTTGCCCGCGCTCTCGAACGTCCGGGACCCGCCCAGCGGCAACCGGCCACCGGCAACATCTTCTTAACCGGTAACCGGCAACCATTCTTATCCGGCCACCTCCCACAAAACGATCCCCACGCTCACCGCAACATTCAGCGAGTGCTTGGTGCCGAATTGCGGAATTTCGACGGCCGCATCGCAGAGGTTGATGACATCCTGGGAAACGCCGTGGATTTCGTTGCCGAAGATCAGGGAAAAAGGTTCAGAAGGTTTAGAAGGTTTAGAAGGTTGAGAAAGGTTCGTGGTAGGGGAGGACCCGTGGTCCTCCCGTGAAGGTTGAATTGGTTGAAATTGGTTTAACGGTATGCTGGATTCTGTTTGTTCCAATGCGTAGATTTTATATCCTTGTTCTTTCAGCAGGGCCACGGCGTCGGTGGTATTTTCGAAATATTGCCAGTCGACGGAGAGTTCGGCGCCGAGGGCGGTTTTGTGGATATCGCGGTGGGGCGGAGGCGTGCTGATGCCGCAAAGGATGAGCTTTGATATGCGGAAAGCATCGCAGGTGCGGAATATCGAGCCAATGTTATTTAGGCTTCTTACATTGTCCAGGATCACCACAACCGGGTTCTTTTCGGATTGTTTGAAACCGTCCACATCAAGGCGCCCGAGCTCGTCATTTGCCAGCTTTCTCATCGGTTTATTTTTCCTCAAAATTAACACCTCAGGGTTACCAAAAGGCAGATTTTTCTTTGACTTAAAAAAGTTGCAAATTTAACCCCTGCAAAATGTCTAAACTGTAAAATCGGATTGTATGAATCTTCATGAATATCAGGCTAAACAACTGCTCGCATCCTATGGGGTTCCGGTAGCTGATGGAATTATGGCTGAAACCGTTGAGGCTGCCGTTGCCGCAGCAAAACTGATTCAGGAACAGACGGGGACTAAATTCTGGGTGGTAAAGGCGCAGATCCACGCGGGAGGCCGCGGCAAAGGAGGCGGCGTGAAGCTGGCCAAAACCCTCGATGAAGTGAAGGAACATGCAACCCGAATTCTCGGGATGACACTCGTAACCCCACAAACTGGCCCTGAGGGCAAGCTGGTGCGAAAGCTGCTGGTACAAAGAGATATGTATTATCCGGGAGCCGACGGACAGACTTCAGTTAAAGAGTTTTATATGAGTGTTTTGCTTAACCGCAAAACCGGGCGCAATATTGTCATGTACTCTACCGAAGGCGGAGTGGACATTGAGGGCGTGGCCAGGGACACCCCGAACCTGATCTTTACCGAGGAGGTGGATTCCGGGCTGGGTATTCAGGCATTCCAGGCACGCAAAATTGCGACCAATCTCAAGCTCGACGGGGTAGCGAATAAAAACATGGTGAAGTTTGTTACGGCGTTGTATAATGCCTATGTAAGTTCCGATGCATCGCTCCTTGAGATCAATCCGCTGGTGAAGACCTCAGATGACCTGATTCTTGCTGCGGATGCCAAGATTAATCTGGATGACAACGCACTGTTCAGGCATCCTGACATTGCCGCCATGCGCGACCTGTTTGAGGAGGATCCCACCGAAGTGGAAGCATCAGAGTACAATCTCAATTTTATCAAGCTTGACGGCAACGTAGGCTGCATGGTTAACGGGGCCGGCCTGGCCATGGCAACCATGGACATGATCAAGCTCTCAGGCGGCCATCCGGCAAATTTCCTGGATGTGGGCGGCTCTGCGAGCCCCCAGACTGTTGAGGCCGGATTCCGCATCATCCTGAAAGATCCGGCGGTAAAGGCTATCCTGATCAATATTTTCGGGGGAATCGTCCGCTGCGACCGCGTAGCCCAGGGAGTTGTTGATGCCTACAATAAAATCGGCAAGATTCCCGTTCCCGTTATTGTCAGGCTTCAGGGAACAAACGCCATCGAAGGCAAGCGGCTCATCGATCAGTCGGGATTGCAGGTTTCTTCGGCCATCACGCTGGAGGAGGCTGCTGCACTCGTTAAACAGGTAGTCTCCTGAGTAAGTCTGCCATTTTTTGCTGGCATGATAATTGCCGGCGCCCGCTTATGCGCTTCTTTCTGACCATATTGCTGTCATTCAGTTTGTTTCCCTTTTTGGGCGGTCAGGTGACTGCCACTACGAAAAAGGAAACCGTCCTTCAGAGCTCAATTGTTAACGGGGATACCATCCCGCATATCGAGCTGAAAGAGATTGCAATTTTACCCCCGAGGAATTTCAAGAACCGGTTTGAGGAGCGGCAATACTGGCGGCTGGTTTACAATCTCAAAAAGGTTCATCCCTATTCCAAACTGGTCAGCGCCACCGTGAAGCAGGTCGATAGCAAGCTGGGAGCCCTGAAAACCGATAAAGAGCGCAGGAAGTACATCAAGAGTATGGAAGATTCCCTCTGGAAGAAATATGAGGGCGACATGCGCGAGATGACCATCACACAGGGTAAGCTCCTGTTTAAACTGATAGACCGGGAGACCACCAACTCCACCTATTTCTGGATCGATTCCTACCGGGGATCGGTAAGCGCCTTCTTCTGGCAGGGAATGGCCCGGTTATTCGGTACCAACCTGAAATCGAAATATGATCCCAAGGGGGAGGATAAGCTGATAGAGCAGATCGTCACGTACATTGAAAAGGGATACATATAGTTGCCGGTTACCAGTTGCCAGTTGCCGGTTATAGGGCTAGTAAGGCGTTGACTGCGTTCAGTGCGCCTTCAGCAATGTCCGTGATGCTGGCGTCAAGCATATAGCAGGGGCTGGTGACAATCTTATTCTTTTTATCAATGATTACTTCGCGGTGCCCGGTGGGCTTGTGTGTGGCTCCCATGACGGTTACCGCCGCGGCAGTTCCTGGGTCCTGGCCGATGGTGAGCGTTACATCACCGAGAATTTTTGCCAGCAGGACGGGGGCGATGCAGAGTGCGCCGATGGGTTTGCCGGCTTTATGCATGGCGAGGACAGCCTTTTCAACATCAGGATTTACACTGCAGTTGGCACCGTCGAAAGCAAAGCTGCACAGGTTCTTGGCTACCCCAAAACCACCGGGAAATATCAGGATATCAAACTCATCGGAATTAAACTCTTTCAACGGCCTGATATTTCCGCGTGCAATGCGGGCAGCCTCGGTGAGAACATTCCTCTTTTCGTCCGTGGGCTTCCCGGTGAGATGATTAACCACATGGTGCTGGGGTGCATCCGGGGCAAAAACCTCATAGGTACTTCCGCTTCGGTCAATGGCATACATTGTCATTACCGCTTCATGAATCTCTGCGCCGTCATAAACCCCGCAACCGGCCAATACAACGGCAAATTTACGTGTTGTTTCCATGGCTATTTTCCGCTGGCTTTCAGAATGGTTTTAATCGTATAAATGAGAATCTTAAGATCGACAAGAAGCGACATGTTCTCGATGTAAAGAATGTCATATTTCAGCCGTTCAATCATCTCGTCCACGTTGGAGGCATATCCGAATTTTACCTGGCCCCAGGAGGTGATGCCTGGCCGTACCTTCTGCAGGTGATTGAAATGAGGCGCCTTTTTAACGATCTGATCGATAAAGTATTGCCGTTCGGGACGCGGTCCCACCAGCGACATGTCGCCGATCAGAACGTTATAAAATTGCGGCAGTTCATCGAGCCTTCTTTTTCGCATGAACATGCCTAAGCCGGTGATCCGTGCGTCGTTATGGCTGGATAGGGCAGGGCCGTTGATTTCGGCATCGCGCCGCATGGATCGGAATTTATAGATCTGGAATGGCATTCCGTAGCGCCCGATTCGTTCATGCGAATAAAAAACGGGCCCTGGTGACGTGAGTTTTACCCCGATTGAAAGTACCAGGTATAGCGGGCTGAGCAGAATCAATGCAAAAACAGAAACAATAATATCGATCATCCGTTTAAGGTTCTCCTCCCATGCAGGCATCAGGTCATGACTGATCTGGATGAGCGGCATTCCGATGATTGAGGACATCTTGACCATACCGGTGAGTATGTCATACATATCCGGAATAACCTTGATGGTGAACCGGCGGTGCTCCAGCTTATTGAAGATCTTTTTCAGGACTTCATGCTCTGAACTTTCGATGGCGATGATGACCTCATCCACCGTATTTTCAGCCAGAATTCTTGGCAGGTCCCTGAGCCCGCCAAGATGGGGGAGGTGTTCCGACATAATATGGCTGTCGTGTTGACTGGCGCTGACAAATCCCATGAATTTATTACCGCTTGAACGGGGCTGTTTTTCCATTTCAAGGTAGAGATCGAGGGCTTTTTTCCCGGAACCTACCAGGAGGGTCGGAAATCCGATAATCCGGTTGTGGATCTTGTGGGCTGAAGCGGTAGTAAATATCAGTCGCGGGATGTATGTGATCAGAAACTGAAGCAGGAACAGGACCAGGAAAGAGAGGTAGTAATTTGTGTAGGTGTTGACGGTATCATCCAGGATCAGCGCAAAAAAGATCAGAAGGACTCCGATAAAGGTGGTGCCAATGGTCTGACCGAGTTCGCTCAGCCTTGATTTCCGGTACAGCTCTTTATAATAGCCGGTTATATAGTAGAAAAGGAGCCAAAGAAGCGGAAGGCATATCAGGCCGATAAAATAGGAGTGGTCAAATTCAACCGGAATCGGATATCCGAATTTTTTTGTTTCGATATAAACCTTCCGGAAAATGAAGAAAAGTGTCCAGCTGCTTCCGGCGGCCAGAAAATCGGAAATCAGGTATTTCGCGAGCTGCTTCCTTCGGTTCATTAAAAGTGGATCAGTTTAAGATTGTCCATAATAATGCCTTGCTTAGCTGCCCCGGTTGAGTCCCACTGAGCCCTGAAACCGATCTTGAAGGCATCGGCATTGTTTTCATACCCAACGGTGGAGTGAAGGTCGATATAGATACGGTTCCATGTGGCTGAGGGCTTGATGAAGACCAGGCTGTTCCATACTGCCGCCCCGTCGGTTATGACATAGACCCCCGATTCCAGTCCGGCATTGCTTTTATAGTCGAATTCAAGCAGGATCATGGTGCCGGTGCCGGGAAGTTTATAATTGGTACTGCTGTTGGCCTCAAAATACCGGTTTTTCTTATCGAGATAAATAGCACCTGAAAAACGACCTTCCCTGACAGTATCCGACTGATTGCGGAAGATCGTGTCGGAGTAAGCCGGATAATCGAATGAAACCCCAGCATCCTCAAAATCTTCCAGCCAGGGAAACTTGCACTCTTTCTTGTAAGTAGTTGTAGGTGTGATCACCATTGTTTTTCCCGATTCGAGGTTGAAGTCCTTCAGCTCATAGGGTTCAAAAAACGGATAGGCAACGCGGGAACCGGCGATGCCGTTCATTTTTATGCCCGGCCTGATGTAGATCCACTGGGGGCCTGTTTCGAGGCAGGGAATCATGGTAGGGGTTTCAAAGACTCCCAGGTTCTTTCCACCCACGCTGATCCAGATATTGGTCATTTTGTGGCTGGCTGATCCCTGATCGAAATTGGTTACCTTCACCAAAACCGTATCAATTTTGATCAGCGCCGGGATTTTTTCCTCAGGGTTAATCAGATTACAGGAGATCAGGGAAGCGGCAAGGGTAATTACCGATAAGCATTTCCCGATTTTAAGCATAGCTAAATTATTCTGATATTTCAGGACACAAAGTTAAT
>CAYQFT010000202.1:0-3877 GCA_964416825.1 uncultured Porphyromonadaceae bacterium
TGATCGGGCTCACTGGCAAAGATCTCTCGCGTGTACATGAGCCCGCCGATTTTGTAACTGGTACGGGCCAATGCCTCACTGATGTCGAGGCTCCGATGATAATCAGTAGCCTTTTCATGACCAGGAAAATCGATATATAGATCGCCGAAAGGCTGATAGGCTTTCTGCCCGATGGGGATACTCATAAAATGCTCCATGGCAATCTCTTCCGCTATGCGAGGCTTGCCGGCAAACAGCAGCTGCCTGATGGTATCCAGATATTCCGATGCCCCCGGATGGGAGTAATCGTGTGGCTCTCCGGTCCAGAGTGTTTCTTCGTTGAACTGAATCCGTTCCCGAACAATGCCTCCGAACACCATGGCTCCCAGACGGCCATTGCCAACAGGCAAGGCCTCGTTCCAGGATTGGGCGGGCTGGTTGTAGATGAGCACCCGGTCGGATACGGTCTCTTTGGCCTGACGTGAACAAAACATCAGGAGAATAAGGGCTGGAATTAGAATGATTTTTTGCATAACAAAAATTAATTCGGTTAAAATAACCTTGTTAAAACTCTACCCTGAAACCGATGGCATGATCTGAAGGCGTGGTTTTCGGGATGGTGATTTCAAGTAAATCAGCCTTTTGCTTCCATTTTGGAGGTTCGGAGGATCCCAGCATGGTGATGCTCCGGATAGGCCGGCCCGGATCGGAATTCAGGGATAGGGATTGGATCATCATCTTTTTGCCTGCCGGGATATCCAGGCAGAAAACATAGAGGTCGTCGCCTTTTGCCGTGAACCGGAAATCTTTTGCAGAATAATCGGAACGCTTGCTTTCGCCAAATCCGCCATCCGGGTTTTCAGTCGGACCTTCGCCGGCAATCTTCCAGGGGCGGGTGCCATAAATCCCTTCCCCATTGATATCCAGCCATTTTCCGATCTCAAGCAGCACGTCGATCTGCTCCTGCGGTATGGTGCCGTCGGCTTTTGGCCCGATATTGAGCAGCAGGTTGCCGTTCTTGCTGGCGATGTCGATCAGGTCGTCGATCAGCGAGTTGGGCGTTTTATTCTCTTCGCCGTCGATATAGCCCCAACTCCGTTTTCCGATGGAGGTGTCGGTCTGCCAGGGGTACTTCTTGGTTGCCTTGCTGCTGCCGCGCTCAATGTCATACACGGCCACGTTTGGAGGATAGGATTCATTCTTGTAATTTATCACAACTCCTTTTTTCCAATCTTCCGCCCTGTTGTAGTAGTAGGCTGCAAATGTCTTCCGATAGGGTTCCATCGCCTTTTGCTCGATCCACCAGTCGAACCAGAAAACCTGGGGCTGGTATTTGTCGACGAGCTCGGTGCAGCGCAGGAGCCAGTCGTTCATGAACTCCGCCGTGAGGGTATCCTTTTCTTCCATGGCCGGACCGTACAATCCCGCGTATTTCGGATCCTGCACATCCGACGGGATCTTCTTTCCGCCGTTCATGAACCACCAATGCTCGATCCGGTGGGAGGAGAGGCCGAAAACCATTCCGTGTTTCCGGGTGGCGGTTGCCAGTTCACCGATAATATCCCGTTTCGGGCCCATCTTCATGGCATTCCATTCCGATAAACGCGTATCGTACATGGCGAATCCGTCGTGGTGCTCGGCTACCGGAATCACATATTTTGCGCCGGATTTGCGGAAAACCTCGGCCCACTCATCGGCATTGAATTTCTCCGCCTTGAACATCGGGATAAAATCCTTGTACCCGAATTTGTCCTGGGGACCGTATTTCTCCAAATGATGCTTGTAGGTAGTTCCGTTCAGCAGGTACATCTGACGCGGATACCACTCATTGCCGAACGCCGGCACCGAATAGACACCCCAGTGGATGAAGATGCCGAACTTGGCGTCTTTGTACCATTCGGGGCATTCGTACTGCGCGAGAGATTCCCAGGTCGGCGCAAACTTCTGTGCCCTGATCTCCGCCGAAGGCGAAAGAAGAAAGGCGAAAGAAAAAAGAAGGACGGAAAGATTAAAAGATGTTTTCATTGGATCTGATTTTCAACATTCAACACTCTGTGTTCGAATCTCAACGTTCATTTTGAGCCTTGTCATCCTCGCCAAAGCCAGGATCCCCATCATCCGTGCCAGGGCCAGGGGATTCCGGCTTTCCGGAATGACAGGTTTGGCCCAAATCGTCAGTCATCAGTCATCGGTCGTCGGTCAATATCTTACGCGTACCTGTATGCTACCTGGCACCGCCCTTTCCGACGCGACCATCACGTACCCGCCGCCGGATCCGGAGGTAATCGCTCCCGGATAATGCGGGAACCAGTTCGTTTCCATCTCCTGCAGTACCCAGTCGGGAACCGTGTAGGGCAGCATTTTCCGCCAGGCCAGGAAGGTCTGTTTCATCGAGAGGCCGAGACCGTTAACATCCTTTCGCAGGATGCTCTCCCAGCACCGGTCGCCCGCCTCGCCGAGCTCCTTAACAATTTCAGGAGTCAGGTTTTTGGTGATCAGCGGGTTATATCCTTCCGGACGCGGCCTCAGCGGCACCAGATGAATCACGCCCGACAGCCAGTCGCAAATATCAGGATCAACCGACGTCTCAATCTTTTGCGGCCAATAACTGCCATTATAATACAATCGGTTGACGCCCGGTTTTAATAACCCGATATGATCCTGTGATCCGGACACATAGGTGTTCTGAAAATTCTCCGCCCCAAAGAGCAGCTGCGCATTACGCAGCGGATCGCCCGGCGGCAGCTGGTTGCCCCAGAGCTCGATGGCGATGCTGCGGGAACTGGTGGCCATGCCGCTGCGGTCGTTGAAATCGATTGTGGGCCAGATCTGCGCTACCACCACCGATCCGGGGTGAACCTCCGATACCCACGGCTGGTCCATCCAGCCGCCGGCGATGCAGATGCGGTAGGGAAACCGGAGATCCTTCTTGGTTCCGGAGCTGGACCGGACCGGAAGTCCCTCTTCGGGTATCCGCTCAAGCACAATATATTCAACACTCAATTTCCTGCAAAGCTCCTGCTTTTCGGGACTGCTGCCGTCGTGGTTGACAATGAAAATATCGGGCTTAAGGCGTTCCATGTCGTCGGCAAAATCGAGCAGCCCCATCCCGGTGGAGATCACGGCCTCTTGCACGTAGCGTACGGACCCGACCATGAACCTGCGTTCCTCCTGGGAAAAATAGGGCGCCTTGCCTTTCAGCTGGCGGATATTTTCATCCTGCCCCAGGTAAACATGGAGCTTCCCGTAAGCAGCGGCTGTCTTGAAAAAGGCAACATGACCGGCATGCAGCAGGTCGTAGCAGCCGGAGACCATCACGATTTTTTCGGGTGCTGCCATTAGTTGAACCTGACCGGTTTATCGGAATTTTTTGCTGCAATCATCTGCTCCCGGATCCATGCGTAGGTCTTGCGGAGCCCGTCGATCAGCGGGGTGGAGGGCTCCCATCCGAGATAGTGCCTGATGAGGGTGTTTTCGCTGTTGCGGCCGCGTACTCCTTTGGGAGCGGTCAGGTCGTACGAGCGGTTCAGCTTGTACCCGGCAATCTCTTCGGCCATGTCGGCCAGCTGGTTGATGGAGACCATCTCGCTGCTGCCCAGGTTGATCGGCTCTTCAATGTTGCTGTACATGATATCCAGGATCCCCTTGATGCAGTCGTCGATGTACATGAAGCTGCGGGTCTGGTGACCGTCGCCCCAGATGACGATATCCTTCACGCCATTCAGCTCGCCGTCAATGACCTTCCGGCAGAGAGCTGCGGGAGCCTTTTCACGACCACCGTCGTACGTGCCGAAAGGCCCGTAAACATTATGAAAACGGGCAACCCTGCAGGTGATGCCGTAATCTTCCATGAAGTGGCGGCACATCCTTTCGCTGAATAGTTTTTCCCAGCCGTAGC
>CAYQFT010000202.1:3977-5919 GCA_964416825.1 uncultured Porphyromonadaceae bacterium
TCTTCCATGAAGTGGCGGCACATCCTTTCGCTGAATAGTTTTTCCCAGCCGTAGCCATCCTCGGCCATGGCCGGATAGGCATCCGTTTCGCGCAGGCCCGGATTATCGGTGTCGGTTTGCTTGGTGGCATTATAAACGCAGGCTGAGGAGGCATAGAAGAAACGGTCGATCCCCTTGTCGCGCGCCGCCATCAGCAGATGTGTATTGATCAGCACGCTCAGCATGCAGTCGGCCTTGTGGGTTTCGATAAAACCCATTCCTCCCATGTCGGCCGCCAGGTTGAACACTTCATGAAAACCATTCACGGCCTGGTAGCAATTCTCCCGGAAGTTCAGGTCCAATATCAGGTTATCCGCTTCTTCCGAAACCTGGTACCACTGGTTCAGCGGCTTCTTGTCCACGGCGCGAACCACGTATCCTTTGGCCAGGAGGGCCTTTACAAGATGCCCGCCGATAAATCCGCCGGCCCCGGCAACAACTACTCTTTTCATCATGATTAACTATTTGATTTCACGGATTGATTCCAGATAAAAGTTTCTTTAAGCCTGATATGCTGATGTGCCACCGGGCCTTCCGATCGTACCTCGTCGATCAGCAGCAGGGCAGCCATAATACCCATGTTTCTCGGATCCTGGGTGATCACCGAAAGGGTGGGCGAGAACAGTTCAGCCGTCTCGCTGAACCCGAAACCCACAATCCCGATATCCTCCGGGATCCTGAGCCCGGCTTCGCGGATGGCGCGGTAAGCCCCCAGGGCAACGCGGTCGTTCACGGCGATGATAACCTGCGGGAGCGGACCCAGGCTCCTGATCTTTTGAAAAGCAGCGTAACCGTCCGCTACCTCAAACCCGCCCTCGGAAATCCATTCTTCGCGAAGGGGCAGCTGATTCCGCAGCAGAGCCGAACGGAATCCTTCGAGGCGCTCCTGTCCGACGGCTGTTGTTGAGTATCCCGCGAAATGGGCGATCCTGCTGTATCCGGCGCCTGCGATCTGATCCACGGCGAGGTTCATTCCTGCAGCATCATCAAAGACCACCCGGCTGAACTCGGTTTCAGGCAGGGAACGGTCGTAGAAAACCAGGGGGATTCCCATTTTTTTAACCTGATGAAAGACCTGGCGATCCCGGGTCTGCTGGGTAAGACAAACCAGCAGTCCATCCACCCGCTTGCCTGCCAGGTTCAGAATGTTTTTCCGTTCAATATCCTCCTTCTCGCGGGATACGGCCAGTAAAACCTGATAATCCCGGTCGGTGGCGGTATCAATGATGCTGTCAACCACATGACTGAAAAAGCTGTTCTCCAGGTCGGGCACCACCACGCCAAGCGTCTGTGTGGTTCGGGAAGTGAGCTGCCGCGCGATCTCATTGGGCGAGTAGCCCATCTCCTCTGCAGCCTTCAGCACCCGGGCCTTCATGGCAACGGAAATATCGGGGTGGTCCCGCAGCGCTTTCGATACCGTAATCCTGGTCACGCCAAGCTCGCGGGCAATATCTTCCTGTGTTATGGGCCTCATGGTTGATTTAACTTACACGGTAACTTTCACGTGTAAAGGTAAAAGAAATTTTCTCGCAAAGACGCAAAGTCGCAAAGAAAAACTTTACTGGAAAAAGGGGTGCGGAAAAATGAGATTTTAGCATTGAAACACTTACCTGTTGCCCCGGTTTTTTAAACCGGGGATGACGAGCAGTATCTTCCCTTTTTTACTTGTCAAGGCCTTTAAAGGCCTTGACAAGTGATGATTGCGAACCTTACCCTCCGGGGTTGGGACAAAATCCCCGGGTTGAAACCCGGGGTTACTGATGTCTGTCGAAGACGTTTATTTAGTCATTTCTAAAATTCCTAGTATGGTAAATATCAGCATATTGCGTTATTTCATAACTCTTTGCAGCAAGGTAGAAGGTTACTCATCAGTAACCCCGGCCTTCAGGCCGGGGGTTTTGTC
>CAYQFT010000203.1:0-2716 GCA_964416825.1 uncultured Porphyromonadaceae bacterium
CACAATGGAAAGGTATTCCCGGGGATACGGGAATTTTTATGGGGAAACTCGGATATCTACTAAGGGTAGAACCGTATTTTGGGTAAGGGAAAACCCTTACTCTACGGTAAAGTATTGATTTTTAATGGCCCACACGATCAATCCTGCGGTGTTCCTGACATTTGCCTTGATGAAAATATTGGATCGGTGGGTCTCGACCGTTTTATTGCTGATATTCAGTTTTTCGGAAATTTCCTGAGAAGTTAAACCCTGGCAGATCATCAGCATGACTTCCAGCTCCCGGCTTGTGAGTTCGGTACCGGTTCCATGGTTGGTGTATTGATAAGCCAGTTTCTTCAGAATGTCCTGGCTAAAATAGTTTCCGCCCTGGTGTACAGTGGAAATAGCCTGTTGTAGCTCATACTTGTTGGTTTTCTTCAGGAGGAATCCTTTAACTCCGGCCTGAATCATCTGGGTATAATGACCGGTATCTGAAAACATGGTAAGGGCAATAACCTTAAGGTCAGGTAGTACCTTAAGTGCGTTTATGGTCGTTTGAATGCCGTTGATTTCCGGCATTTCGATATCCATTAGCACGATATCCACTCCGATTTGATTCAGGGTTTCAACAAACCGGTTTCCATTGGACGTATCATAAACAACATGGAATCCCTCAATCTGATTTAACACCAGTTTAATTCCTTCGCGGAATAAATCGTGGTCGTCGATAACGGCAATCTGAATTTCATCCATAATCGGTTGCTATAAAGGAATTTCAATGGTTACCCGTATTCCATTCTGAAGCGAGCTCTCTATGGCAAGCTTACCTCCAAAAGTTTCCACACGGTTTTTTATATTGAACAAACCCATTCCTTCCGTGTTTCCGAGGTTCAGGTCAAACCCTTTACCATTATCGGTGTAAACAACATAGAGCACCTTTTCCCTGCTTTTAATGTCAAGCATAATCTTTGTGGCATCGGCATGTTTCATTGTATTGTTGAGCAATTCAGTGATACACCGGTACACGGTTAATTCTTTGTTCGGCTCAAACCTTTCAAAAAAATCACAAGTGTATTCAATCTTTATTTTATTGCTAGTAGCAAGCGGGGCTATGAAATTATTTAGAGCGGTATGTAAGCCATGATTTTCAAGCACATACGGACTTATATTGTGTGAAATCCTGGAAACTTCGTCAATGGCACCTGAAATTACCTGCTGCATCTTGTTTTGAATGGATTCCTTTTCGGTGTCGCGGGCATCGATATAAGCCTGAAAATAGTGGTTTACGGCTGATAAAACGGGCCCCAATCCATCGTGCAGGTCCCTGGCAATGCGCTTACGCTCGCTGGCTTCAGTTTCAATGACGGCTTCGATCAGTTTCTGCTTCAGGAATTCCTTCCTTTTCAGTTTGAAGTAGAAGAAGCTGGAAATAAACGCAATGCAGAGGATTACAAGGATAACAATCAGAGAGACTTTCTGCTTCTGAATGAACTCATTTTTTTGCTTTTCCTCCCGAATTTTTTGCTCCTTGATCAGCAAATCATACCTGGCCGATTGCTCGTTGATCTGCACATCTATGCGGTCCCTGAAGAAATCCACCTGCAGCTGGCGGCAGATTTCCAGGAAATCACAGGCATCCTTATAATTGCCCATTGAATAATAGATGTTTGAAAACTGGAGATACAACCGCATGTAAAGATTCCTGTTCTCCTCTATTTTACTAAGATCAGCGGCATCGGCCACAGCCTGAAGGGCAGGTTTTGATTCCTTCAAACCAATAAAAATGTTGCTTTGATTGATCAACGCGTTCATGGCGCTGTACATCATGCCGGCCTCCTTGAAATTCCGTACGGCATTAACCGACAGATCAAGTGCTTTATCGTATTGTTTTTTCAAAAAAAGCTGATAGCTGAGCTCATTTTGTGATAACCCCAGGTTTGATTTACTGCCGATCTTTCCAGAAAGGGCCATGCAAAGTTCCGAGTATTTAATAACGGAATCGGCAGGGTTTATTTTGATGTTGCCCTGTTCATTATAGATGGCGGCCAGGCGGTTATAAGTGAAAGCCCGGTTGATGTCTGAAATGGATTTTTTGGTGAAGAGGATCTCATTCAGCATGTCCAGACCCTTTGCATATTCCTGTTTCTGCCTGTATGCTTCACACAAATTAATCTTGCAAAAGGTGGTTTTATCGGATCCAGATTTCAGAGAATCAATAGCTTTCATTAAAAGGGGAATGGCCTTGTCGGGCATCGATTTTTCAAGGTACCTCTGGGCCGAGTAAATAAGTGCGTCTTCATGCACAAGGGAATCAGGTGCTTTTAACATACTGCTTTCGAGGGCTTTTACCTGATCGTCATCAGAATAAATCAGTCTTAACCGTAAATAACTGATTTTGGCTTTCTGAATGGGAGTGAGCTCTTTCTGATAGGACGCCAGATCATTCAGACACTGTCCGGCGCCCTGCAGATCGGTGCTTATTTTATCAAGCCCTGTGCGGTAAATACTATCAAATTGATTGATAAATTTTTGTCCAGACAGACTGGTAGTTGGGAAAAGGCTAACCGCCAATCCAATTGTGATAATAAAGTGCTTCCGGCAGCTGGTAAACCACATAAGTAACTTTTAATAAGTAAATCTAGGAAAAACTCGGTGCCTATTGTGGTTAAAAAAATGTACTTTGAAAAAATATCACGCGGATTAATGCCATGGGAATGGTTAAGAATAAGACTCAGGC
>CAYQFT010000203.1:2816-5904 GCA_964416825.1 uncultured Porphyromonadaceae bacterium
GAAAAAATATCACGCGGATTAATGCCATGGGAATGGTTAAGAATAAGACTCAGGCCAACTGGCTCACTATCGGAACGATAGGTGTATTCTTTTTTATATTCGGATTTATTACCTGGCTCAATGGCATCCTCATTCCCTATCTGAAAATATCCTGCGAACTCAACCATTTTGAATCCTATCTCGTTGCCTTTTCTTTTTATATTGCCTATGTATTGATGGCGATTCCCTCCTCGTGGGTGCTGAAAAGGACCGGTTTAAAGGGAGGAATGATGATCGGGTTGTTTGTAATGGCTGCCGGGGCGCTGTTGTTTATTCCAGCCGCCTTTACCCGCACGTATCTCTTTTTCCTGTCGGGGCTTTTCATCATGGGCACCGGCCTGGCCATCCTGCAAACGGCAGCCAACCCGTATATCACCATTCTGGGACCGATCGAGAGCGCTGCCCAGCGGATCAGTATAATGGGAATTTGCAATAAGTCGGCCGGCATCATTGCCACCTACCTGTTCGGCGTAATGGCACTGAAGGAGGGAGATGCGCTGCTTGAAAAACTAAAATCGATGGACCTGGTCAGTAAAGCCGCCGCACTGGACGAACTGGCCTCGCGGATCATCATTCCTTATTTCGTGATGGCAGCTATCCTGATTCTGGTAGGCATCCTGGTGAAGATTTCCGGATTGCCCGAGATCGACCCGAACATCCGGAATGCCGGTGACGACAAGGACGGACATGCCGCACGAACCAGTATCTTTCAATATCCGTATCTCCTGTTGGGCGTTGTAGCCATTTTCTGCGACGTGGGGCTGGAAATCATCGCGGGCGACACCATTATCAGCTACGGGCTGAGTCAGGGTATTCCTATATCAGTGGCAAAGCATTTCACCTCCCTCACCATGCTGGCTTCGATCCTGGGATACACGATCGGGGTTATTGCAATTCCCCGGTACATAACCCAGGTGAAAGCGCTCAGAACGTGTGCGATCCTCGGTATTGTGCTGACACTGGCGGCAATAGGAGTGCCGAAAATGGCATCTGTCGTTTTCATCGCCTTGCTCGGCATGGCCAATGCACTTATATGGCCCTCCGTGTGGCCGCTGGCTTTGGAGGGGCTCGGACGGTTCACCCGGATCGGCTCGTCGCTGCTGATCATGGGGAACCTGGGCGGGGCGCTGCTGCCGCTGCTCTATGGTCGCCTGGCTGATGTTGTGAACCCGCAGAAAGCCTATCTAATTGTGATACCCTGCTACCTGTTCATCCTGTACTATGCAACGTTGGGGCACAGGGTGGGGAAAAGAGGGTAATTTCTATTTTTTAACCACAATAGGCACAATAGATCACAATAGGTTGGAATTGGTAATTTAGCATTAAGGAAATACCCTTTTTATTGTCCTTCTATTGTGTCCTACTGTGCCTATGTGGTTTAAAAAATGAATTATGAAAAATATCTCGCGAAGAGGATTTATCGAACGGGGAAGCCTAGCTGCCCTGGGCCTGAGTGTTTTACCAATTGATCTGCAGGCTCGCAACCCAGAAAAGAAAACGGTGAAAGTCGGAGTCATAGGGACCGGCGGGCGCGGAATGAGCCACATCGGCACCCTGCTCGGAATGGAAAATATCGAGATAACTGCAGTGTGCGACCTGACCCAAGCCAAGGCCGACAATGCAGCCGATTATTGCCGGAAAGCCGGAAAATCCAATCCCACTGTTTACTGCCGCGACGAAAACACCTGGAAGGAGCTGCTCGATAAGGAAAAGCTTGACTGCGTGATAATCGCCACCTACTGGGATTCACATGCGGCCATTGCCCTGCATGCCATGAAAAACGGGATCTATCCGGGGATAGAGGTGCCGGCAGCCCTGACCGTTGAGGATACCTGGGAGCTGGTGGAAACATCGGAAAAAACCGGCATCCCCTGCATGATGCTGGAAAACTGGAGCTTCCGGCAGGACAACCTGGCCGCCCTGAACATGAAACGCCAGGGGATGTTCGGAGAGATTGTCCACTGCCATTGCGCCCACTCCCACGACTGCATTGATCACTGGTTTTTCGACAGTGCAACCGGCGCCCAGAAATGGCCCGCCGAATATCTCCTGAAATATAACCGCGACCAGTATCCCACGCACAGCGTCGGGCCTATCCTCAGCTGGATGGATATCAACTGCGGGGATGTTTTTACGGAGATCTATTCTACCGCATCGGCTTCGAAGGGCATCAATGCGTATTTCAAAAGAAAGTTCGGGCCGGATCACCCCAACGCAAACCTGAAGTACCGGCAGGGCGATATCGTGACCTCCGTGCTTAAGACAAAAATGGGCAAAACCCTGGTAATCAATTATGATATGCAACTGCCCCGGCCCTATTCCAATCGCTGGCTGCTGGAGGGAACCCTGGGCGTATATGATGAAGAAAAGAGTTCCATCTACCTGGAGGGTAAGAGTCCTCAATACCACACGTGGGAACCCTGGAAACCCTACGAGGAGAAGCACAATCATAAGTGGTGGAGCAGCGATTTTTCGGCCCAGTCGCATGGCGGAACCGATTTTGTGATGCTGAACCAGTTTATTGAGGCCGTCAGGGCAAAAGGCCCGACACCCATTGATGTATACGATTCGGCGGTGATGACTGCAATTGTTGAACTGTCGGGCATCTCGATTGCAAAAAATGCACCGGTCGCCTTCCCGGATTTTACCAAAGGGAAATGGCAGACCAGCAAACCTTATTTTGCCGTGTAATGATAAAAATCCAGGCCAGTGTATCCAAGGGTTGGCTGAACAAGAACGGGGGATTTGTTTTTCCCGACCTTTATTATCTCGACCCGGTTTTCAGGTTTGAACAGGACCGGAAAATAAATCGGTTTGTCAGGGAACAGTTCCCCCGATATGCCATTTACAACATGGAGGACAATCTGGTTCAGGCCAGGTATGTGAAGGAAAACCAGATTCTTGTGGGGGCCATCCAGCCGAACATGATCCTGGCTGCCGTGCTCGGAGCCCGGTTTTCGTTTTTTGAGGACACCGATTCCGATGTGCTGGGCAGGCCATTGGAGAACATTTCCGGCAGCAGCGAGCTGCCATCCCCGGAGTCGATTAC
>CAYQFT010000204.1:0-5840 GCA_964416825.1 uncultured Porphyromonadaceae bacterium
TGCCCTTGTGCCCCTGTGCCCTTGTGCCCCTGTGCCCCTGTGCCCCTGTGCCCTTCCTCCTACTCATTATCCACAATAAACTCCATACTCATCGTCAATCCCTTGTTCCTCAGCGGCTTTGAGTTTCCAATGATCAGTGGATCAATATTAAGGTCTTTAAGGCCAAGCTGATATTTAATGTCCAAAACTACGCTCAGCCCCTGCCTTATGGGTGTTTCAATGCCGCCACCAGCAATCAGGCCAAAATCATGTTTTCCAAGGCCATCAGCCAGTGAGACTTTGTTGACCATTTCCCCGAGCCTCATACCGGTAAAATTGGAGTGGAGGAGATAACCATAATAACCTCCTGCCTGAAGGTAAAACTTATTGGACCGGCCAAGGTTCAGCCGAAAGTATAGAGGTATGGTCACATAGTCCATATTGGTCTTTACCAGATAGGTGGAATCTTCCACTACATCACCCTGAGCATTCCAGAACTGGTTGGTATACTTGTTCCCTTTCCGCTGGTAACCAACTTCCGTCATGATCTGAAAAGCATCAGTAAGCCGGAGACTGCCTACCAAACCGGCAGCCAGGGTTATCCGCTGACTGGCTATATCCTCATCATAAAATCCCGGAAACCCCATACCCAGTCGTGCTCCGTAGGACAATACCTGACCGCTGGCCATCCCGCCCATTCCGATAAGAAAGACGGCAATAAGAATTATTCTGGTTTTCATGCTGCTGGTTTAATGGCCTAAAGGTAATGAACCCCCTGATTATTTTCCCAACAGGGAGATACTTCGCTTGACAAAAGCGTCAAGCGCTTCGCCGGAAAGCCGGTTCGTCGCCAGTAAAGCGAGGTCTATCAGTTGCTTTACAACTTTTGCATCTTTCCCGAATCCAGTAAGAACTTCATCACGCTGCTTCTCAATCTCCTCAACCTTTTTGCCCAGTTCATCCCGCTTGTCCTTCTCCTCCTGCATCAACTCATCTTCCTTTTTGCCCTTGAGAAGCTTTTCAAGACTCTCCTTGTCATCCCTTACCGATTTGAGTTCCTCCTCAATTTTTCCAACCTCAGCACCGCAGGCTCCTTGCATCTGTTCAGCAACATCAATGACTACAGGGTGATTGGTGTTCACAACCATATTAAAGTTGTCGGGAAGGTCGCGATAAAAATTCATGCCTCCTGATAGCTTCGACATTTCCTTCATCCTCCTGCCCCATTCCGATTGGGTGATAATAACCGGGGCAGCCGTTTCTGAAAGGGATTCAAACGTAATAAAATAGCCTTCCCCCGGGGCCTGACTTTTAAACACAGGCTTCAGCCAATCCTGCATGTTTTTATCGAGTTTGGATTCCCGCTTTTCGTCCTTTTCAATCAATTTCTCAACAACTTCCGAGTCAACCCTTACAAAATGAGTTTTCTCAAGTTTTTCTTCCAGGTGATTCAAAAAGTGGGTATCGAACTGTCCGTCCATAATGAGGACGTCATAACCTTTTTCCTTTGCCGCACTGATAAAACTGTACTGCTCATCCTTGTCATTGGCATATAGATATACGAGCATTCCATTCTTATCGGTCTGGTTCCCCTTGATAATGTCTTTGTATTCGTCGTAGGTAAAATATTTGTCATCCGTGGTTTTCAGCAGTGCAAATTCCCTGGCCTTATCCCAGAATTTTTCTTCCGTCAGCATCCCATAATTTATGAAAAGCTTAAGGTCATCCCACTTTTGCTCAAACTGTTCCCGATTGGATGTAAAGATATCTTTCAGACGATCAGCAACCTTTTTTGTAATGTGAGCTGATATTTTCTTAACGTTCTGATCCGACTGCAGGTAAGAGCGACTGACATTCAAGGGAATATCCGGACTATCCAGAACACCATGCAATAATGTCAGAAAGTCAGGAACGATACCTTCAACAGAGTCGGTCACATAAACCTGGTTGCTGAAGAGTTGAATCTTGTTTTTCTGAACCTCGAAATTGTTCCTGATTTTCGGGAAATAAAGAATTCCCGTGAGGTTAAATGGGTAATCAACATTCAGGTGAATGTGGAATAAGGGCTCCTCAGCCATCGGGTAGAGCTCCTTGTAGAATGCCGCGTAATCCTCATCCTTAAGGTCGGCCGGCTTTTTGGTCCAGGCCGGTTCGGTATTGTTGATGATCTTGTCCTTGTCTGTTTCTTCATACTTTCCGTCCTTCCATTCTTTTTCCTTGCCAAAGGCGATGGGAACCGGCAGGAAGCGGGAATATTTGTTGAGTAAGCCCAGGATGCGGTCTTCTTCTAAAAACTCGGCCGAATCCTTGTCAATATGCAGGACAATATCCGTTCCCCGTTCTTCCCGGTCAAACTCTTCCATTACATATTGAGGATCCCCCTTGCAGGTCCATTTTGCCGCCTTACCGCGCTTATGAGATTTAGTAATGATCTCAACCTTGTCGGAGACCATGAAGGAGGAATAAAATCCGAGTCCAAAATGTCCAATAATGGCATTGGCATCCTTTTTATACTTCTTCATGAATTCCTCGGCACCCGAGAAAGCAATCTGATTGATAAACTTTTCGATTTCCTTGGCAGTCATACCTATACCCCTGTCAGAAACTGTAAGGGTCTTTTTCTTCTTGTCTATCGATATCCTGATAGTCAGATCGCCGAGTTCACCGGCAAACTCACCCACAGAGGCAAGTGTTTTTAGTTTTTGGGTAGCGTCTACGGCATTGGATATCAGCTCCCGAAGGAATATTTCATGATCCGAGTAGAGGAATTTCTTAATGATCGGAAAAATGTTTTCCGAAGTAACATTAATGGTGCCCTGTTGCTTTGAAGTTTCCATAAGACAATAGAATTGATTACTGGCTCGGCTTTTCAAAGGCCGTGCCAGTGTTAAAATGTCAGGTTCCTGATTTGCTTAGCCCTGGGTTACCGATCCGCTGGTATAGTCGAGGGTTGATCCAAACAGGCTATGGGGTATGCTGAAAATAACCAGGGTCATTACAGCTGCAAGGATGATCAGCCAGGGCCTGCCTTTTCCCTTGATTCCAAAAAGTGCTGCGATCCAGAAGATGAATGCAAACAACGTTTTGTTATCGGTAAGGTCCCAGCCGAACGGAACGCCGGTCCACCATTCGCCAAAGGCATACCACTGCACCCATGGGCCGAAAATGAAGCCTCCGATCAATAAAAGGCCAAAGGTCCAAATGGTGAACCGCTTGAAACGGTCCACTTTAAAAATGGCATACAGCCCTGCAACAGTAGAAAACAACATTACCATAAACATAAGCAGGATGTGAGGAATCAGAACACCGGCAGGGACATCACCTTTAAACCTGATTATCACATGTTTTTCACGTGCAACCGAAGTAGTCTTTCCATCTTTGGTGAGTTCTATATAATACTCAAGCTTGCCGGCCGGAGGCTGCTGGGGAAGATAGGCCGCAAGCGCGGTTTCATCTTTCTTCCTCAGAATTTTTGTCATGAAAAAACCATGATAGCGGATATCCCTTAGTGCAAACTGAACCGGAGTAAACTCCTCGGCAACACCCAAACGCTTATAATAAAGTGTTGCGTGCACTGCTGTATCGGTTATGGGTAGCTTGATCCTGGCATCACGTTCGCCAGATGTCCGCAAGAGATCAAGATCATAAGTAGTATCTCCCAGAGTGATCTTTTCCGCCCTTGGATAGGTTGGGCCTGTTTTTCTCTGATATATTGCGGCAGATAGCGTTATCACTATCGCAGCGATCCATAAAAGGGTCTTCTTCATTTTCATATTATTAAAGTTGAACCAAAACTACAATTTTCTTTTCACCTCGGGTAAGCTCCACCGAGGCGGTCTGTCCAGCCTTAAGGCTCTGGAGGCGGCTCATGTAATCATAAACATTTGTAACCGGAAGTCCGTTGATGGATGTAATCCGGTCGCCTTTCTCAATTCCCGCGAGGGCTGCAGGTTTACCCGGAGTTGCAAACTCAACACGCAACCCGTTATTCTCAGTGCCGGAAACATCGGGCATGATTCCCAACGTTACTTTTAGTTTTCTCCGTCCGGAGTCTGTAGCTTTCGGACCGGCTTCCCGGAAAGTAAGTTTGGAAGGTGCTTCAGCTACGGAGAGTATCATGTCTGATATCTGGTCTGAGAGTATCTTCATCACCTCATAATCCAGCTTATCCGGGGTATCTGCCGGTGTATGATAATCCAGATGGGCACCTGTGCTGAAATAAAAAACAGGAATTCCTGCCGAATAAAACGAGGCATGGTCAGAGGGTCCGTAGCCTTCCGGAGAGCGGGACCAGGTCAGCTTACCGGGCTTAATGAGGCTCAGGATGCTGTCCATCTCGGCTGCCGTTCCGGTTCCGCTGATCGAAATCCTGCGCTCTTCATTCGGGCGACCAACCATATCGAGGTTAAACATGGCGCTGATGCTCCCAATGGGGATCGGTGGATTTGCTACAAAATATTTTGATCCGAGCAAGCCCATTTCTTCACCCGTGAAGGCTACGAAAAGAACTGACCGGTCTAATTCAGATTGTTTTGCTGCCAGGTTTCCAGCCATTTCAATGATTGCAGCAACCCCGGATGCATTATCATCGGCTCCCGGATGGACACCGACGGTATCCTGAATCCGGGAACTGCTGCCTGCGCCCCCGGTTCCTAAATGATCATAATGTGCGCCGACAACCACCCAGTCTCCTGCATTTTTTGCATTCACCGCTGGCAAATAGGCGACGATATTACGAGTTTCTGAAGTGGTGGTGATAAGATCGGTAGTCAGGTTGACGCTAAGGTTAACCAGGCGGGATAGTGGCTTATGATTAACGTTGAGCTGCTTTTCGGCGTTTTCCATTGTCATCCCGAAGGCCTCAGAAAATTGATTCAGGTAACTACGCTTCACCCGGATAACCGGCAAGCCTGCAGAGTTTTCCTTGTTTGTGCCAAATTCAAGTTCATCCTTGGGGTCATAAGCGGGCCCGGCAACCAGAATAACTCCGGTGGCACCCGCATCCCTGGCAAGCAATAGCTTCGACCTTACGGAACCGTGTGATTCAAAAGGATCCATTGCAACACCCGCTTCTGGTTCCGGCGCTCCGAGCAATACTACGGCGATCTTACCTTTTAGGTTGAGGCCTGCATAATCATCCCATTTTAAAGAATCTGTATCCACGCTGAATCCATAACCCACGAAGGCCAGGGTTCCGGAAACAGTGCCATTATCACTGATGGAGAGCGGCATAAAATCCTGATCCGGGTTGGCTACGATTCCGTTGATTGCCAACTTATTAGTCGAGCCCTTGGCAATACCGGTGGTTACCCGGAATGTCTGGAAACCATCGGTTGTGAAAGTCTTCAGTCCATATTCCTTAAAGCAGTCGCGGATATAGCTGGCTGCTGCCAAATCCCCGGGAGTACCCGGATACCGGCCCTTAAGTTCCTGGGAAGCAAGATACCCCACATGCTTTCTTAATTCCGCCGATGTGATTCCGGAGCGGGTTTGTGTATATCCCGATACGGATACGATCAGGCTAAGTATACTGTATCCTAAGAATTTATAAAATCTATTCATCTTTCTCTTTCTAGGTGGTGCCAAAAATACAACTTTTCAACTGTGAACAAGTCATTCAAGCTGTTGATAAAAATTAAACACTCAATTGGCAGAAGTTGTTTGTCAATATTAAAAATGATCTATATATTTGTTGTGTGATTTTTCTAACAGTGTTATGAAAGTAACATTGTAAAACAAACGCCCGACAAAAGGGACAAATTGGAGGGTACTTTGGAAAAGTTGCAAATTCCGCTAAGATCCGCTTTGGATCATTTCATAGGTTAGGTTTTAGGTTAGTGAAAATCCGGATTCCCAATCCG
>CAYQFT010000205.1:0-5724 GCA_964416825.1 uncultured Porphyromonadaceae bacterium
AGCAGTAATTCTTAAACTGGAAGACCAGCGAATCTTCAGTCAGTTTCTGAACCACCCCCTTTGTGTAATTCTCATTGAAAATGAAATTGATCGTTTTAAGGGAATCTTCATAAACCCAGAGAAAATCCGACATACCGCAGGCAATTCCATTGACGGATCCATCCATAGTCCCCGTATTATTCTCTCCGAATGTGAGGGTTCCGGTCAGGTCAAGGGTGTCTATCGGATGGTAACTGAAAAGGTAATAAACCGGCGCATAGCCTGAATCGACCTGTGCCACCTGCCAGGTGCCTTTCAGCATTTCGATCTGAGGATTCTCGATACAGTTGTCCTTTTTGCAGGCGGCGAAAACCACAATAAGCACAAGCAGGGTTGAAAGAAGATGTTTCATAAACTGGATAATTTGGTTTTTGATTTGAGCGAACAGCCTAAAGTTACGCATTTTCCAAATACTTAATCTTGCTCCCTTTTCCGTAATATTGCGGCCAAATAGATCCAATCCCCTTGAATTACCTCCAGGCCGAAAAAATATCGAAATCCTACCGCGAACAGTCGCTGTTCGAGGCTCTTTCCCTTTCGATCGACAAGAACCAGAAGATCGCGCTGATCGCACGAAACGGGGCGGGGAAGTCGACGCTCCTGCGAATCCTGTCGGGCGTGGAGGAGCCGGATGCAGGGGCTGTGAACACCATGCAAGGCCTTCGTATCGGATTTCTGCTGCAGGACCCTGAACTCTTTGATCATCTGGATGTGCTTAGCCAGGTGCTCTATTCCCTGCCTCAATTCTCGAATGCCATCCGGAATTATGAGGAGGCCATGGCCGGTGACGACCACGACCGCATGGACCTTGCGATCCGGGAAATGGACCATCTCAATGCCTGGGATTGCGAAACGCGCATCCAGGAGGTACTGCACAAACTGAAAATCACCGACCTGAGTCAGAAAGTGGGCGAACTCTCGGGCGGACAGCGGAAGAGGCTCGCACTTGCTGCAGTCCTGGTGCCTCAACCCGATCTGCTCATTTTGGATGAGCCGACCAACCATCTCGACCTTGATATGATCGAGTGGTTGGAGGAGTATCTGGGACAATCCCATATCACGGTGCTGATGGTAACGCACGACCGGTATTTCCTCGACCGCGTTTGTACTGAGATTCTGGAACTTACCGATAAAACCCTGATCCGCTACCGGGGCAACTATGAGATCTTCCTCGACAAGCGCCGCGAACGGATGGAACTCGACCAGCGGCAAACAGAAAAGGCCTCCAACCTGATGAAGAAGGAGCTCGAGTGGGTGAACCGGATGCCGAAAGCCCGCACCACAAAGCCCAAATACCGGATCGAGGCTTTCCAGCAGCTGAAGGAGGATGCCAGGAAGGACTATCAGGCTGAGATGGGCGATATCCGCATCCAGACCAGCCGCATGGGCCGTAAGGTGCTCGATCTCTATCACCTGGCAAAAGCTTATGATGACAAGGTGCTGTTCAGCGATTTCAGCTATAAGTTCCAGCGGTTTGAGAAAATCGGAATGATCGGTCCGAATGGCGCCGGAAAAACCACGTTCCTTAATGTAATTACCGGAATGCTGGAGCCCGATACGGGCCATGCCGACCCCGGACCTACCATCCGGTTTGGTTTCTACAAGCAGCAGGGGATTGAGTTCAATCCCGATGACCGCGTGATCGATGTGATCACAAAGATTGCCGAGGTGATCGAGCCTGCACCCGGAAGGACCCTGAGCGCCCCGCAGCTGCTGGAGATGTTCCTCTTCCCGCGGAATGTGCAGTATGGCTTTGTTTCCAAGCTTAGCGGCGGCGAGAAAAGGCGGCTTTACCTGCTCACCGTCCTGATGCAGAACCCCAATTTCCTGATTCTTGATGAGCCGACCAATGACCTCGATATTCTTACGCTCACGGTGCTTGAGGATTACCTGATGCGGTTCGACGGGTGCATCATCATCGTTTCGCACGACCGCTACTTTATGGACAAGGTGGTTGACCACCTGTTCGTTTTTGACGGTTCCGGTGAAATCCGCGACTTCCCCGGGAACTACTCGATCTATCGGGATAAAATGATCCTGGAAAAAGAGCAGGCCTCCCGCGATGCCGGTCCAAAGGAGAAGAAAGGCAAACCTAAACAGGAGCCACCGAAAGCAAAGATGACCTACAACGAGCGCCGGGAATTCGAAACCCTGGCTGAGGAAATCTCCGCGCTGGAAGCGGAGAAAGCGAGTCTGGAGTCTATAGTCGGGAGTGGTACCCCTTCCCCGGGGGAGCTTGTCACGATGAGTCACCGGATCGGCGAGATCATCAGCCTCATCGATGCAAAAGAACTCCGCTGGCTGGAATTGAGCGAAATTGAAGGATAGTGCCCCGTATTACCGGTAAAATCAGGTAAATTGTTAACCATTCCCGTAGGGGAAATTTCCCCGAATATCGTATCTTGATCGGCTTAATTAAACACAAGGAGATATGATGTTCAGGGGTAAGAAATTCCGGGTGATCATTGGTATCATGATTACAATAGTGCTGGGCACCAGCCTGGTGCAGGCAGAAGAAGTAGACCGCAGTCAGGCGACCGCCGTAGCTGCCAAAGTGGTGGACAGACAGTTTCCGGCAGGCAGCAACAGCACCTCCGTTATCTCAAACCTGAAAACCGGGCTCCCCTTCTTTGTAGTCCGGGTTGAACCCAAAGGATTTGTCCTCGTTGCAAAGGACGATAAGTGCCCGCCGGTGCTGGGTTATTCCTGGGAAAGCAATTTTCCGGAAAATCCGGAAACTGCACCTGAAATCTTTTCAACCCTGATTTCCGGTCTTGTTCGTCAGTGCGAAGCTTATCAGAAGAAATCAGAAATCAGCGATGAGATCCGCCAGGCATGGGCAACCGGAACCTCGGTTCTGAAATCCGGTGAAAAAGGACTTATTGCTCCGCTGCTCCGCACGCATTGGGCGGTTGAGAGCAGCTATTTCAACCTCTATCCAGGGGGCAAGTTTCAAACTGGCGGCTCCGTACCCATCGCAATGGCGCAGGTTTATCGCTATTATGGATTTCCCTTTACAGGTAATGGTGAAATAAAATATTTGCTGAACGGGGTTGGGGAGTTCAAGATGAAATTCCAGGATTACCGGTTCAATTTCTCCCGTATGGCTGACAATGAAGGAAATCCGGCAGTTGATACGCTGGTTTTCTGCATGGCGGCTGCCTGCCGGTTGCAGCCTGCCGGAGCGGGGCTCGAATCTTACTCGCAGACCCTCGTTGAGTATTATAATTACAGTCCCGACATGCGCAAAGTTGAGATCTGGGAATATGACCTGAAACCGATCCTTCTGCATCAGCTGTCACTCCGCAGGCCGGTGCTGGCCGACTGGGTTGGAAAGGCTTTTGTGATTGATGGTTACGGCGGTTCCGAGCTCTTTCACTTTAACCTCGGAATGGGCGGTACCCTTGATGGGTTCTATCTGATCGATTTTCCGGTCGTCAATATCGGGGGCGAACATAACCTCCTGAACGTCTACCTGAACTACCATCCTGTTTTCCTTGACTGGCCTGTGCCCTCCAACGTGGCCATCGCCGCAACGCAGGGAGGGGTCCAGTTCAGCTGGACACTTAGTGCAGATGCAGAAACACTCAATCTTTTAACCCGATTTGTGGTACTGAGAGACGGCCTCGTCCCGATTGCCGAAACCCGTGAGAATACGATTGTCATTGATTCTCTGACGATGGGAACCAGTGCGAACATCAGGATTGTTGCCGTTTATGGAACCCAGGGCGCTTCAGGGCTCAGTGCTCCGGTACTCTACCTTACCGATCAAACTACGTCCGATATTCCGAGCATACCACTCAGGCAGATGATCAACACCAAGAATGGCTACAAAACCGATCTGGTAAGGCAGCCGTTCAAGGGAGAACTGGAGCTCATCCGCGACCTGGAAATTGATTTCTCCGATCATCGCGGGATCGAAAAGCTGCCTCAATTGAGGAACCTCAGGGTTGACGGATCCGGAATGAATGCCTTGAAAACAGGCGATTACCAGGGCAGGCTTACGCACTTCCGCTTCTTTAAGTGTTCTGCATTTGACTATACCACCGTGTCGGACACCCGGAATCTCATTCAACTTTACGGGTATGATTTTCTTCCGTTTGACCTGTATGACTTCCGGCACAATTCAAAGGTTACCTTCATCAATCTCCGGAACACAATTCCTTACCTTAATGCGCTTATGGACCTTTATGGGGTTGACAAGTACTTCCCGAAGATATCGGAATTCTACCTCAACACCTGGACGGCCGGTATAGACGGAGCTCCAACCACCTGCTTTATCAGTGTTGAATCCTTCAAGGAATTCGTGCCAAAAATCAGGGCCAATGCGGATCTTCTGCTGCATACCCAGCCTGCCGTCTTTGCCCCCTGCTATCCGGTTCCGGCCCGTGAGGCCAACATCCCCGGCGTAGCGCAGCTTTCCTGGTATGCGAACCCTGCCAACGTCGAAGGTGTGTATTACAATGTTTATGTGGGCCCGAGCCGCAACAACCTTGAAATCGTTTCTGTATTTCAGGCGGAAAAAACCTATGCCGGAACCTTCGAGCCGAACAAGGATTACTACTGGAGAGTAGAGGCTTTTCACGGAGATACCGTCTATTATTCCGGTATCAACCATTTTTCAACCTTCACCGGAATCTCCTTCCCATTCAGCGAGAACTTCGACCGATTCTACCAGGGATGCCCCGTTACCGAAGAAATTCCCTTCTGGGCTAAGACGGATATTAGCCTGACAGGCAAGGCAGTAACCAGTAATACCGTGATTAACTCCGGTTTTTATTCCATGGAGCTGAAACCGAAGAGTGATGCAACCGTGATCTTCCCGCAACTAACAGATTCCGTGATTAATATAGATTTCCGTATGCGGAACGAATACGGGGAGCTGGGTATTGAAATACTGCAGAAACCCGTTTCAGGAGATGCTCCGGCGGTTAATGCCCGGATCGGCCTGCTGGGTCAAACCTTCGGGTTCTTTACCCATACCGGCGCCCCTCAGAATTACCTGGTAGCTGCAGGCGAATGGAATCACGTGATGGTGGAGATCCACCTGAATTCCGGAAAAGCCTTTTTCAAGCTCAACGATGTTACGATTGCAGAATGGAACTGTTTTACCCAGATGAACGGAACCGCCAACACGGGTACCTTCAAAGGAGTCAGGTTTGTGAATCTGGTCGCCACCGGCGGCGGATCCTCCTATATCGACGACATTAAGATCAGCAACCTGAACACAACGGGTATTCCTGAAATTTCACTCCCATCGACGGTTATTGTATATAATTCCGTAGCAAATGAGGTGATTATCAACGGATTAAATCCCGATGAGTTTACGCGCATTGAACTCTATACCCTCGAAGGCAGGCTGGTTACAGCCAAAGAACTGTCCGGTAACAGGCAGATCCGCCTGGGCGTTCAGCCCGATAATGGCCTCTACCTGGTGGTTCTCAAGCAGCGAAACGGAAATCCGGTTACTCAAAAAATTGCCATTTTCCGATAAAATCCTGAGCTTTTGCCCTATCTGAGCAAGAAACGGATATCGTGCCCGCCGCTGGCAGGCATCAGAAGATCAGCCTGGTTATTCCTGATCTTCCTGGCTTCCATATTGCCGCTGAATGCGCAGAAGCAATCATCGATCTGGTATTTCGGCCGGAATGCGGGCCTCGATTTCCGTGGATTCGACCCGGTACC
>CAYQFT010000206.1:0-5708 GCA_964416825.1 uncultured Porphyromonadaceae bacterium
GAGGCTTTTCACTGTTTAAGGTGGAATAAAGGATCATCCGGCTGGTAGTGAATATCAGGCTTATTGATCATAAGGTTAGCCTCAGTTTAGAAGATAATAGCTGGCATTCAGTATGGTAGCAAAAGTAACCCAGACTAAATAAGGTATATTGATATATGAGGCTATTGGTTTGATTTTGTAAAACAGAAAAAGCATAATTACTATACTTATCCACAATATAATAATCTCAATCAATGCAAATCCTAACAAATTGAAATAGAAAAAGATAAAACTCCAGCCAAAATTCAAAATCAACTGAACCATAAAGACCAAAATCGCCAGGTTGCGTTCTTTGCTTACCTCCTGTTTCCAAATAAGGAACAATGAAATACCCATAAGCAAATAAAGAGTTGTCCAGACAGGTCCAAATAACCAATTTGGGGGACTGAATGATGGCCTGTTTAGTAATGCGTACCAATCAGGCACTGCTTCTGAAGTAAACATGCCTGCAATTGCTCCAATTCCCAGCGGCAAAATAAGAGACACGATAAGCTTAACTACCTGGTATTTTTTCATCATAGTAATCTTTAATATTCCACCATTTAACATCATCTATTCCCAGGACCAATTGGTACGCGTTAACGGCCACCCGGAAAATGGCACAATCAGTTGATAAAAGAAATTTGCCTTGCGCCGGATGCTTTAGCACATGTGTTTGCATAGCCTTTCCATATTCATCTTCATTAACTTCCCTGGCATAACCAAAAGCTGTTAATGCAGTAGTTTCCTGTTGATTTAGATTATTGATAAATCGGTTTTCAAATAGAATCGCAACATTTCCATTACTATTCAGATTCATGTATTTACGCGTGCTCCGGTAGGTTGCGAAGATAAGGTGAACAAAATCATCTTCTGGCGTAACTGCAACCAGGCTGGCATGAGGCTGACCATTACCCTCAGTGGCCAGCACCGCCAGACTATTGGTTTCAAAAACATTTTCGATATACTTCTTTATAAAGGTTTGATTATCCATATATTATAAAAATATCATAAACCATATTTTCCAAACCTCTTTTCTAAAGCAACTGTTCTGAAATCAAATATTTGCTGAAGCTGATTTTTAATTAGCAGTGAATTAGCCAGGGCGCCCAAGAACCCCATTGGTGGTTTATAGGTAACAATATCTGTCATTAATACACCACCTTCAATGGGCTCAATCTTATGCTGATGATGCCACATTGAGTAGGGACCTATCCTTTGCTCATCCACAAAGTATTCATTTTCTTTAACATGCGTAATTTCAGTCATCCAACCCATCCACCTGATTATTGTCCTCTAAAATCTCACAGCATACGTTTTCCCAGCCGGGCCCGAACCGGTATAAACAACCTTTCCCCCGCTGGTGACAGTAATCTTTTGCTTATCCCCCACCCGCTCCACAACCAGATCCCATGACTGGCCGAAAGCACGCAGGTCGCGAAGGGCCATCCTCGGCCATTCCTTTGGAAGCCAGGGTGTACAGTTAAAGGATTTCAACCCCGTGGGAACGATTCCGAACACCCCCTCGGTGAAAACACGGGGATACAGCGATCCAGGGCAAAGCATGTCGATGGCATCTTCATCAGGATATGGGCCCATTTCCCCGAAAACCTGGGCTTTCACCACGCGCTGGGTCTGGTCGAGGGCTACTTCAGTGCGACCTGCCTTAAACAATACCCTGAGCGCATAGTATGTCTCTCGCGCCCATTCGGTTGGCCGGGTTGATTCCGCCAGGATGTCTGTCCCCTCCAGCCTGCGCGGCCATAGCTTATCGGACAGAAGAGCATCAATAGTGGCCTCCTGCCTCTCATGAATGCCCATCGCAACCGGCAACAGTATCCATCCCCTCAGTGTGGTGTTTTCCTTAAAGTAACGATACGTTTTATAACCCTCAATTTCAGCACCGAAATAGGACTCGATAGCTTTCCGCAGCGCATCGGCACGCTTGTTGAAATCCGTTTCAACCGATTTTTTGCCCATATCCCGGGCCAGGTTCGCAGCCTGACGGTAACCGGCGTAAGCAAGTGACGAGGTACTCAGATTGGCATCCCCCGTTGGATATCGGCCTTCCATCTCGTCGGTTTCCGAGGCGATGATGCCATCCTTTGTGAGATGTCCCTGAACCGATTGCGCGCTGAATTCAATGAGCGGCCACATTTCCGCTGCTGCTTTGGGATCGCCCAGGAACAACAGGAACTTCGACAGACCGTACAGCACCATGGCATCATCGCCGCGCTCCTGCTGGACGAGCTTTAGCGCGGCATGTTCGAATGAACCCGGGAAAGGCCGGATCCCGTGTTCACGGCAATAATCCATCCATATCCGGTACATATTGAGTCCGGCATCGTTCAGCTTTTTATCACCGAAGAATGGGAAAACCGGACTGGAGTATTCAACCGGGTCGTTGGCCCAAATGCCCGGTGAGTATCTCAGGCTGCCGTTATGGGTAATGATTCCCTTCCAGGTTTCAGCAGGGCTCTCGAGGATATGAAATTTCTGCAGGGCAAATGCCAGGTCAAGGGCAGGATCAGGGGTTTCCAGGCGTCCCGGACCTTTCCAGGCCCAATTTGCCATATCCACACGCTCCTGGCGCTCCCGGGCAATATCCGGCACCCCGTCGGGGGCGGCTATCTTTTTCCCCTCAAGAGTAACTGTAAAGGAGATCGTGCTCCCGGGTTCCACCGAAACCGGTTCAGTCCCCTTGCAGATGCGAACGACTACGATCTCTGCATCGGTGTATTTCACCTGCCGGGTTGACGAAACCGAGATTTTGACCGCCTTGGAGGAGTTGTTCTTAACCTGCCACTCCTCGATGACCAGCGCATTTGTATTGGATGGATAGATCGCACGGCTGACGCCGAATCCCTTATTCTCGGGATAGGTGAACGTGAGCATGCCATCGAAGGTAACTGAAGCCGGGGAACCCGTTTTGAGAATTACGTTATCGATGCGCAGCTCCGGATCCGATTCTGCTCCCGCATCGATCATGATCCTGTTGAAATTGTCGGGCTTCACATTAAAGAAGCGTGACGTATAACTCAAACCTTTTGTAACTGAGGATTGTACCTGCATCACCACTTTGAGTCCCTGCATGTTTATAACCAGCGACTGATCGGGATTATCTGTCCAGGTGTGGGTGATGGAACCGGCAGCATTCCTGATCCAGAAATCAGGCTTGTCCGGATTTGCTGAAATAAGGCATTGCGGTACTATATACATCGAGCATAAAACCAGTAATCGAACAAGGTTAGCCCTTGTCATTTTTGATGGAAAGCGATTGAAATGGGTCATGTCTAACTTATTTTTTTGGTCCAAAATTCATTTTTAGGAAAGGGGATAGGACTTGCCGGCCGTGGTATTCAATTCCCAGGTCTGGTCCCCGTAAACGACCTTACATGGAAGGCCTGACTTTGAATGGATTACGGCCCGGGTAAGGCGGCCATCTTTCCAGCTCATGTCCACTTCAAATCCGCCCCGTGCGCACAAGCCTGAGACCTTACCGGTCGGCCATGCCTTGGGCAGCGCGGGCAGCAGATGGATCTGTTCCGCGTGGCTTTGCACAAGCATCTCACAGAAACCGGCCGTAGCGCCAAAATTGCCATCAATCTGGAACGGCGGATGGGAGTCGAACAGGTTGGGATACACGCCGGCGCCGCTCTCGCCATAGATGGTTTTCGTCCCGTGAACCACGGTTAAAAGGTTTCGCAGCATGGTGTAGGCGTGATCGCCATCCCACAGCCTGGCCCAGAAATTAATCTTCCAGGCGCGGCTCCAGCCGGTGCTCTTGTCGCCCCTGGCCTGCAGGGAAACCCTGGCGGCTTCGGCAAGTTCGGGTGTGGTTGCCTTGGTGATTTGCCGGCCGGGATACAGGGCAAACAGGTGTGACACGTGGCGATGGTTATCCTTGGGATCGTCCTTGTCGGCCTCCCACTCCTGCAATTGTCCCCAGCGCCCGATCTTCGGCTTGAGCAGCTTGTCGCGCAGCCCGGCGATGTGATTGCGGAATTCTTTGTCATCGCCCAGAACATCGGCGGCTTCAATCGTGTTGGTGAACAGGTCGTATATGATCTCCTGATCATACGTAACGCCTTCTTCAGCAGGGCCGTGCTCGGGCGACCAGCCGTCGGGCGTGACGAGCGTTCCGTCGGGCCGCCGTTTCAGGTGATCGTCCCAGAACTGGCACACTTCCTTAAGAACGGGATAGGCTGTCTGGCGGAGGTAATCCTTGTCGCGGCCAAAGGCGAAATGCTCCCACAGATGCTGCGCATACCAGGCGCTGCCGGGCGGGTTCCATTTCCAGTATGAAACACCGCAGGCGTTGTTCATCGTCTGGACAGTCCAGCCCCTGACCTTACCATATTTTCTCTGCGTATTCTTAGCGCTCACCTCGCGGATACTTGTGACATAGCCGATAAGCGGTTTGTGGCATTCGGCGAGATTGGCGGGCTCAGCCGGCCAGTAGTTCATCTCGAGGTTAATGTTCGAATGGTAGTCGCCGGCCCAGGCTGGCTCGTTGCTGTCGTTCCAAACTCCCTGTAGATTGGCGGGCAGCGACCCCGGGCGCGAGCAACTGATCAGCAGGTAGCGTCCAAACTGGCAGAACAGGGCTTCGAGGTTTGGATCAATGGTTGTGCTATTTGCATAGGCCTCCAATCGGGACAGGGTAGTTTTTGCAAGCAGGTCGGGCGCAGTGGTTCCCACATCGAGGGAAAACCGGCGGAAGAGGGATTGATAATCATCCACATGGCGCGCCAATAACTTCTTAACGCTTTGTCTGGCGGCGGCATCCACCCGCTTCGTTACGGCATTGTGCGGATGCTCACCCAGCCACTGTTTGGCATGATCCTGGAGAAAGTTGGTTCCTGCTCCGAGGATCAGGGTCAGGCTGTCGCACTGGTCGAAGGTCAGACTGGCAGCGGGCACGGCAATATCCCATGGGTTCTTGGGGGATACCTCGTCATTTTTCACCGCGATGGTGCCTTTTTCATTCAGCACGAGCAGCTGAGCTTCATATTCAAAACCGTTCACCATTTTGCCCACCGAGCTGATCTTGTTGCCATTGGATGCAATCTTTGCCTGGTGCATGTCAGCAAGTTGAATGCGGCCGGTATAAGCTCCCGGCTTGCTGGCCGTCAGGTTAATCACCACCACTCCATCCGGATGGCTGGCGAAGGCAGTGCGTTGATAGCGCACCCCTTTGTATTCGTAGGTCACCTGATGAACGGCGCGATCAATATCGAGCTCTTGCCGGTAATGTGTCACCTTTGTGAAATCATGCCCGAGATGGATGAAGATGTCGCCGAATGCCTGATAGGACCCCATGTCCTGGCCTTCATCATCGAGGCCCTCAACAGCAATGCGATCTCCACTCCAGAGACTGATCTCATTGAACTGAACCCGTTCAATCTCCGTGCCGCCAAAGAGCATTGCCCCCATGGGGCCGTTGCCAATCGGATAGGCTTCCGTCATCCAGGCTTTTGCCGGTTGGTCCGACCAGAGGCACAGGTTCCCAGGGGAATCAGTCTGGACAGGATTTCCGTCAGCCAGTGAAGCTATGCCTGTAAGCGGCTTCATGCCAAGAGCTGCAGTTGCCATGGAGGCAGAAAACAGGAAGCGGCGCCGGGAAATGGCGCTCCTGGGTTCGTATGATTTCTTAGCCATGAATATTGCTGGTTTTAATGGGCTTATAT
>CAYQFT010000207.1:0-5700 GCA_964416825.1 uncultured Porphyromonadaceae bacterium
GAAGAGATGGCCTCAGATCCGAATGTGGATATCGTTTATGTCGCCACCCCACATTCGCACCACCGCGAGCACGCGATTCTCAGCATGAATCACGGGAAGGCGGTGCTGGTTGAGAAAGCCTTCGCCCTGTCCGCCAGCCAGGCCAACGAAATGATCGAAGCCACACACCGGAACAAAGTGTTCCTGATGGAGGCTTTCTGGACCCGCCTCATGCCTTCCTTTGCAAAGGTGATGGAGGTTATCCGGTCGGGTGAGCTCGGAAAGCCTGCCATGATGCGATCGGAGTTCTGCTTTTACTCACCGTACAATCCCGAAAGCCGGCTGTACAACCTCAGCCTCGGTGGCGGATCCTTGCTGGATATCGGTATTTACCCTGTTTTCTGGGCCTTGCAGTTGTTTGGCACCCCATCGGAAATAAAAACCACCGCCGACCTGGCTCCCACGGGTGCCGACCGGAGCATTGCCATCACCTTCAAATATCCCGGCGGGGAGATCGCACAGCTGGCCTCCAGCCTTGCAGGGTGCAGCGACACACAGACCGAAATCTGGTGCGAGAAAGGCTTTATCAGGGTCAAACGTGTTGATCCCTGGTCCGTTTCCGTAACCATCAACCGGAAGGATGTTTCTGAAGAAATAATTCCCTATTCCTTCAAACCCGGATTCGGTCTCTACCTCGAGGCGCAGCATGTGATGGAATGCCTCGATGCCGGACTGAAACAAAGTCCCCTGCTGCCGCACAAATTTACCTTGCAACAGATGCAGGTGCTGGATGAGATTCTGAGCCAGGCCGGAGTGAGGTATTAGGGGGCACAAGGGCACAGGGGCACAAGGGCACAGGGGCACAGGGGCACAGGGGCACAAGGGCATTGGGGAAACGGTCCCCGCTTTCGCGGGGATGACAAGTGCTCCGAGGAAGGGGATCCTGACTTTCGTCAGGATGACAGTTCTGGCCTAACCGGCAACCGGCAACCGGCAACCGGCAACTAGTTTCACCAAAGGCTTTTGTACACGATATTTTTCGGCTGGTTGGTTCCCCAGGCGATGCCGACATCCCGCCAGGCTTTTATGCGGTCGCGTTCGAGGTCGATCTCTTTTTTCAGCTTGAAATCCCATTCGCGGCCATCGATCGCCAGGATTCTTTTTGCGATTTCGCCGGTAAGGCCAACGGCATCTTCAAAACAGGCTGCTTCGGGATCGATGGTCAGCAGGATTCTGGCTGCTTCATCAGCAGCCCGCCGGTTCAGTCCGGCGCTCCAGACATTCCGCGCGGCATTGACCTTAGCCTTGCATTCCCAGTCGATCTTCTCCTTGAATATCGGACCAATGGCATCCATAGCCTTGTTATAGCAATCAAGGCAAACATCCGGGATGCACATCAGCACATAGATGGCTTCGTCGAAGCGGTTCTGGCTTTGCAGCATCTGAGCCTCCTTGATGATGATGTCGCACCGGGAATTGTAGTATGCAATGATTTTGCGTTTCCCCTCCTCCATAAATTGCTGAATTCTTTTATTGCCCGGATCCAGGCTCCTGAGAGCGGCCGTGTATGCCTTGGTTTCGTTCTCGCCAACCCCTTTCCCGGAAACCGATGTGCTGGCATAGACTTTACCTTCAATTCCATCGCCGATATAGAGGGTGAAATCAACTGTCAGCGCGGTCATTGGCGGGGCGGTTGCCGTGATGTCCTTCGACTGCACCACCACATTGGCTGTAATGATAAACCGGGGCATCAGCTCGCTGGCTCCCATGCCATAGCGGGTTGAAATCTGGTTCAGCTTATTCTCAAGGTTGCTCTTTGATGCAGCCGGCATGTACTCAATCTGATCCGGAATCCAGGTATTCAGGGCAATCCGCCCCAAATCGTCCAGTTTACCGATCGTATTTTGACCCTGGGAAAGCGTGGCCGTCAGAACCACCATCCCCACAACCAGAAATATTCTGTATGCTTTCATAATTATCAAATTATCAAATTATCACATTGGCACATTGGCACATTGGCACATTGGCACATTGGCACATTGGCACATTGGCACATTATCACTTCTCCCCAATCACCACCGTCACTCCCCCCAGTCCCTTCGTCATCACCTTGCTTTCGATGGAGTATTTGGCTTTCAGGAACTTGCGAAGCTCCTGTCCCCAGGCACGTGCGTCCATAGCCGTATTGTTGGCATTATAAAGCGGAATCCGCACCTGTTCGAAGAGCATCATGCTTTCGGTGGCATCGGTGGTACTGAACCGGTGCTCAACCGTATTATCGCTGACCCATTTCTCGATGATTTCTCCGAGCTCGAACCCATCAAATTCGGATTCCAGGTCACCATCATAACTGTCCCAAACCTTGATCCGCAGAATAATTTCCCGGCCGTTGGCAAACAGATCATCAAAATGTTTCTGGAGTTGGGCATTGAAGTTATCCAGATGGCTGAGTACGGCCTCTTCCAGCAGAACCGGCAGCTCCACGCTGAACGACTGCGGCCCGGTGCCTGAGGCGCCGGCAACCTGCTTATCGGTATAGGCATCAATTCCCTGCATATTGAACGTTACGGATTTCTTGGGACCGACCGTGTTAATTGTCCAGGTCAGCTGAATCCAGATATCCGCCTTGGCCGTCTTGCGCAGCTGGTCGATCGGGGCTTCAATGGCGTCGGCCCCGCTTTTGCTGGTCATCATGGCATCCTCGGCGGATTCGTTAGCCACGGTTCGCAGGGCTGATTCCAGGTTCTTCAGCGGGAAATCCCGTTCCACCATCAGTTCATTGATTTTGCTGATCACAAGCAACAGGTCGGTGCTCTCCTGGAAAGCCATTTTATAGTCGGGAAGTTTCAGCTTTGAACCCTGGTTGTCGAAGGTCATCATGTAACCGCCTTTATTGCACCATGCATCACTCGGCACCACCATAATGGTTGGCTTTTTTGCCTGTCCGAAAGCCGCGGCGGCAGTAAGGATCAGCATCAGCGAGGCCGCCAGGTATCCGCGTTGTTTTATCAGGTTTTTCATTCTATTCCGATATTTATTATTTCAAAATGCCATCTTTCTTCATCTGGTCAATCAGACCCTGACGATCAACCCGGGCGATCACACTCCGGGTGGTCCGGTCTTTGGCCTTCATTCGTTCACGAAGGAACCGCCTTCCGATACGCTCATCCCTCAGCGAGATGAACTTGCGGAAATCGCCTCCGTCGGCAAAGAACTTATTGAAATAGGCCTCGTTCTTCTCGCGCACATTCACTTCCGGCAGCACCGGTTTTGTCTGGCATTCGGCCTTGCCTGCCCGTATGCCGTTGAAGAGCACGTCGCGAACCGCCGTCTTTTTGGCCTGCTCCACGGCATCGCCCCGGTTCCGGCCGGTTCCCCAGGCCTTAACGGTCTGACTGCCATCCATTTCAATGCCAAGACACTCGGTAGGATAGGTGTTATAGGCAGCTATTTTCCGCTGCGGATCGCAGGAGCTGGTCAGCAGGATCAGGCTGACAACTCCTGTCAGAATAACTAGTGATTTTGCTTTCATGGTCATTTCTTTTAAAAGCCCGCACCCAGTTTCTTGGCAATCCCCGCTGACTCAAGTTCCTGACGCAGTGCAGAATGCATGACTGAAACATTGATTGCCACTTTATAGGTTTTGCGGTCGACCTTAATGCGGTCCTGGACGCCCTCACCGCTGAGGGAGACGAAATTCAGGTATTTGCCTGCAGGTGCAAAAAATGTTTCAAAATAGGTGGCATGGGACTGCTCGGCGCCCGGATCGGTGAGGATCGGTCTTTTCATGCAGCCCTGACCGGCAGTTATGCCTTTGAAAATGACCGCATGGACCGCATTCCGCTTGGCCTGGATAACGGCATCCTCAGGATTCTTGCCGTATCCCCACACTTTCATCAGCTGGCTGCCCTGGGTTCCCGTACCCAGGCATTCGACCTCGTAATTTGCATCGATGTACCCGGCAATCTTTTTCTCCTTCCGGGTTTGCGCGTCAAGGCTCAGAAAGGAGAAGGCCAGAAAGGCCATCAGGATAAATAAGGCATTCTTTTTCATTATAGTAGAATTTTTATTCCTCCGAAAATGCTTAATCCGCTTCTGTTCGCGAAAACGGTCGACCACCGCAGGCCCAACAGCGCCGGCTCGGCGGATCCGGCTGTCATCCACAGGTCACCCACCGAAACATAGTAATTGAATCCTCCAATAATCTGAAAATTATGAAGGAGATTCATCCCGACCGATCCACCGGCCAGAAGGTGGTCGCCCATGGCCGTCAAGCCGTTTGGAAAATTGGGGTCCTCTCCCTTGTCATACAGGGTGGTATATTCCACTCCGTACCCGATTCGTGGCGAAATGTGGAAATTCTTCAGGAAGTAGAAATCCTTGCTGACTCCGGCGCTGCCGCGGAGAAAGAGGTAACTTCCGATGTCCTCGTTAAGGTAATAACCTGGAATACTGACATTCACATATCTTGCCGATTCCAGGCCCAGATCCAGAAAGAAATTTACCCCGGTTGGAATCGTCTTGATTTTCATCGTTTTGCTTAGCGACCGGGAGAGGTTGTAGGCAAGTGTCAGATTGGCTCCTGCGATTTCTCCCGACATCAACGATCCGGTAATCGCAATTCCTTTATCGTTTTTCTGCTCCATGAACATCCCGAAATGATCGACCTTTCCTCCGGCAACCTGGTAAAAGGTGGAGGGCGGTGTATTCCCTTCGGTTACCTTCTCATTGTCGACAACCCTTTTAGCCCGGATAACAGCCCTTCTTTTCTTAGTTAGTTCGTTATTTCTTTTCTGGACATTCTCAAAGACAAAAAAGCGCTGGTCAACATAGAGTCCCTCCTTCGTCCCGATGGTTGCCCCGATGGGTTTGCTCGATATCAGGGTCTGTCGTACCTGGAACTCCGGGACCCGATTGTCGAGCTCAATCATCAGGTTTTCATAGAGGGAGTTGTACAGGGCGGTTCTCTTATCTGCGTCACTCTTATTGTCACCGGTCAGGGTCAACAGCGGCTGGGCTAAGGTGGTATTCACGTTCCTGACATGGATTATCGGAAAGAGGGTGTTATCGAATTTCTGTTTTTTTGCGCTCCTCACCGATTCATTGTCCCCTTCGTTGATCCAAAGGTTCTCATAAAAATTCGCGCTGATGGAGTCATTCCAGACCAGTTTATACAGATATCCCCGGGCCATGCCGGAGTAGGTTCCCGTGCCTGCCGTTTTCCCCTCCTTGTACTGGATATCGGAATAATTGACAAACAGGATATAGCTGAGTTTCAGCAGTTTTTCTCCCTGGTCCTTCAGCCCGGCCGATTGCCGCTGGGAGGCGGCGGCCGTAATGTAATCGTTGTCGTTGGCGTTATAGAGTCCGCGCTGCCCGATGAGATCCATGCTGAAGGTGCCATCCGGCTTGCGGCCAAACCATTTGGCCATGATCTGCCTTGAGATATCGGATTGATTGATAAAGCTAAGGATCTGGCCGGCCTCTTTGGGATTCCCGATCATTAACCGGTTTTCGGCGGTGAAATTGTCCAGATCAATCGTGACATCCCGGGTAGAAATCGTATGGTCGTTATATTTCGGTCCCACGAGTTTAGCCTGATCGAAGAAAGCCTGGACCGACTGGCTGGTGGTGCCGTTGTAGTTGGGATCCGGCGCCGGGTCATCGATGTGGATTACCGTGAGGGAGACCCGTTCGTATTTTTTCCGGCTGGCATCTGTT
>CAYQFT010000208.1:0-5667 GCA_964416825.1 uncultured Porphyromonadaceae bacterium
TGTTCGACCCCGAAGCCGGAAACCCCGAATGGGTGGAACTCTACAACCGGGGCAACAAAACCCTCGAGCTGAACGGGATGATCCTCGCCAGAGCCGATACCACCGGTTCGGTCATCAGCTTCAGCGACAGCCAGGAGCTGCCCTTCCTGCTGCTTCCCGGAAGCTATGCGGTCCTCACGGCATCGATATCGGGACTGATTAAGAATTACCCCGATATGGATCCCGCTCTTGCCTGCGGCCGTCCCGATATGCCCGCCCTCTCCAACAGCGCCTCACGGCTCATCCTGCTCAACCGATCCCAGCGGGTGATCGATCAGGCGGCGTACAACCCCGACTGGCATTATCCGTACCTGGAGGAGAGTAAGGGGGTGGCGATGGAGAGGGTGGATCCCGATGCCAGCGGGCTGGAGAGGGGGAGCTGGTTTTCCGCTGGAAACAAAGGGGCACAAGGGCACGAGGGCACAGGGGCACAAGGGCACGAGGGCACGGGGGCACAAGGGCACGAGGGCACAGGGGCACATGGGCACGAGGGCACAGGGGCACAGGGGCACGGGGGGACGCCGGGGCACCAGAATTCTCAATTTATTAGCGAAGCCTCACAGGGGCAATCTACTCCCGACTTCCGACTCCAGACTCCCCATCTATATTCGGGTTCGCTGGCAGATCCAACACCGATCCTGGTGCGGTACACTTTTCCCGAAAGGGGCTGGTTCTGCGGTCTCGAGGTCTTCGACTCCCGGGGGGCGCGGGTGCGGGTCTCGGAGCCATTCGGACTGGCCGGCACGGAGGGGGTGATGCAGTGGGACGGACTGGATGAGCAGCGCCGGCAGGTGCCCGATGGGATATACCTGCTCGTGGCAGAATACCGGCATCCGTCGGGGAAAACCGGCAGGTGGAGGAAAGCGTGCGGGGTGGTGCGGGTTTACTGAACGAGGGCGAAGGAGCGGGCTTCCGAATCCCAGGCACGGGCCGACCGGATGGCAGGAAGGATCTCCTCCGGCGTGGTCACCACGGTCCACATCTCCCGGTGACGCTCGCGCAGGAACCGGTTCTCTATCATCGCATCAAGAAGCTGCAGGAGAGGATCGTAAAACCCATAGCTGTTCAGGATGATCATCGGCTGTGAAAAGGTTCCCAGCCGCTTGTTGCTGAGGGTCTCCATAAACTCTTCCATGGTTCCGCAGCCGCCAGGGAAGGTGACCACGGCATCAACATTACTGATCATCAGGTCCTTGCGCTCGGCCATCGTTTCTACCAGCGTCAGCTCGCTGAGGTCGGGATGGTGCCATTCCACCTCCATCATGAAGCGCGGCATGATCCCCACGGCGCGGCCCCCGAGCTCCATGATCCGGTCGGCCATCACCCCCATCAGCCCGCTCTTGCTGCCGCCGAAAACCAGGTCGATCTTCTCCGCAGCAAGAATCTCCGAGAAGCGGCGGCCCTGTTCCATGTATTTTTCAGGTGTTTGGTTGCTCGACGCGCAGTAAACACAGATGCGGTTGTATATCAGGCTATTGTTCATGATTTAACGGGAATAGGGTGAATGTTCGAGTACGCCTTTGAAAAGGGCGGCCAGGTTGCTGCCGGCGCGATGGGCCGCCGCCTGCACATCTTCGTGGGAGTTTTCGGTGAAATTGCCGGTGACAGCCACATTCGTGACCACCGAAACCCCGAAAACGGGCAGCTCCATGTGCCGAGCTACAATGACCTCCGGAATGGTTGACATGCCGATGGTATCGCCCCCGATGAGCCGGTAATGCGTGTATTCGGCAGGAGTCTCAAAACTGGGTCCGGGATTTCCGATATAAACGCCTTCCCGAAGCCGTATTCCGATGTTGCCCGCAATCGTATGGGCCAGCGCGATCAGCTCCCGGTTATAGGGTTCGCTCATGTCGGGAAACCGCGTTCCCATTTCTGCAAGATTGGGGCCCCGGAGCGGATTCTCGGGGAAAAAGTTGATGTGGTCGCGGATCACCATCAGGTCACCAACCTCAAAATCAGGATTGATACCGCCGGCTGCATTGGACAGGAGCAACTGCGAGATGCCCAGTGCTTTGAGTACGCGAAGGGGAAAGGTGACCTCCTGCATCGAGTAGCCTTCGTAGTAGTGAAAGCGGCCCTGCATGGCAACCACCGGAATGCCTCCGAGCTCGCCGAATATCAGGTTTCCCTGGTGCCCCTCAACAGTGGTGACCGGGAAATTGGGGATTTTGTCATACGGAATCCGGTCCGATATTTTGATCTCATCAATCAGACCGCCCAGACCGGTTCCCAGGACTATGCCCGAGGTGGGCCGCACATCAGTCTGGCTTTTCAGGAATTCAGCGGTCTCAACTATTTTGTTCCACATACTGAAGAATTTTAACCAAGATAAGCTTTTGAATATCAGCGTCAATTGCCGGACCGGTAGAGATGTATTCGAGGGGCAGGTGGTGGAGTTCAGGGAAGCGGCGTAGTTTGACGAAGTCCTTGCCGGTGGTGAATACCTTAGGGCACAAGGGCACAGGGGCACAAGGGCACAAGGGCACAGGGGCACAAGGGCACAGGGACGCAATTAAGTTAATGTCTGATGGGGTGTAGGGGTGGTGATCGGGGTATTGAAGGTGTTGGATGATTTTATGGGTTTGGGTGATGCGGTCGATGAGGGGCTGGGGGTTGGCGATGCCGGTGATGAGGATGACTTCGGATGACGGGCCGGGGAGCGGGGGCTGGGGGATGGCATGGGTGGTGACAACCAGGTCGGCCCGTTTCAGCGACTTCAGGGATTCGCGGCGGAGTCCGGCAGGGAGAAGCTTTTCTTTGGCCATCGGACGGTACGCGGAGTCGAGAATCAGGGCGAAGCCGGGCTTTACCCGCCGGTGCTGGAATCCGTCGTCCATGAGGATCAGGTCGATCTTGCCGAAGAGTCCGGAGGTGAGCGTTTTAATTCCCCGCGTGCGGTTGCGGTCCACCGCGATCAGGGTATCCGGCAGCAGCATGCGCAGCTCTGCCGGCTCATCCCCAACGATTTCGGGGGAAGGGGCCTGGTCGGCCAGGTGAAAGCCTTTTGTCCGCCGTCCGTAGCCCCGGCTGAGGATGGCGATCCGGTACTTCTGGCCAAGCTCCTTTGCCAGCCAGGCAACCACAGGGGTTTTTCCGGTTCCGCCTGCCACGAGGTTGCCCACAACGATAACCGGAATATCGGACTTAAAAGATTTTAATAAACCGATGTCATACAGTGCGTTGCGCAATCCGGTGGCCAGTCCGTACCCCCAGGAGACAGGGGCGGCGAGGATCTGGAGGACCGGATGCATCTGCATGGCGGCGGGTTAGTTGAGGTCGATACGGAAAGGCATCCGTGCCTGGATCCTGCCGCCGCGGATGAGGTCCTGAATATCCTGAAGAACAGGAAGCTGGGCCGACAGGTAGGCTTCGGTTGGGGATTTCTGACCGGTGATCTGGGAGATGATTTCGTTAAGCGGGTTTTTCAGGGCGGGAAGCTCCCGGATGCGCCAGTTCGTGAGTTTTGCCTCTGCAGCGGCGAGGGTGATGGCTTTCTGAAGGCCGCCAATCTCATCGATGAGGCCAACCTCTTTGGCGGTGCTTCCGGCCCAGATGCGGCCCTGACCAATAGCATCGACCCCTTCGCGGGTCATTTTCCGGCTGGAAGCCACGATATCCAGAAAATGGTCGTAGGTCTGATTGAGCTGATCATCAAAAACAGCTTTCTCCCCCTCAGTCATCGGGCGGAAGATCGACCCGGTGCCGGCCAGCTTGTTCGTTTCCACGCCGTCGAAGGTGATCCCGATCTTGTCGGTGAGCAGCTTCTCCAGGTTCGGCACCAGTCCGAAAGCACCGATGGATCCCGTGAGGGTGCCCTCACCGGCCACGATCTTTGTTGCGGGGGCGGCGATCCAGTATCCGCCGGATCCGGCCACATTTCCCATGGAGACGATCACCGGCTTCACTTTAGCCGTGAGCTCCACCTCGCGCCGGATGATCTCGGAAGCCAGCGCGTCGCCGCCACCGGAATTGATCCGGAAAACGACAGCCTTGATTTTATTGTCTTTGCGGGCTTTTGCGAAAGTTCCGGCCAGCTCGGTTCCAATGCTCTGGTTGCCTGATGATTGCATGGCGATGGAGCCGGTTCCGTAAATGATCGCGATCCTGTCGGGGGTGTACTCGTTACCATCGGTTTCAGCAACCAGCAGATAGTCCTTCATGCTCACGCTCCTTAGTTTTTCACCGGAAGCGAGGCCCGATTTTGATTTCAGGAAGTCGTCGAGCTGATCGTTATAGAGGAGGCTGTCGACCAGGCCGGAGCTCAGCGCACCTTTCGGTGTCCGCGCCACCCATCCGTCGGCCAGCAGGTTGAGTTCAATGACACTCTTGCCGCGGCTATCGGAAATGCCCGCAAGAATCCGGTTCCATACCGTATTCATATAGGCTGATGTTTGTTCGCGGCTGGCTTCGCTCATCGACTCGAGCAGGAAGGGCTCAACGGCCGATTTGTAGCGTCCTTCGCGGATCACCTGCACATCGACCCCGAATTTCTCAAGCGCTTTCTTGAAAAACATCACTTCCGACCGGAGTCCCCGGAACTCCAGCAAACCCTCTGGATTCATAAACACGCCGTCGGCAACCGAAGCGAGGTAGTAGCCTCCCTGCGAATACATATCGGCATAGGAATAAATAAATTTTCCCGATTTTTTGAATTCCAGCAGGGCTTCACGAATCTCATCGAGCATGCTGAACCCCGGGCTTGATATGCCCGATTTGATCAGTATCCCCTTGATATTCGGGTCCTTGGCGGCCTTCTTCAGGTTCTCGGTGATATCATAAATTCCGATGGTTGTGATCGACTGCATAGACTGGATATCATAGGATTCCAGGGGAGAGTCGATGGTTCGCTCGGCGATTCCCTGGCTGACATTCAGCACCAGCACGGAATTGGATTTTATGTGGGTCTCATCGGGCCCGGCCGACATCAGGGCGGAAATACTGCCGAGGCCGATGACCGTCAGCAGGAGCAAGGCAACACAAACAGCGAGGAAGCTTGCGAGGAAATATTTAAAGAATCCTTTCATGGTGATTCGAATTTACGGGTGAAAGACAAAAATAGGGTTTAAAGACCTAATTTTACGCCCTGTTCCGAAAATGATGAAAGATCTTGTAATCGGTTTGGGAAGTAATCTGGGCGACCGCCGCGAAAACCTCAACGAGGCCATCCGGCGCATGGCATCGTTTTTTGGCGAACCAGTGAAGGTATCCACGTTTATTGAGACCGAGCCGTGGGGGTTTGAGACGGGGAATAGGTTTTTGAATGGGGCGGCGGTGTTTAAGGTTGAGAAGGTTGAGAAGGTTGAGATGGTTGAGATGGTTGAGAAGGTTGAGAAGGTTTTGGGTGTTGTGCAGGGGATTGAGAGGGAGATGGGGAGGGTGAAAATTGGAGATGGATATTCCGATCGGATCATTGACCTTGATATTCCGTTTTATGGGGATATAATATTCAATTCGCCGGAGCTGACGATCCCGCATCCGCATTTGCATGAAAGGGAGTTTGTGCTCGGGCCGCTCGTAGAAATTTGCCCGGGGAGGGTGCATCCGGTGCTTGGGCTTACCATCAGGGAGATAATTGGCCTCGCTGCGCTCGGATAATTGGTTCGGCTGACGCCTCACTAATTGGCC
>CAYQFT010000209.1:0-5639 GCA_964416825.1 uncultured Porphyromonadaceae bacterium
CCTGCAACGACTGCAAATTCATGAAACTTCACAACCTGCGAAAAGTATATCTCACCCTGAAATATGAGTGGCCCGAGGTTACGGTAGATGAGGAAATCAGAGTGAGGGCCGAAAGGCCGATCAGAAGGATGCTGGAGATGTCATGAAGGCTGGTTGCCGGTTACCGGTTGCCAGTTACCGGTTGACGCCAGAACTGTCATTCCGGCGAATGCCGGAATCTCCTGCCAAAGTGCCTGTCATTCCGGCGAATGCCGGAATCTCCTGAATAATTCTCTTAATGCCTTATCAGCTTAATTGTCTGGCGCTTCGCTCCGTCGCTGATTCGGACAAAGTACACGCCTGGAATGCAATCCGATAGATCAAGGGGTACTTTTTGATCCGCTGCATTGTTTTCAAGGGTCTTCGTGACCATCTCCTGACCTGATAGTGAGTAGATTTTTACCTCCAACCTGCCGGGGTGGAATCCCTGAATTTGAAGCCATGCGGTTTCCCCTGCCGGGTTTGGATAGAGTATGACCGATGAATTGTTTTCGGTTATGTCAGTTCCGGTTTTCAGGGAGACGCCGGATTTTACGGAATTGATAACCTGCCGGCCCAATTTGTCAGAACTGTATAGCTGCAGGAGCCCCACGACGTGGACCTGATTCATTTTCCACTTCGAATCGGCCTTAAAGGTTTTGCTGAATACATAGCGGTCGCCCCGCTTAATTTGGGATGGAATAATCCCCGCCTGGCCAAAAGAGCCGCCCAGCATCTTTCTGACCACATGATTGTGGTAATAACCCGGAAGGGGATCCCCAGCACCCTGCAGCTCACGATAGGGGTCGCTGGCTCCGCCGTTGAAAAAATTCCGCTGATCCCAGTTGCTTCCGGAACCGATCAAACTGTCCTCAACAATATAAGCGTTCAGCCTGAAATCGGCAGACATGTTGAATATAAAATCGGCCACAACGTCGATTTTCCACTCTGAGGTCGCTGGGTCATAATAATTGTAAACATTCAGGATGGCAGGATTGAAACGGTTGTCGGTATGGTTCAGCGTATTTAGCCACTCCTCCGGAGAAAAATCAATCTTTGTGCCCTCGGGCATTTTCCGCCGGTCAACAAAGCCGCAGGGAACGCCGGTAACATAGGTGTTGGTAAAGTCCCGGGAATCCGCAATTGCCATGCCGTCGCCCGTATGGATCGCCACGAAAATCGTATTGGGATAAACGGGTGCTATACTCTTCTTGTAAATGATCGGGGCTCTTGGACAGAATCCGCACCAGGCACCGGTAACTTCTTCGATCAGGATATTCTTTGCAGGATAGGCTTTAACCACCTGAATCGTGTGAATCAGGGTGTCGTTGGTCGGTTTTTCGTCCGTCTTGCCATTGGGACTGGATACCCAGGCTTTTATAACCCAGTCGCCTTCAGAATCCAGAACCAGCTCCTTCGAGCTAAAAAACGGCCAGTTTTGGTTTCGGGCAACTTTGACCGTGTCAAAGCCCAGGCGTTGGACCGGCCCCCCGTTAACCGTCCAGTTCACGATGACCGATTTCAGGGTGTCGATCCCACTGTTCCTGAAAACTCCGGATATTCTAACACTCTGATATTCTGTATAATTAGGAAGGTTTAGCTTGTACATCGACGCATCGTTGGCTACCGTCTGGGCAGCCAGGAAAACGGGCAGTAAACCAAGAATAATCAGAAGAATTGTTGATTTTTTCATCAATTTTGGGTAAGTCGGCGGCAAAGGTAAAAAAAGTTCTTTTGGTTATTCGCCCAAAGAGTCCCACCTTTGCCGATATACCTAACCCGTTGATTTTATGAGTAAAATACAGAAAGTCTTTGTTTGGATATTCGCCGCTGGTTTTTTCAAGATCTGGTATCGCATTATTAATAAGCTTGATAAGGATGCTGAGGTTATTTTTATGAATTACGGTTTTGAGGATAACCTGAACCCTGTTAAACTGCAGCCATCCGATGAGCTGAACCGCTATCCGATCCAGCTTTACAATCAACTTGTTTGTGAGCACAGCCTTACGAACAAGCACATTCTTGAAATTGGTTGCGGCCGTGGCGGCGGACTGACTTTCATTCATAAGTTTTTCAAACCAGCCTCCTCTATGGGCATCGACCGGGATCCTACCGCTATAGAATTCTGCAAAAAACACCATAAGGCCCCGGGGCTTAGTTTTGCCCAGGGTGATGCACAATCCATCAATTTGCCGGACAATTCTTTTGATCTTATCATCAATGTTGAGTCCTGTCATTTATATGACCGTATCGACCTGTTTCTTACAGAGGTTAAGCGCCTTTTGAAGCCGAACGGATTATTCCTCCTGACGGATTTTCGTACAAGCCAAAAACTGAGTGAGCTGATCATGCAGCTGGAAACATCGGGACTCGTGCCTTTAAGCCAGAAGGATGTTACCGCAGCCGTTTTGCGCGGGCTTGAACTGGATGATAAGCGGAGAATGAGTCTTATCAGCAGACTGGTTCCCTCGTTTATGCGCTGGATTGCCAAGGATTTTTCAGGTGTTAAAGGTTCGCCAACTTTTAGAAAATTCTCCAGCCGTGAATGGGTTTATTATAATTTCCATCTTCGTAAGGTTCTTGCAGTTAATGCAATAAGAGCGGAAAGGCCCATTTGGGAATCAATGGATTATTGCGACCGGAATAGTCGTTCCTGATATGTCAAACTGGATCATTCAGACGATCGGGTTCATCGGTCTGCTGTTTTTTGTTATTTCATTTCAGCAGAACAATCGTAACCGGATCCTGCTGATTATGCTTGCAGGTCAGCTTCTTTTCCTTGGACATTACGCATTGCTTGGCGCATGGACGGGTTTTGCCATGAACATTGTAGGGGCTGGAAGGACTATTGTCTTCCGGTTTAAGGAGAATAAGAAGTGGGCCGGTCACTGGATCTGGCCGGTAATTTTTATAACCCTCCTTTGGATATCGGGGATCATCACCTGGGACAGCCCGCTGAGTTTGTTACCCCCATTTGCAATGACCATTGAAACGCTCGGACTCTGGATGAAAAGCCCAAGACGGATTCGCTTTATCAATTTATTTCCGCACCCTTTCTGGTTTACCTATAATCTGCTCAAGGGTTCCTGGGCAGGGGTGGCAACTGAAATCATCATGTTCGGATCGATCGTAGTTGCCATTTTCCGGTATGACCTCAGAAAGAAAATCCAGCCTGCTGCGACTCTTTAAGGAGCCATCTTTTTCGTCCAGCCCGATGTGTTATGAAAGTCGGCAACGGCAGTACCAGGAGGAAACATCTCATCGCAGATCCTTCTGATTTCATCAGGAAGATCCATGTTTAATACCGGCAGTAAGATTTCCAGCTGTCTTACTGTTTTTGGCCCGATAATCGCCGCTGTTATTCCGGGTTGCTCCTTTACCCATACCAGCGCTAAAATAGCAGGATCGAACCCATGATCCTTTGCCATCCGGGCAAACCGGTTGCCGGCTGCAATGGCCCCGGGTGTAACCCGTTCAGCATATATCCCTTTTCTCTCAACGGCCCTTGAATCGTACGGCAGGGCTGAATTATCAAGATACCGCCCTGCCAGCATGCCCATGGCAAGGGGGGACCAGGTGATGACCCCAATATTTTCCTTCCGGCACATCGGAAGTACTTCATTCTCAATACGACGGTCAAGCAGATTATAGGGAGGTTGCTCGCTGACATATCTTGATAAACCCTGTTCTTCACTGATCCTTACTCCTTCCAGAATCCGATCGGCTGGTGCTGTCGAACTGCCGATGAACCTTACTTTCCCCTGGCGAACCAAATCATCCAAAGCCCTGAGTGTTTCCTCTTGAGGCACATCAAAGTCAGGCCGGTGAAGCTGATACAGGTCGATATAGTCTGTTCTCAAACGCTTGAGAGAATCCTCGCAGGCTTTGAAAATGGCTGCCCGCGAAAGACCGCGGTCGTCGGGCAGCGGCCCGGTCGGATAAAAAACCTTTGTTGCCAGCACTATCTCGTTTCTTAAACCCGATTCAGCAAGGGTTTTGCCGATAATTCTTTCGCTTTCTCCCCGGGCATAGCTGTTACTGGTGTCAATGAGATTAATGCCTGCCTCGATCGCACTGAGGATAATCCGTTCCGATTCATAGGCAGAGGTGGGATTTGCGAAATTATCGGTTCCCAGGACGAGCGGTGAGACGAGAGGACCGTGTGCACCCAAATTTCTGTACTTCATTTTTATCTAATAAAGAGGACCTGCAGCCATTCTGCAGGTCCTTATTGTTGAGTTTCAGGCCTATTTTTCCGCCGGAACCAGCTCGTACAAATGCATCGGCTGGTATTTCATCGACCAGAGCCAGAGTGGCCAGGCAAAGCAGAATCCGCCAATAATCGGAGCTATATCAATCTCTTCGTTTCTCACCAGGACAGTGGTGAGCGGTTTGTAACCCTCGAGTTCAAGGCGGATTGGTGTAGCCGTACCGACGATCTTGGTATCCGTATAGGTATAAGGAGTATAGCCAACGGGCTGATCCTGAACATATACACGGGCTCCCTCAGGTGCTGAGGTGATAACTGTAACGCTGGAACAGCTGGCTAACAAGGTTAGGATGACAATCAGGGTGCCCCCTTGCATCAGTTTGTTGAATTTGGTTTTCATGGATGGATTTGTATTGGTTTCTGATTATCGGGAGCCATGCATAAAGAATGCCAAAAAGTTGGATTAGCGTAATAGTTCTTCCATTATTTTGCCAGTTCCCTGCTTCAGTGTGAATCCCATTAAACTTGCAATAGTTGCCGAAATATCAATCAATTCTCTGGGGTTGTCACTTATCAGGCCTTTATTAAAATCGGGCCCAGAGGCATAACACATCAGGTGCGTGCAGCCTTCGCACGAATCACCATGATTAACAAAATCACCGCTGGCCGAGCCTTCATGCCGTCCGTGGTCATTCGTTACAAAGAGGGTGGTTTTTCCTTTATAGTTCGGATCTGTATTGATATAATGCCAGATCTTGTAGATGTATTCATCCACCGTTTGAATCTGATGGAGGTATTCCGGCCAGTCGCCGGCGTGGGCGATTACATCCGGTTGTTTAAAGCTGATCAGGACCAGGTTCGGCGCATAACCGGCCAGGATTTCGAGGCTTTTCTGAAATGTGACGGAATCGTCGCGGTATCCGCTGCCTAGCCCGTCCCCGTAAAGTCCGCAATCTGTTGACGGCTGGGTGCTTGCAATCCACGACAGGTCTGATGTCCTGCTGAGTACCGAGAGTTTATCCTTGCTTGAAATAATCCAGGAGGAATAGGAGGGCATACCTGAAGCTGCAAGCCATTCCTGGAAAATGGAGGGGAAGGGAGGCGCTTCGGTTCCGCCATTGTTGATCGTTACATAATTTCCGGTGGACATGGCAGCATGGCCCTGAATGGTAAAGGTTTCACCCCGATTTCGAAAATCGGTAAGCATGACGCCTTCCTTTGCCATTTCGTTTGCCAATCTGGGGATATTATGATGATGTGCATCGCCCCAGGTTTCAGTATAGCGGGCACCGTCCATCATAATGATAACCACATTTTTGGTTAGGTAACCCGACGGAACAATATCTTTCCTGCACGAGCCGGATATAACCATTAAAGTACCGATAAGAACAAGGCCGGATCTGATTTTCAT
>CAYQFT010000210.1:0-5584 GCA_964416825.1 uncultured Porphyromonadaceae bacterium
CTGAAATCTGGCGTACACTGGTTATGGAACAATCGGCGGCGGTTTTGCAGCAGGTGACGGGGAAAATGCGGTGAAATTGGTTGCCGGTTGCCGGTTGCCAGTTGCCGGTTAGCGCCAGAACTGTCATCCTGACGAAAGTCAGGATCCCATGCCTCGGAGCGTTGTCATCCCGGTGAACGCGTGGACCGCTTCCCCCACCTGAATCTCATTTTCAACACTCGAAACTCTGCGTTCGAATCTCGACGTTCATTTTCATCCTTCATTTTCGGGATGATTCGGGCGGACCACGGGTCCGCCCCTACACGGGCGTCCGCCGGACGCCCCTACGGGCACGATTCACGCCCGGTTTTTCGCGTCACGCATCACGCGTCACGGTTCAAGCGTCCCGCGTCACGATATCCTGCTCCAATCCCTCACCTCCCTCTTCTGCCGCTGCAACTGTTCTGCAAGAACCACATTCTCCGGTGCTTCCAGTAGCGGGTCTTTTTCAAGGATAAGCTCTGCCGCCCTCCGTGCCTGGTCCAGTATCTTGCTGTCGGTGAGAAGGTTGGCAATGGTCAGGTTAAAGGGCATGCCGCTCTGCTGCGTGCCCTCCAGGTCGCCGGGACCGCGCAGCTTCATGTCCACTTCGGATATCTCAAAGCCGTCGTTGGTGCGTACCATCGTTTCGATGCGGGTCTTTGCCTCCTTGGAAAGTTTGTAACCGCTCATCAGGATACAGTAAGACTGATCTGCACCCCTTCCCACGCGGCCGCGGAGCTGGTGAAGCTGGCTGAGCCCGAACCGTTCGGCGCTTTCAATCATCATCACGGAAGCATTTGGGACATCGACACCCACCTCAATCACCGTGGTTGAAACCATGATTTTGGTTATGCCGCGCACAAAGTAGTCCATGGCCTTGATTTTCTCCTCGGGCTTCATCTTGCCATGAAGTACCGATACCGCATATTCCGGTGACGGAAAGGCCCGTGTGATGCTCTCATAGCCGTCATACAGATCTTTATAGTCAAGGGTTTCCGATTCCTGTATCAGGGGGTAAACAATATAAATCTGCCTTCCGAGCCTGATCTGTTTCCGCAGGAATTCATACACAGAGAGCCTTTTCGAATCATAATAGTGAGCCGTGTTGATGGGTTTCCGGCCGGGAGGCATCTCATCGATAACAGAAAGATCCAGATCTCCGTATAGCGTCATGGCCAGGGTGCGGGGGATCGGGGTTGCGGTCATCACCAGGATGTGCGGAAGAATCCCTCCTGCCTTCTCCCACAGCCGCGCCCGCTGCGCTACACCAAACCGGTGCTGCTCATCAATGACCACCAGCCCGAGGTTTTTGAACTGAACGGAATCCTCAATGAGGGCATGCGTCCCGATCAGTATGTCGAGCTCACCTTCACGAAGCTCTTCATGAAGAGTCGTCCGGTGCCGGGTTTTCGTTGAACCGGTCAGCAGCCTGACGTGCACCGGGAGGTTGGCCAGCATCCTCGTAATGGTCTGATAATGCTGCTGGGCAAGGATTTCAGTCGGTGCCATCAGGCAAGCCTGGTAACCGTTATCGAGGGCAATCAGCATGCTCAGGATCGCCACGAGCGTTTTTCCGCTTCCAACATCACCCTGAAGCAGCCGGTTTAATTGCATGCCCGAGCCCAGATCCTTACGGATCTCCCTCATCACGCGCTTCTGGGCTTCGGTCATCTCAAAAGGAAGGTTTTCTGCATAGAAGCGGTTGAACAACTCCCCGATCTTGCTGAAAACATGACCCTTGATCCGGCTATTTTTCCAGTTCTTCTGCCTCAGCAAGGCCAGCTGGATAAAGAAGAGTTCCTCAAATTTCAACCGGTAGCGGGCTCTTTTCAATATATCCAGATCCCTGGGGAAATGAATATTCAGCAAGGTCTCATTTATCTCAGGCAACTTGAGAATGCCCAGAACCGAATCCGGCAGTGATTCAGGAATCTTTCCATAAACCCTTTGCAAAAGTTGGTACTGAAGCTTGTGAATAACCCGGGAAGTAAGGAAACTGCTTTTAAGTTTTTCCGTGGTGGGGTAGGCCGCCTGATAAGCGAACGGGTAAACGAACTGCGATACCTTTGATGCCTCTTCTATCTCCGGATGCGGGATCGTCCATACCCCGCTGAAAACGGCTGGTTTTCCGTATAAAATATAGTTAACCCCGAATTTCAGCGACTCCTGGATCCACTTGATTCCCTGGAACCATACCAACTCAATGGAGCCGGTTTCGTCCTGGAACCGTGCCGATAATCTCTGTTTGGGCCTTTTCCCCACCAGTTCCATGGTGATAATCTGTCCCCGAACCTGGATGAAGGCCTGATCTGAATTGATTTCCCGAACCGTGAAAAATTTGGTCCGGTCTGAATATTTGTATGGATAATGCCTGAGTAAATCTTCAAAGGTCTGAACGCCAAGCTCCTTGAACAGCATCTCGGCGCGCCGGGGACCCACCCCGGGTAGGAACTTGATATCGGTCTGCAGGATTTGCTCCATCCCGACGAAATTAGCAGGATTCAACGGCTTTGTTAAATATTGTTAATAATTTCAACGGCAAAATTGATATCCTGAATTAGCCCTATTTTTGCACCCAAACACACAAGTTATGGAACATATGATCGCCCTTCAGGGACTTATCAAGAATTACCAGGTTGGAACCCAGGAAGTGCAAGCTCTCCGGGGGATAGACCTGATCATCAACAAGGGCGAATATGTTGCCATCATGGGGCCATCGGGCTCAGGAAAATCAACCCTGATGAATATCCTCGGTGCTTTGGATACTCCCTCGGGCGGACACTATTTCCTGAACGGAACAGATGTAAGCCAGATGGTTGATGATGAACTGGCTCAGATCCGTAACAAGGAAATCGGATTTATCTTTCAGACATTCAATCTGTTACCCCGATATGACACACTGGAGAACGTCACCCTTCCGCTGATTTACGGAGGCGTTCCCAAGCATGAACGGCGGGAACGCGCCCTGAAAGTACTCGATGAGGTCGGCCTGTCGGACCGGGTTACCCACAAGCCCAATGAACTATCGGGCGGCCAGCGCCAGCGTGTAGCTGTAGCTCGTGCCCTGGTCAACAAGCCGTCAATAATCCTGGCAGATGAACCCACGGGAAACCTGGATTCCAAGACATCGGTTGATATCATGAATCTGATAGGACAAATTCACAAGCTTGGCAACACAATCATTGTGGTGACCCATGAGGAAGACATTGCCCGGCGGTCGCAAAGGATCATCAGACTGTTAGACGGACTGGTCGCCAGCGATCTTCCCAACGTCCCGATATCTTAACGGTCATATTGATTGATCGTTAACGATTTGTTAACAATTTTTTCAGCATCTTGTTTTATTGAGCAATTAGTATACATTTGCGAAAAAATTGCCCAAAATAAACTATTGATATGTATTGGACACTTGAATTAGCTTCAAAACTTGAAGATGCTCCATGGCCAGCAACCAAGGACGAACTGATCGACTTTGGAATTCGCTCGGGAGCACCTTTGGAGGTTATCGAGAATTTGCAGGAGATTGAGGATGAGGGTGAAATCTACGAAAGTATTGAGGACATCTGGCCCGACTATCCCAGCAAGGACGATTTCTTCTTTAATGAGGAAGAGTACTGAAAACAACTGAAAAGGCGCCCCGGGCGCCTTTTTTCATTTCCAGATCCGGATGTCCTCACGATTTGCCGGACGTTTATCGCCATGCCATTTGAAGGTTTCCAGATAAAGGTCATTAGGCCCCAGGTCTTTTATCGGAGTCAGTTTTGAATCCGGATCCGTAATAAATGATATACGGTCAATCTTGCCATCTTTAAGGTAAATCAGAATTTTACTGCTTACGGATTTATGCTGCCCAATGATCGATTCATCATCCTTGGGATAAAAAAGGCACTCCCCGTTTCCGTCAACGACCACCCTGTTAAGTTGATCATTCAGAAAGTACCCCGTGATTGTTTTCCCCTTGATCTGATTATAGTTTAAACTGTCTACCCGGGTGATCAGAAAACCGGAATTCAGAAGTTCCATTTTACTGATTCCTTCATCCGTAAGAAATATTGCCAGGGTATCGGCTGTGAGCTGATTGTTCTCCTGCCATATGACAGGCTCCCTGTATAACCGGATGATGCTGTCAACCACCAGGTAATCCAGCGAGTCACATCGACCCTGAATGTCGGACCGGTAAAACTGAACATGCGGATACGCCTGAATGCGCCGTGACTTTTTTTCCTCCTCCCGCGAAGAGATCAGCGTATCGGAATGAAGAAAAAGGCTATCCTTTTTATCAATCATGATATAGAGAACATCTTCGGTGATCCTGAACCGGTTAAGTTCCTCCTCATAAAAGAGGTGTTTCCCGGTAACAATCATGTTTTCCAGGGTATCCCTGAGTTCCACGGAGCCGAATGCTTCGGTAGTTTTATTGGCTTGATTGTACAGCAGGCTGTCGGTCCGCAGGTTTTGTTCCTTGGCCTGCATAAAGACTTTCTGGCTAAAAACTGAAAGCTTGTTTTGAGAATCATAAATTCCCCTGTTACAGGCGATATAGTTGGTGTCGCTGAATACTTCCGTGGGTCCTTCAAACCACATGACCCCTGTTTTGGAATTGTACAGCAGACTGTCGGTAACCAGTGTGTTATCCGGGTTGGTCAGGGTTACATCTTCCTTGAAAACGAACCGGTTTTCCTTCACATAGTAATACCCCCAAAAGCTTTCTACAGTGTTGGTGGAATCGATGATCTGGCCTCCTCCGTAATACCAGGCAATCTCTTCCTTCATATTATAATCGAGCCGGGGTGCCTTAAGGGTTTGCACTACATTATCCATGAAAACATTATCCTCAAGCCGGGCCTGCTCGGTTTTTCCGTTGTAATCGATCTTGCCTGAAAAAATATGCAGGGTATCGGCTTTGATAATATGAACTCTTGAAAATCCCTTGAAATGACTGTTGGCCTGGTCAAGATAGGCGCTGTCGCAGGTCAGCACCAGGTTTTTATGTTTCATCCAGACATTGCCGAGAAGCCGCTGGATTCCTTTTCCCCTCGACTCGTCGTACTCTGTGATGTCGGCGCTGAAATCGACAATCTTCGTCTCCTGCGACAGCCCGGTCCATAGTGGGCACAGAAGCACAGCCGCAGCCAGGATGATTTTAGGCGAGCATCTCATGGATGATATCTTCCACTGAGATTCCGCGGGCTTCAGCTTTGTAATTCCTGATAATCCGATGCCTGAGGATGGCCGGTGCAATGGCTCTTACGTCTTCAATGTCGGGAGAATACTTGCCGTGCAGTACGGCATGGGTTTTTGCCCCGACTATCAGGTATTGGGATGCACGCGGACCAGCGCCCCAGACCAGGAACTCCTTGGCCATCGGGTGCGCGAATTCACTGGTGGCACGCGTTTTCGAAGCTAGCTTAACTGCCCACTCGATCACATTGTGATTGGCAGGAACCCGGCGAATCAAATCCTGATATTTCAGGATCTCTTCCCTGCTTATCACCTGGTTTAGTGTGACCTCATTTTGCGAAGTAGTTCGCCTTACAATGGTGATCTCGTCTTCAAAGGCCGG
>CAYQFT010000211.1:0-5578 GCA_964416825.1 uncultured Porphyromonadaceae bacterium
TTTTTCACTATTGTTTTTGTTTGCAGGCTTTTGGGATTCAATGCCGGATTGGTGTGGTTCAGGTGGATGAACCAGATCTTGTTCCGTTCTTTTTCCGGAAGGTTCCTGAACCGTTCCATGCTCTCGATGATGAACGGATGCGGGATCTCTGCGATATTCCGTCCGCTGATCTCGGCGGCATCGTAAAAGGTTCCGTCGATTAAAGCATAATCAACTCCTGCAATTGCCTGAATGATATCGGTTTCCCATTTATCCCATTTGTCAATATCGGGAATGAACAGGACCTTTTTCGACGGTCCTTCGATGATCAGTCCAATGGTTTCTGAGAATTCATCCCGATGGGGTACGAGGAACGGGGTCACTTTCAGGTTGGGGGTCAATTCCAGCATCTGGTTGTCGGCCAACGGCCGGATCTCAATATTTTCGAGTTTTACCAGCTGGCTCCACGGACCGTTGTTCTCCAGAAAATCCTGCATGCTGGGCATGGCGAAAACCGGCACTTTTCGGGTATTCATCGCCTCCCTGCCCAGGTACATCAGGCCGGTATAATGACCGATGTGGGCGTGGGTTACCACGATTCCATCGGGAGCTTCAGGACCCCCAAAGGGTGAATGCCCGAGCAGGTTCTTCATCTGGAAGGGCATATCGGGCGTGGCCTCGATCAGGAATTTCTTTTGGGTAACCGGGTCAATGAGCCCAAGGGAGGTAATCTTCCTGTCAGGATCGGGATGAAGAAAGAGATCTTTGCAGCAATCTTTTTTGCAGCCAGGATGAGGCGACCCGGCATCCTGAACGGTGCCGAGGATGACGAGCATGGGGGCCTTTTTTTCAGTTTGCCGGTCTGTCTGCCACGCCGGCAGGAGGACACAGGATATCAGACATGCCAATAATCCCCTGAATCTGCACTTTCTATTTTCAACTCTCATCACCCGAATTTCATTTGAATCTCCCGGCGCAAACCACATACTGTTTAGCATCACTGCCGGTTGCAAGCTTATAGTAGGTGGTTTTGTGATACAGCCCGCTCTGGTTAGGTTTGGTATAGATGTAGTCTTCCCACCCGGTTCCGTGTTGGAGGGCACCGGCGACGATTTCGTCGCGGAATTTTTTACCGGCTGCATCCGGTTTGCCTGCGAAGGAAACCCCAACGAGGCTCGCATTGGTTGCATGGGCCATCATTACCACATCGGTATTGTAAACAAATGAATAGAGGGCCGGATTCGACGGGTCTTTATAGGGCGCCAGCCCCTGATTGATTTTTGAAAGGGTCCCCGGGGCATCAGATTCCAGGTCCGCCGCAGTCCGGTTAACCAGGTTTATAGCCATCTCCTCGCTGATTCCGTCCTCATCATGCTGAATAATGGTGTAACGGTTCATGATTTTCTCATACTCGCTGCTTCCATCGGCTGCTTTTTCCGTTTTAAGAAGATTCAACTGATTCTGAAAATCAGCAAGCATGGCATCAGCTGTTTCAATGTTGAAAGCGTAATAAAGCTCGGTCGAATAGAAGGTATACGGGGTTCCAAAATCCTGGGAGGTATATCCCAGGGCCTGGATCAGGAGGTTGTGATTGGCCACGGAGGTAGCCATGAACTGGACCTCCCGGTTTACCACGAGGGCCTCATAGAGTTCGTTTAGGTTATCGTAAATTACAAGGTTTGCCCGAAGGATTCCCTTGTCCATCAGCAGGTCGAGGCTGGGGTAATCTGCTACCACCCCGGTAAAAAAGTTGTTAAGATCCGTCAGCTCGTTGATTTTATTTCCCGATCCTGCAAGCGCAAACACGATCTCCGTATGGGGGGCAATGGGGCCGACCCATTTGAAAAGGTCTTTCCTCTCGGGGGTTTTGGCGGTGGTGAACAGCATATGATTGGGCTCCTTCAAGGTAGCCTCATAGGCAGGCACCCAATCGGAAATCTCGATCACCGACCGGTCCAACGGGAGTCCGAGCCGGGTAAAAATCCCCTCCAGCAGATCGACCGAAACGCCTTGCAGCAGGCCATTCTCTGAGTAGTTCCAAGGGGCGTACTCTTCCGTGAAATAGGTAAACTTTTCCGGATCACCGTTTACCGGCAGCTTATCCTTTTTACACTGGATCAGGAGGAGAGCGAGGAGGATGGAAGCCAGGAAAATCCAGGAGGAGTTGTTGCGGGGCAGATGTTTCGATTTCATGGGTATGAGGTTTGAGGTATGGGGTATGGGGTTTGAGGTTTGTTTTTTGTTTTTTGTTATTTGTGATTTGTTATTTGTGATTTGTGGTTTCAGTTTTGGGTTATTAGCTTGATGCTGTAGGTTCCAAGGCTGCCGTAGAGTACTTCCACGGTGGCTTTTCCGCCGGCCACTGTGCAGGTTCCCCAGGCGGATCCGTTGCTCCAAAAGTAGGTGCCGGGCCTGGATGTGATGGAAAAGGTTTGATCCGGGGCCGACCAGTTGAACCGGCTGATGGCCATTGGAGCCGACCAGCTGGCCATGGCCCGGGCATAGTTGTGGCCGCATTCGGGCTCGTCAAACGGATTTCGTTTCTCACCGTCGAAGCGATCGCGGATGCTCTGGATGCACCGAAGACCTGCTTCAGTCTGCCCTTCGTACAGCATCCCGATAGCGGCGGCATACTCAAAGCCCGACATGGATTCGGCAAAGTAGGGGAACGGAACCTTTAGCCTGCCCTTGGGCCAGCTGGCCATGATCAGGCCCGATTCCTTGTCCATCACATAGGAGCGCATATTGTTAAAGATGTTGTCGAACCGCTCCACGAAGTTGTATCTATAGACTGTTGATAACGCTTTTCTGATTTTATCCTGATCTCCCAGGTAACCCAGGCCGCATACGTGGGCCATGTATTGGCCGGCGAGCTGGTCGACCAGGCAGCCCGATCCCAGCTGGTAGCGGGGGATCTTAACATCCGGATCAGTCATATCCAGGAATTGGAATGTCTTTGGATCCGTTATTTTGTGCTCATAATACTCGCCGTTGAAAAGGTTCTGATCGACCCAGTCGCTTCCGCTTTTGAAAATACGGTCGCATTTTGCGGCAAACTCCTTGTCATTCATGGCCGCGGCCATTTTTGAGCAGGCCCTGAGTGCCCCAAAATACCAGAACTGCATCTGTGGATTCGGACCGTAATAGTTGACATCCATGGTGTTATGCTGTTCACCCTCTTCCACGCCATCCTGATTGCCATCCCAGCCCCGTTCGATCCAGGCATAAGACATCGCGGCCTTCACTTTCGGCCAGTATTTCTTCAGGAATTCCCTATCGCCGCACAGCATCCAGTCACGGTAGAACCGCATGATGGTCCCCATCTGTCCATCGGCGGCGGCTACATGGTCGAGTGAAAGGTTTGATTCCAGCGGCAGGCTTACCCGGTTCATCATTTTACCGTTTCCCTTGGTTCCGTAGGTAAACTCCACATCGCGCATGGTGCGGGCCAGATCGCCGAACAAAAAGGAGGTGGCGGTCTCATAATTCCACACATGGGTGCAGCTTCCGTAGCAGGATCCAAAATCGTCCATCACCCCTTCCCATCCCATCAGATGCCCGTCGGGGATGCGGAACACGGTTTGTGACCGGAGGGTTGAAAGGTTAAAGAGCGCGGCTTCCTTAACCACATTCGGAATCGTTGACCCGATGAAGGCCTTCACAAATTTAAGGGTAAGGTTTTCGTAATCTGAAAAACGGGGTTGTTCCTTGCTGATCACATCCCAGGCATCGGAATATCGGGTTGTATAATAATTTCCGATGATTTTACCCTTGACTGAAGGATCCCAGGCACCGTTCCAGTCGGGCCGGTTGGGGAAGTGCCAGGAAATGCAGAAAGTAAAACTGACGGTGGTGCGGGCAGGAATGCTCTTTCTTACAGCCAGCGAGGCCATCGGGTTGTCATCGGCGAGATCCTTCTTGTCGGAGAGGAGTCCATCGGCGCTGAAATCATCCCAGAAGTCGAGGGTGGCATTCTCCCAGTCATTGGGGGTGGAGGACCGGCGAAAGGTCACCGTTCCCTTGTCAGGTGTCGTCAGGGCAATGGTTCCCCACGCGGCATCCGCCCGGTCTACGCTGTCGCTTGTCATGTAAATACCCTTAATCCCTGCCGCTTCCCTATAAACGTTGATGTTGTTTTTTGCACCGGTGGGAATGAAATCGCCCTTCCAGTCGCGGTAATATTTGCTGCCATCCATTCCGATAAAATTCCGCATGGTTCCGCACACGGCTACCTCCATCGGGGCATCGGTGTTATTGGTTACCTCGTAAGTGAGAATGGCCACCGGGATGCTGCTGGCATCGCTGTTACCGGGTATCAGGGGATTGAATCCCTTGATCCTGACCGAGACAGGCAGCAGGTCGTCGCTCAGGTTAACCTGCCCAAAGGGGTAAGCGGCATCGAAGGAGGCGGAGGAGAACCGGGGCATGCCGTGGTGATTGACAGGCCGTCCCTCGTAATGCTGATATTCGCTCGGATGCAGGGGACCTATCAGAGCCTTGGTCATTGGTTCCCTTCCATCGGGTTTTACAAAGACTGCAAAGAACGGAGCGTTATTTCCGGTTGTCACGGTGCTGTATTTCTTACCGGGCTTGTTCATGATCTCCCAGGCGCGCAATTCACCCCGGCCGCCAAGAGAAACGGTGCCGGTACCGATACCGCCAAGAGGCAGGGCAATATTCAGCAGGTGATCCTGGTCGTAATGTTTCAGGACAGGCCAGGGCTGGGAGTACCCGGTAACAAACCATGCTGAAATGAGAAGAATGACAGACGACCGACGACAGATGACCGACGGAAGAAAGGTGCGGATACTGGTTTTGAAATTCAACTTTCCGTTTTCGATTTTCATAGCTGAAGTTTAAAAAGTCGTGAAACATCAATGGCCCAATCCTTGATCTTCTCCCAGTCGCGATGGTCGCCTTCTTTCCAGACGCCCAGCCATACGCTGATCCGGAATTTCAGCTGCTGGCTGAACCCGGGGACTTTTTTCAGGTTGAGGCTGCCTGCAAAGATTTCCTCCGTTATCGGATGGACCAGGCTGGAGATGGGTCTGACCCATTCTTTTATCTGCTGCCGGTATTTTTCGCCTTTCGGCATGGCCAGGGTCATGCAAACGGAGAACAGGGCCGTGGGCTTTTGTGCCAGGATATCCTTATGCTTCAGTATAAACCCGGCGGACTCAGGCAGCCATTTTGCCGACTGGATGGCGCTGCCGACCACAAATCCGTCGTATTTCGTAAGGTCGGAAACCATTTTCATCGGAATAACCTCCGTTTCAAAACCATAATTCCGCAGGGTTTGCCCGATTGCTTCTGCAATTCCGGCCGTGGTGTTGCTGCGTGAGGAGTAGGTGACGAGGATGTGCATGGTGGTTGCTGGTTGCTGGTTGCTGGTTGCTGGTTGCTGGTTGCTGGTTCCTGGTTCCTGGTTCCTGGTTCCTGGTTCCTGGTTCCTGGTTCCTGGTTAAGGTAAAGGTCCCAAATTACGATTTCAACTTTAAAGTTCCTACCCCTGTGCCCCTGTGCCCCTGTGCCCTTGTGCCCCTGTGCCCCTATGCCCCTGTGCCCCTGTGCCCTTGTGCCCCTGTGCCCCTGTGCCCTT
>CAYQFT010000212.1:0-5508 GCA_964416825.1 uncultured Porphyromonadaceae bacterium
GCGGGATTATTTATTAATCATGAAAAGTAAATCCGGTGGCAGGAAGGTGACGTTTGTTAAAAAGGAGTATGACCGCGAGCGGCTCCTCTTTGCCCGGGATTACCTGATCAAGCACATCGAGAATCCCCCGTCACTGCCCGAATTATCGAGGCTGGCCGGGATTAATGAGTTCAAGTTGAAAAACGGGTTTAAGGAGTTGTTCGGGTTGCCGGTATTTGCCTGGCTGGCGGATTACCGGCTTGAAACAGCACGGACCGAATTGCTGAAGAATGAACGGACGATCACGGAAATCGCTTTTGAGCTGGGCTTTTCGTCGCCGCAGCATTTCAGTATGGCGTTTAAAAAGAAATTCGGGGTTCCGCCTGGACAAATCATATAATTTTCACAGATCAACAAAGATTGTAAAGGAGGCTGGGACAAAATCCCCGGGTTGAAACCCGGGGTTACTAATGTCTATCGAAGACGGTTTTCTAATCATTCCGAGAAATTCTTATAATGTTGAATGCAAGTATTTTATATCATTTACTTGCGCTATGCATAAAGGAAGAAGGTTACTCTTCAGTAACCCCGGGCTGAAGCCCGGGGCTTTCTGTACCACCCTCTTGTCTCCGTTTGCCAGCAAAACGGAGTTGGTAGCTTTTGCAACATACATTTGACTATTTTTAATCCATGAGAACAATTTTACCATTAAGTCTTGTCATGCTGGGCTCTGTAGCCTGCAGCGGACCAAAAACTGAGCTTCGTGAAAAATCAGAACCTTCACCCCGGATCGTCAACATCATCAATTTCATCCGGCAGGTAGAACCGCGGATTGAGGCATATACCGATGATGTATTATATGAGACTGTGGTACAGCAGGTTAATCAGCTTAACGAATTTGAATTACCTGCCACCTTTTTGCTGCAATATGATGCCCTGATCAATCCCCGGTATCAGGAATTATTAAAAAACGGATTATACAAGGGCTCCGAGGTGGGGGCGTGGTGGGAGATCACTCAGCCGCATGTGGAGGCGGCCGGGTATACCTGGCGGGGGCGCTATCCCTGGGACTGGCATGCCGACGTGGGATTTGCCACCGGGTACACTCCGGATGAGCGGAAAAAGCTGGTGGATGTGTACATGGAGAAGTTCCGGGAGATATTCGGGAAATACCCGACGGCCGTGGGCTCGTGGTTTATCGATGAGGTTACGCTGGGTTACCTGTCGGATAAGTATCATATCATCGCATCGTGCAACTGCAAGGACCAGATCGGCACCGACGGCTATACGCTGTGGGGCGGGTACTGGAACCAGGCCTATTACCCCAGCCGGGCAAATGCTTACATGCCTGCCCAGAGCGAGAGCGGACAAATTCCGGTTCCCATTTTCAGGATGCTGGGAAGCGATCCTATTTATCAGTATGACAATGGATTAGGAAGCGGGTTTCAGCGGGTTGAGTCGCTGGAGCCGGTATATAAAAAGGGCGGAGGGAGCCGGCCCTGGGTGGAGTGGTTTTTCAAAAGCATGTTTGAGGAGCCTTGTCTGGCGTTCGCATATACACAGGCCGGTCAGGAGAATTCCTTTACCTGGGAGAAAATGAAAACCGGCCTCGGGATTCAGATTCCCCTGCTTTCCTCGTTATCGAAAGAGAAAAAAATCAGGGTGGAAACTCTTTCGGAATCAGGCGCCTGGTTCCGAAAGAATTTCCCGGTGACGCCACCCACTGCGGTAACCGCCCTCACCGACCATAAAAATCAGGGTAAAAAAACGGTATGGTACAACAGCCGTTACTATCGGGTTAATCTCCTCTGGGAGGGTTCCTCCTTCCGGTTCCGGGACATTCATGTGTTCAATGAGGGGATGGAGTCGGACTACCTGAGGATAGCCGGCACCACCACCGATTGCCTGTACACCACGCTGCCGGTGGTCGACGGGTTTTTGTGGAGCAAGCCTGATGCACTGGCCGGCCTGAGGCTGATGAGTAAAGATAGGGCCGGGGTGGTGGCCGAAGTGAAGGGCGGCGTTCCGGTGGTGAAAGAGATGGAGAACGGCGTGCTGATGGTTGAGTGGCCGCTGGAAAATGAGTCGGGAACCCTGCTGCTGCTGTTTTTTGAAGACCGGATGGAGGTCAGCTGCCGGTTGCCGAAGGGGTATACCTGGTTTCTGGATCTGAAAACGGCATCCGGGGCGGAATTACCGTTCACCGGGGTGACTGATAAACAGTTGAGTGCTTCGCTGCGGGGGTTTGAGTATTCTGTTTCCTGCAACACGGGAAATCTGGTTGATGGCAGGGGGGATGCTTCCAATGCATTTGCGTGGAGGATTGTGCCTGAGGGGAACCGGATTGTGGTGGGGATGATGCAGTAAGCGGAGGGAATTGGCCCGATTTTGCTTCCATGGCCAATATCCCGGAAAATCAGGTTAATTTAATCGGCAAAACGCATTTGATCAACCTCTGAATAGCCTCACCATGAAAAAACGAATGATCGTACTGATTTTCGGTTCGCTGTTGCTCGGATTCCCGCTGCAGGCGCAGAAATCCACTGCTCCGGCAGCAGCTGGCAAAATGGATTTCCGGTATTCGCCTCCGGAATGGCAAACGGCCATCTGTTTGCCCGATGATCCCCACAAGTCGCTGGTTGACAAGAGTGGTGACCTGCTGTATCATTATTCACAGGGCGGGCGTGAGTTTGGAACCCGCATCGGGATTGTGGTTGCGGAGAATGCCCAATGGCTGAGACAGGAATTGTATTCGGCCCGGGTGCCGATCGTAACCACCCACCTGCAGGCCGACGGGCTCGAGATCACGGAAGAGGCGTTTGCGGTTACCGGGGCGCCGGTGGTGAGTTTGCCCGACAATGCCCTCAAGCGCCTTGACGACGGCGAGGGTTTGGAAGACTGGGCCGCACCCGGGGCCGGGTTTGATCCGTCGCTGCGGAACATCAATGTGCACATGGACGGGAACATCCAGTATGAATTGCTGGTTCCCGCGGGGTCGTCGCGGCTTGTTGCCCTGGCGTTGTGCGAGGGATACTGGGGAGTAGCCGGAAAGCGGATCCTGATTTTAAACGTGGAGGGGAAGGAATCCCGGACGGTGGATATGGTTGCCGAATTCGGGAAGAACAAACCGCAGGCCTTCTGGTTCGAAGCCCGGGATGCGGATGTTGACGGCAAGATAAAAATCTCGGTGAACGCCGCTGCGCAGGCAACCGATAAGAATACCATTCTCAACGGTCTCTGGGTGTTTACTCCGGAAACCAAAGCCAACAGCGAAGCCCTGTTGAAGGGCAATATGAATGCTGCCGCCCTGGTTGACCTGAACCACCTGACGATTGACATACCCGGTCGCGACGATATCGTTCTGATGCGGCTGAAAAATACGGGATCGGTCAGCCGGACCTATCATCCGGAGCTGGTTGTGAATACCGTGTTACCCCTGACTTTTAAGGCTGATATCGGGAATATCACCCTGAATGGCCAGGAGCTGGTTAATGCCTCCCTGAAAATGACCGGGATGGTGGAGAAAACCGGATCGCTGCACCGGATTCAGTTTGCACCGGTGACCCTGGCTGCCGGACAGAGCGACACTTTTTACATCCAATACTCAAACGGAAAACCTGATGCCAATAGTCCGAAGTCGATGGATGAGGTGCTGGCCTGCCGGGCCAAAGCGATTGACTATTGGGAGAAGAAATCCCAGCTGCCGTTTGACCGGATTCAGGTACCCGATCCCGGCATTCAGGCATTGGTTGAATCCTCGGTGCGGAACATCTGGGAAGCGCGTGAGATCAAGGGCGGGTTGCCGGTCTTTCAGGTGGGACCTACCTGTTACCGGGGATTGTGGATCGTAGACGGTGCCTTCCTGCTGGAGGCGGCCGCCATGCTTGGCGCCGGCGACCAGGCACGCAACGGGGTGGCCTCTGAGCTGAAAACACAACAGCCCGATGGACGTATCCAGTCGCTTACAAAAGATTTCTGGAAGGAAAACGGTCTGGTGATCTAGACCTGCGTACGGCATGCCCAGCTGACCCAGGACAAGGTTTGGCTCGAATCGGTATGGCCTAAGCTTCAGTTGGTTGCCGAATTTATCAAGACCCTCCGGAAGGAGACACTCACCAATAAATCTTTGCTCGATGATGGCATGAACCCGGCTGGCACCCTCGATGGGGGCATCGGCGGTTCGGCCGATGAATACACCAATTCGTACTGGAACCTCACGGGGTTGAAAGCTTTCATTCAGGCCGCGCACTGGCTCGGCAAAAACGAGGAGGCAGCTGTCTGGCAAAAGGAGTACGACTCCTACATGGCCGCCTTTGAGAAAGCCGCAAAGCGTGACCTGGCAAAAGATCCGTATGGAAATACCTATCTCCCGATATTGATGGGTCCCGATGGTAAGAAGGAATTACCCCAGCGGGCCCAATGGGCTTTCTGTCAGGGGGTTTATCCGGGACAGCTTTTTGCCAAGAATGATCCGATCGTAACCGGAAACATGGCGATGCTCGAAGCCACGGAACGTGAGGAAATGGTGTACGGAACCGGCTGGGATGCCACCGGAATCTGGAATTATTTTGCCTCTTTTTACGGTCATGCCTGGTTGTGGCAGGGCCGCGGGCAAAAGGCGGCGCAGGTGCTGTATGCCTTTGGAAATCATGCTTCTCCAACCTTGGTCTGGCGTGAGGAGCAATCGCTGAAAGGCGCTCCGTTCCGGAAGGTTGGCGACATGCCGCACAACTGGGCCAGCGCCGAGTTTATCCGTCTGGCCATCCATCTTCTGGCCCTTGACCGGGGCGATGACCTGCATCTGCTGGAAGGGATGCCGGTTCAGTGGACACAGCCCGGCATGGTTACCAAACTCAATGGCATAGCCACTCCGTTTGGCGCGCTTTCGATGGAGGTAAAAATCGCAGACGATGGCAAAAGCGCACGGCTGCGGGTTGATCCGCTCTCGGATCCGTCGTGCCAGGATATCGTTGTGCACCTCAATGACTGGACCGGGTCGGCAAACACGAAGGTGATCCGGTTAAATCCCGATAGAAAAAATGAAATCACTATCCCGATAAAGAAAAATGCACAAACCAACCGATAGTTTTCAGTTCGAACTGGAATTGTCCGTTCGTGATTATGAATGCGATCTGCAGGGGATCGTGAATAATGCGGTGTACCTGAATTACTTCGAGCATGCGCGGCACACCTACCTGCTGGAGAAAAACATCGATTTTGCGCAGCTGCATACCGAGGGCATTGACTTGGTGGTGTTCCGCATCGAGATTGACTACAGGCATTCGCTGAGGAGCGGCGATCGTTTTGTGATCCGGCTCAACACACAATCCGAAGGTCCGCTGCGGCTGGTGTTTGATCAGTACATCCTGAAACTTCCGGATTATCAGCTGGTTGCGCAGACCAAGGTAACGGGCGTGGGTGTCAAAAACGGCCGGCCGGTTAAGATGAACGATATCCCCGGGCTATCCGCACTGCAATAGCCATTAATCCCGCTTGCACTCCCACTTAAAATTTCCTACTTTCACCCAC
>CAYQFT010000213.1:0-5473 GCA_964416825.1 uncultured Porphyromonadaceae bacterium
AGCCTGAGGCCAACGCCGAGCATAACGGGAATGGGTCTTGGCCGCGAGTCCGATGGCCTGTTCATTGTGCGGATCTCCTTTCCGGGCTCGCGAACCAGCATGATGCTGCTGCCGCCGCCATCAAGGTTGACAGCCTGCGTGCAGCCGTGGTCGCGGAACAGGCAGGCCAGCTCATACAGGGAGATCCCCTCACTGTAGAGGGGCTGGCGGCCATCGACCACCATCATCAGGAGCCAATTTCCTGTATCATCGAATCCAACAGCGGTGCGGGGATGAACGGTGGTGACCGTGGAATCGGGAATGATCCTGCCATCGGTGATCAGCGTGCTGCCCCAGTCGGAAACAGCCGATTCAACGGTATCACCGGGACCGGGATCACCGATGTGAGGCCGGTTTCCTTTTGATATCCAGAATGCGGTGCGGCCGGATTGGACAGGGCTGATGGTCTTGCCGCCTGATACCACTATCCCCTGAATGTCGACCGGACGCCCTTCGTACCAGCCCACACCGATCGACTTGTCGTTCGGAATGCCGGCAAAGGCATTGGTGTTGATCGCGGTCAGTACGTTATATCGGGCGAAAAGATCAAGCGGCTGGGTCAGCCTGCTTTCGGCAGGGCCCTCCCCATCAGGGTCTTCGCCGGGCATGGTGATCACCTGGAGCTCCGGATTCCGCAAATTCACCTTAACGCAAAACACCTTCAGTATTCGTGGTTTGACCAGGGCTTCGCTCCAGCAAACCAGTGATCCGGGATGTTCCGGAAAAAGATCAAGGGCCGTCTGGGAGAATCCGCAAAGATTCAGCCATACGACCCCTGAAAATATCAGAAATAGTTTTCTTTTCAATTCATTACAAGCCTTTTGCGAGATGATAATAGAGATCATTCCAACGCAATTTCTCACGGAATTCATTGATTTTAGTATCCTTATCGATCACTACGAATTCAACCCCCGCCATTTCGGCGAAGTCGCGGATGGCTTCCGTGGTGAGGTTCTGACTGTAGCAGGTATGATGCGCACCTCCGGCATATATCCAGGCGGTGGCAGCTGCTGCAAGATTGGGTTTGGCATCCCAGAGAACCCTTGCAACCGGCAATTTTGGCATATCATGCTTTGGTTTAACCGCTTCCACCTCATTCACAAGAATGCGGAAACGGCTTCCCATGTCCAGTACGGATACGTTGATAGCCGGACCGGAAGCTACGTTGAAGCATAGACGAACCGGATCGGCCTTGCCGCCAATGCCCAGCGGGTGTACTTCGCAGGAGGGCTTTCCGTCGGCAATGGATTCACAGATCTCCAGCATGTGGGCCCCGAGAACCAGCATTCCTGATGGATCGAGGTGGTAGGTGTAATCCTCCATAAAGGTGTTGCCGCCCGGCAGGCCGGTGGCCATAACCTTCATGGCCCGCAGCATGGCAGCCATCTTCCAGTCCCCTTCGGCGCCAAAACCGTAGCCATCGTTCATCAGGCGCTGAACAGCGATGCCCGGCAGCTGGATCAGACCGCGAAGGTTCTCAAAAGTATCGGTGAACCCCTTAAATCCGCCCTCTTTTAAAAATGCGCGCATGCCTGCTTCGATTCGTGCCGCTTCCTGCAGGGAACTAAATTTCGCTCCGCCACTTCGCAACGCCGGCTCCATGGTATATCGGGCTTCATAATCTTCAGTCAGATTCTTGATTTCTGCATCGGTAACCGCATCGATGTACCTGACCAGGTCACCCATGGCATATCCGTTCACCGACCAGCCGAACTTCAGCTGGGCTTCAACCTTGTCACCCTCGGTAACCGCTACCTCACGCATGTTGTCTCCCAAACGGGCAAACTTTGCTCCCTGTGCATCCAGCCAGGCAGCAGCAGCACGCGTCCAGATGGCAATCCTTTGCTGTACATCCGGATCCTGCCAGTGGCCAACCACAACCTTTCGCTCGAGCCGCATGCGGGTGAGCATGAATCCGTACTCGCGGTCACCGTGAGCCGACTGGTTAAGGTTCATAAAATCCATGTCGATTTCCGACCAGGGAATATCCCGGTTGTATTGGGTATGCAGGTGAAGAATTGGCTTTTGCAGGGCTTTCAGTCCGGCGATCCACATTTTGGCCGGCGAAAAAGTGTGCATCCAGGTAATTATCCCGATACAATTCGGTGATGAATTTGCCTCCATGCAAACCTGGTAAATTTCGTCTGGAGTCTTTACCACCGGCTTGAAAACGATCTCTACCGGGATGGCTGGGGAGCCGCTGAGGGATTTTGCGATCTCCTGTGAGTGTGCTCCCACAGTTTTAAGTACCTCAGGACCATATAGATGCTGGCTGCCGGTTACAAACCAGGCTTCGTAAGCCTTTAGGTTTTTCATAATTAGTGTTAAAATTACATTTATTCGGCTAAGGTATATTTTTTCAGGTATGGTATACAAGAGCCGGCTAAATTTTACCTGGAGATTTTTATCATCACCACTCCGTGCCGGCCAACCTTTGCGGAGTATTCCTTGCTAAAATCGCCGAGATCTTTTTGTCTCCAGAGATCCCTCACCTGATGCTTCCCGGAAATGCCGAGATCGGACCAGAGGGCGGTAACCTTAGCCGTCTCCTCGCCGCGGTTGAAGAGCCCCACGGCGATCGATCCATCTTCCAGTTCGCGCTTCCAGACTTCCAGATCACCGGTTTTGGTTACGCGGTATCCCGGCTTGCCCATCGGGTCCTGATCCACCTCGATGATTTCATCGTTCGTAAGGATGCTGAGGGTGAATTCATCGAGACGGACAATATCCCCGCTGAAAATCAGCGGTGCGGCTACCAGGGCCCAGAGCGACATCTGGGTGTATTGTTCATTGGGAGTGAGCGGGGTTGGGACTGTTTCACCTCCCCAGTTGCTCAGGTATCCGAATAAAAGATAATCGGGATCGTTCCAGCCTCCGGGGCCGGCATAGCGATGCAGGCTATCCTGGCTGTAAACATCGAAACCATCACGGAAAAGAGCCGTTCCGATACCCTCAAACGAGCCTCCGAGGTCACCCGCAGTGCGCCAGCTGTGCCCGCCTACCTGCTTGCCCCATTTCCATACATCTCCCATGCCGTACTGGCAGAGGTTAAGCACGATGTCGCGGGGCTGTTTTTCAAGTATGCTGCTGATCAGAAGGTAAGGTTTCTGCAATTCGGGTATGCTCTGGTCTTTTGCGATTCTGCCGTAGGAACACCAGTCATATTTCAGGAAATCAAACCCCCAGTCAACCATGGATTTAACATCCTGTTCTTCGAAGCCATAGGCGCTCACATGACCGGCACAGGTGGTGGTTCCGGGCGATGTATAGGTACCGGCCTTCAATCCTTTGGAATGGATATAGTCGACCATGCCCTTCATATCGGGAAACCTTTTATTGGTAAGCAGATTGCCATCCTTATCGCGGGCTTCACCATTGATCTCCGGATTGTCGGAGGTTGGTTTCACCGACCAGCAATCATCAATGTTAACATACATGTACCCGTGATCGATCATCCCGTTTGCCACCATGGCATCGGCAGCACTGCGCATGATCTTCTCCGTTACATGGTTTTCCCAAACATACCAGCTGTTCCAGCCCATGTGCGGGGTGAGTGCCAGGGTATTTCCAACAACCAGCCTGAAATCGCGCTCGGCAGAACCCACCGCATTGCTCACCTTGAAGGTCATCGTGTAAGTTCCCGGCTCTGTTACGGATCCCGAGAAAATTCCGGTTGCTGCATCTACACTCAGCCCTGCCGGGAGGTTGGATACCGCATAGGTAAGCGGTTTGTCGCCGGTAGCGGCCATTTTGAAGAGCACCGGGCTGCCTGGACGAACGCCAAAGATTTTGGCACCGTTGATTCTTGGTTTGGGACCCGGTTTCGGCGTTAAAATAACTGCCTGCTCAATCTCAGGTTTCCAGCACGTTACCGCGGAAACATCCCCGGTAAAAGTGGCTTCTGCCCAGTTTCCGTGGTCATAGGCATTCCCATCGCCGGCATCCCTGACCTCAAGCAGTAACGTCCTTACTTTTTTTATCCCGATATCTACCGGCAGGGCAGGGGTGCCGGGTTTCATCACGGGCGACTCCCATAGAACCTTGTCGTCGCCGGTTATCACGAAAACCACCGATCCGGGAGCTCCAAGAGTGGCATCGTCCATGCCGACCTTTGCGGTAAACCGGACCGGTCTGCGGTTCAAAGAGAGGCGGATGATGCTGTTAGCATGGGTGCCCACGCCAAACTCGAATTTTTGCCCCGCAATGATTAGGTATTTCCCAGTAACAGATCTGTCAATCTGAGCTTTACCCCAACCCTGGCGGGTGCCGGAGAGATCCAGCGACGAGAGCCTGAGGGATTCATTTTTAGGGCTGCAGGCAGTAAGAATGGCTACTGCAAGGACAAGGACGGAAAGGGTTTTATACATGGTTCGTTACGTTTAGTTTCAGCCTTGAAGGTACAATTAAAAGCAAAAAAAAAGCCTTACTTCCGTAAGGCCTAAAATCTTAAATGGCTCTATAAACTATCTCAGTTTAACATTCACTGCATTTAATCCTTTTTTTCCTTCTTGCAAATCGAAGGTCACTTCGTCATTCTCGCGGATTTTTTCTTTCAAACCTGATGAATGCACGAAATATTCTTTCGTTGAATCTGCGTCTTTAATGAATCCAAATCCTTTGGTCTCATCAAAAAATTTAACAATACCGTTGTTCATAATGTGATATTAAAATATGGGCGCAAGTTAAACATTTTAATTGACTTACCGGGTAAAAAAAAGTGCCATGCAGAAGGGCTTCTGCATGGCACTGCGATGGATAGATTTGCAATAATCCGCTGATTACCTTTGTCTTGTATGCGGATATCTTTAGTAGACAGTTGTTTGTGGGGTCCAGTTGGCCCAGCCGGTGGTCCAGTCTGTGGTTCCAAAAGCGCCTACATAATTTGTTGATTCGAGGCCTGCGGGTACAGATACAGCGCCTGTGAGGAGCGGGGATCCGGTTTTCGGCAGGAAGTTCGGAGCTGAAAGGTTAAAAGGATTTGTCACGCTGATCTCAGCAGCTGTGACGAAAGTACGGTTTGCCCGGGCAGCGTCGGTAAAGAAAGCCTCTTCACCTGCTGCGTTACCGGCCCAATTATCATTGATGCCGGCAAGGACTACTCCTTTAACCTGGATGTTTCCGGCTGCTCCTTTGCTGTCTGCCATTAACAAACCTTTTGGCCAACCAGCAAAAACCGAGTTGTATACTTCAAGGGAAGTACGCCTTCTCAGGTGCATAGCGGAGGCGAAAAGGCTGTTGGCTGTTGCATCTGTGGTGGCCTTGGGACCAAACAGGCTGACGTTGGCAAATTTAGGGTTGGTCAGCGGGTTGTTGGTCGAGCCGGTAGCATCGTTGTCCGATTCAAAACCGTTTGATTTTGAGATATCAGCAATGTTCGGATCGCGCAGACCAACAGCATACTGAATATAACCACTGAAACCGTAATCAGTATCGA
>CAYQFT010000214.1:0-5450 GCA_964416825.1 uncultured Porphyromonadaceae bacterium
GGTTACCAGTTGCCGGTTAGGCCAGAACTGTCATTCCGGCGAAAGCCGGAATCCCCTGTTTAACGGGTATTTAATCGGAGTAATATGTATTGTAGAAAACAAAATTGTAAACGATGAAAATAAAATTTTTAACAGGGATAGCAGTGATGGCGATGCTTGCCGGTTGCTGCAGGTATTCGGATTATCCGGAGGATGAGGACCTGACGATGTGGACGAGGGCAACCGTGGTTTACATGGGAGCGCCTGAGGTGGACGGATGCGGGTGGCTGATCGAGATGGGCGACGAGTATTATTATCCGGTCAACCTGAAGGATGAATTCAAAATTCAGGGATTGTCAGTCAGCATAAAATATTCCTATGATCCGATTGAGTTTCGGTGCGGAAGGGGAGGAACACGCTATCAGTCGATACGGATTTCGGCTATCAAAACTGAAGCACCGGATGTAAGAGCATTGGCTGAAGAAAATTGGGACCGTGTCCCGATGGACGGATTCCGCATGGACTCAGCCTATGTGGTTGGCGACTTTCTGCACCTGCAGGTGAGCTATAGCGGAGGCTGCAGGGATCACGACTTCAACCTGTGGAAACTCCCGCCGAATTCGCTGGATCCCCCGCCGGTCGAGCTGATGCTTTCACATGATGCCAACGAGGATATGTGTGAGGCTTACCTTACGGAATGGCTGGTGTTCTCGCTGAAACCGATCCGCAAACGCAATGTAAACGAAGTGAAGTTTTTGCTGAGGGGATCGCCGGAGATGTCGGCGTATTTCGGAGAATTCGTGTATAAATATTGACCGATGACCGACGACCGACGACTGATGACCGACGACCGATGACCGATGACCGACGACCGACGACCGACGACCGAAGTAAGAAGGTCGTTTGTCGTCTGTCATCCGTCATCGGTCGTTTTGTTTTTCGGAAACAAAATCCTATCTTTGCGCGTTCATTTACAAATCAATCGTAAAATTTTAGTAAACATGTACTTAACGGCAGAAAAGAAACAGGAAATTTTCGAGAAGTACGGGAAGTCCAATAAAGACACCGGTTCCCCCGAGGGATTGGTTGCCTTATTCTCTTACCGTATTTCCCATTTGACCGGTCACTTGAAAAAGAACCGGAAAGACTTTAGCACCCAGCGCGCTTTGATCAGCTTGGTCGGGAAGCGCAGACGTATTCTCAACTATCTGAAAGACAGAGATATCGAGAGATACCGTGCGATTATCAAGGAATTGAATCTTCGTAAATAATTTACCGAAAAAAAGGCAATTTCAGATTGCCTTTTTTCTTCTTATCAAATCCGATTTTTATTTAAGATGTACAAATTATATCAGAAAACCATCACCCAAAATGATGGACGTACGATCACTATTGAAACCGGGAAACTGGCCAAGCAGGCCGACGGTGCGGTGGTTGTAACCATGGGTAAGACCATGATCCTGGCGGCAGTGTGTGCTGCCAAAGAGGCAAAGGAAGCTGTTGACTTCATGCCTTTGAGTGTTGAATACAAGGAAAAATTTGCCGCAGCCGGACGGTTCCCGGGCGGTTTCCTGAGAAGGGAAGCCCGGCCGAATGACAATGAGGTGCTGATTTCCAGGCTCGTTGACCGCGCCCTGCGCCCCTTGTTCCCGGATGATTACCATGCTGAGGTTTTTGTAACCTTAACCATGATGTCGGGCGATCCGGAGTGTCCGCCGGATGCATTGGCCGGACTGGCCGCTTCCGCTGCCATGTCCATCACCAATATACCTTTTGCCGGCCCGATCAGTGAAGTGAGGGTAGCCCGCATCAACGGTGAAATGGTTATCAATCCTTCGATGACAGGAATTAAAGAGGCCGATCTGGATATTATCATTGCCGGAACCATCGACAATATCATGATGGTTGAAGGTGAAATGCATGAAGCCTCCGAGGCTGATATGCTCGAAGCCATCCGGTTGGGTCATGAAGAGATTAAAAAGCATTGCAAGGTTCAGCTTGAGCTTCGCAGTGAACTGGGGATCACCGGTCCGCGTGAATATTGCCATGAGACCAATGACGCTGACCTGAAAAAACGGGTTTTCGACGCTAATTATCAGAAAGTTTATGACATCTCAAAGGCTCAGATGCCCAAGCACGATCGTGCCGACGCTTATGAGAAGCTTGAGAAGGAATATATTGCCGCACTGGGCGAAGAGGTTGAAGCCTCTGTTGTGGGAATGGTTAAGAAGTACTTCCATGACGTGATGAAGGAAGCTACCCGGAACCTGCTGCTCGACGAAGGCATTCGTCTGGATGGCCGGAAAACGGATGAGATCCGTCCGATCTGGAGCGAGGTGGATTATCTGCCGATGGCTCACGGATCCGCGATCTTCACCCGTGGTGAAACCCAGTCGCTGACTACCATCACGCTTGGCACCAAGCTGGACGAAAAAATTGTGGATGAAGTGATGAACCAGGGGAAAGACCGGTTCCTGCTGCATTACAATTTCCCGCCGTTCTCAACCGGTGAAGCCCGTCCCGCACGCGGCACCAGCCGCCGCGAGATTGGTCACGGCAACCTGGCTCATCGGGCCTTAAAACCCATGATGCCCGATGCAGCCGACAATCCCTATGTAATCCGCATTGTTTCAGATATTCTCGAATCCAACGGTTCATCCTCCATGGCTACCGTCTGTGCCGCAACACTGGCGCTGATGGATACCGGGGTGAAGATCAAAAAACCTGTTACCGGCATCGCAATGGGCCTTGTAATGGGCAAGAGCGGAAAATACCGCGTATTGTCCGATATCCTGGGTGATGAAGATCATCTGGGTGATATGGACTTTAAAGTAACCGGAACGGTTGACGGGATCACCGCCTGCCAGATGGACATCAAGTGTGACGGGCTCTCCTACGAGATCCTTGCCGAAGCACTGGACCAGGCAAAACGCGGCCGTCTTCATATCATGGACAAGATTCTTGAAACCATGTCGGCCCCGCGCGAAGATTACAAACCCCATGTACCGAGAATCCAGAGGATGACTATTCCGAAGGATATGATCGGTGCGGTGATCGGAACCGGCGGCAAGGTCATTCAGGAAATCCAGGCACTCACCCATACCATCATCACCATTGAAGAAAAAGATGGCATCGGATATATTGAGGTGGCTGCACCTGATAAGAACGCCATTGAGGCTGCCATGGACATGATCCACGGAATCGTTACCCTTCCTGAGGTGGGAACCATTTACAACGGTAAAGTTGTTTCGATTCTTGCTTTCGGGGCATTTGTCGAAATTCTTCCCGGAAAAGAGGGACTCCTTCATATTTCAGAAATTTCCTGGAAACGGCTCAATACCGTTGAGGAAGAACTTCAGGTGGGTCAGATTGTTGAGGTTAAACTCATCGAGATCGACGAAAAATCAGGCAAGTACAGACTCTCAAGGAAAGTTCTCCTGGATAAGCCCGAAGGGTATGTTGAACCACCGGCCAGCGACCGTGGCCCGAGGCCTCCGAGAGAAGGTGGCCGCGACGACCGCGGAGGACGCGACAATCGCGGCGGCCGGGATCATGGCGACCGTGGCGGACGCGACAGTCGCGGCGGCGGCGGCGGATACGGCAGACGTTAATAGAAATTGTATAATATCTTTAATAAGAAATCCCTGCTGCAACAGGGATTTTTTATTTTTATCAGATGGAATTGAAAGAGCTTATACCCTGTCCTTACCGGTTTATCGTTGTTGAGGGAAACATCGGTGCCGGAAAAACATCGCTGGCCTCCCGGATCAGCAGGGATTATAACAGCCAGCTGATCCTGGAAAGGTTTGCCGATAACCCTTTCCTTCCCAAATTCTACCAGGATCCGGAGCGATTCTCTTTCCCCGTGGAGATGTCCTTTCTGGCCGACCGCTATAATCAGCTTAAAAAGGAGCTCGGATCGGGACCCGATATGTTCTCACCCCTGATCGTAGCCGACTATTACTTCATGAAGTCACTTATTTTCGCTGCGAATACCCTTTCCGGTGATGAACTGAACCTTTATTCCCAGATGTTTCACATCATTTATCAGTCCTTGCCAAGGCCCGATCTGTATGTTTACCTGCACCAGGACACGGATAACCTGCTGATGAATATCTGGAGCCGGGGAAGGGAATATGAATCTTCCATTACGGCGGAATATCTGAAAAGAATTCAAAACGGATATTTTGATTTTTTCAGGCAGGAAACCGGAATGCGGATTGTGGTAATCGACACCAGAACAGTGGATTTTGTTAAGCGTGAGGAGGATTATCAGACCCTGTTGTCAACCCTTTTTACCCGGGAATACCCGATTGGAGTTACGCGGGTTCAAATGGAATCAGAATAAAGAAGTGTTTTAGTAACATTTTTAAGCAGATATCGATTTTTTATCGAATGTTTTTAAAACATTTTTACTTTTGTCGTACATTGAAAAACAAAGATTAACAAACATAAAATGCGGTAATTATGAAGAAACTCAACTCTGGAATTCTGATGGCTGTGCTGGCAGTTTTTATGCTGTCTGGCTGTAGCGGTCTGAACAAAATGAAAAAGAATGCCTCCGGCATCAAGTATGAAGTGAAACCGGCAGTTCTCGAAATGCATGGCGGTACTGTAAACCTTGCTATTGAGGCCAGTTACCCGGAAAAATTCTTCAACAAGAAAGCCATTGTTGTAGCGACCCCGGTGCTGAAAACTCCGGCCGGTGAAGTGGAATATGCCCCGATTTCCATGCAGGGCGAGAAGGTTACTGCCAACAACAAGGTTGTCAATTACAAATCAGGCGGCAAGGTTTCCTACACCGGCACCGTTCCTTACACCAAGGAGATGCGCCAATCTGAACTGATTGTTAAGGTTGAGGCCTCCATGAAGAGCAAGAAAGTTGCTTTTGAGCCTGTTAAGATTGCCGACGGTGTGATTTCAACCCCAACGCTGCTTGCAAGCAAAGAGGGTGAAGTAATCGTTGCCAAGGACAGATTCCAGCGGATTGTTCCTGAAACCTATCAGGCCGACATCAACTATGACATCAACAAGGCTGATGTTAAAAAGACCGAAATGGCTTCGGCCGATGTTGCGGCGCTCAAAGACAAGGTTAAGGCAGCCAATGAGAAATCAAATTACAACATTAAAGGAATTGACGTATCTGCTTATGCATCACCTGACGGCGAACTGAACCTGAACGACAAGCTGGCTAAGGAACGTTCACAGACTGCATCCAAGTTTTTCCAGAAAGAACTGGAAACCATGAAGGTATCCAAAGCTTCACAGCAGGAATTCTTCAAACTGATGTCGACTGCAGAAGACTGGGATGGTTTCAAGGAACTGGTTGGGAAATCTAAAATCCAGGATAAAGACTTGGTCCTGAGGGTTCTGTCGATGTATGATGATCCGGCTGTCCGGGAACGTGAAATCAAGAACATTTCCGTTGCCTTTACCGAACTGGCCGACCAGATCCTGCCGCAGCTTCGCCG
>CAYQFT010000215.1:0-5442 GCA_964416825.1 uncultured Porphyromonadaceae bacterium
CCGTGTCATCGAGATAAAGGTATCCATCCGTAAGACCGGCAAGAATTTTATGGAGTGTGTAATAGGGAGCCCAAACCGGCTTCACGGCCTCAACGCGGTCGAGGTATTCATCCGGGAAGGCGCTCACATAGCCGGTCCCGATTGCAGCCTGACACCGGGCAAGTTCCCGGATGATATACCTGCACCTTTCCAGTAGGACAGTATCTCCCGTAAGTTTCTGCATCCGGGCGGCAGCGGAGAGATAGTGGCCGATCGAGTGGCCCCGGAGTTCGCGCCATTCCATTTCCCAGCCCCCATATTCGCGGGCCGTTGTGTCCAATCCTGCTACCTTGCGGAAATGGTGCAAAAGCCGGTCAGGATCAAGCGAACGGAGCCAGGCCCGGTCCTGCTCCATGGCCTCATGCCAGGGGCCGCCGGTGATCCGGATCTGGCCGATTTCAGGTTGGGTGAGGATACTGTATTCTGATTTTTGGCGCACGCACCCCAACATCCCGATCAAGATCAGGCTAAAGTAGAAAACGTGGCTAATTGTTTTCATTTCTATTGATTATTAGCGTGTTGGCTGACTGTTTTTTGCCGGAATCACGAATAAATTCACCGAATTGGGAGGTACCGTAACGGTAAAATTCTTCGAGCAGTTCGACAAGATTTTTTCCACGGGCACAATGCGGGTGGGCTGCTCCAGGTTGTTGCGGTCATTCAGGTTGCCAGAGCTGATGATGATCTGCTTTCCGCTGGCGCCAATCGTTTCGGCACCGTTTAGCCTGATATTCGTTTCCAGTGGGAAGGAATCGTAGTTTACCACTTTCACCACAACCTGACCCTTTGCCGGATCATAGCCGGCCCCGGCGAAGAGTGATTCCAGCGGCACCAGTCCGGCTGCCGAAATCAGCTGCCCGTCGAGGTACATTTCGGCTTTGTCGCGGGTGATCACGATCCGCAGGTCATACCAGCGGCCGTTTTCAATGGACCCGCGCTTGCTGCTGATACGCCTGTAGCCGAATCCTTCCGGTGCGCCCCACGACTGCATTTCATGGAAAGTATTTCCGTTGGCACCGTAATTGGCGAAGAAGAAGCGGTCGTCCCTCTCAACGTTCAGAAATACCAGGAAGCCTTCAGAGCCCCCGCTTCGGCGGGCCTTCACCCGGATTTCGCCGGTTTCCAAACGGATATTCTTCAGATAAATTCTTGCGGCATCCATCTCAGGATCTGTTTGTTTCAGTAATCCGTCAGCAGTGCTCCAGGCTCCCTGAACCGGTGAATCCCAATGGCTGAGGTCTTTGAAATCATCCTGATAAATCAGTTTTCCGGCAGCATCATAAACCTGCATGTCACAAAACTCAGTCTGGGTCCGCCACGAGCCCAGCCCGATGCGACCGCCCAGAAGTGGCCGGGTGGTATCCGGCTGCTGGCCCGTTACGAGTGTCGTGCCGAGGCTAACCGACGGCCGGTTTTCATTGAACACTTTCTGCACATAATAGGCAGGCTGAGCGTAGCTCCGGGCGGCATCATATTCAATAAGGTTCACCTCCCAGCTGCGGTCGTTGACGTTGCAGAACAACGGCGCATAGCTGGCCATCTTCACCAGGTCGCCGTTCTTCTCCATCATCATCAGGTACACCGCATCACTTAGGGCGCACAGCATGTCGCCCTGCGCATGGTGCGAAGCATATTCCCCCACATACACCGTCCACGGAGTCCGTTTGTATCGGTCGAAATAGTTGTAGTTTGTGCGGATCCACTGGGCATCCCGATAGGCATGCTCATCGATCATATCGATATTCTCATCTCCGGCCCGCTCGATCACCGGACGGTTGAGTCCGCTCCAGTACATGCTCATAATCACCACCATATCGGGATATCGGGCTTTGATGGCCTTCCTGAATTTCAAATAATAATCGGCATAGCTCGCAACATAGTGCTCGTTGCCCACCTCCACATATTTCAGCGGGAAGGGCTTCGGGTGCCCCATTTTCGCCCGCTTGGCACCCCACTTCGAATCGGTCGGCCCGATGGCATACTCGATGGCATCCAGCGCGGATTGAATCAGGGTGTCAAGATCATCAACCGGCCAGTTATTATCGGGATGAACGGTCATGCCGGCAAAAGCCACAAACATGGCATCGGCCCCGATCTGTTCACAGAACTCCAGAAATTCATGATAGCCGAACCCATCGGTCGACCGGTATTTCCAGTATCCCCACATGCCGGGGCGCTCTTCGGGCGGACAAACCATGGTCCGCCAGTCGGGGGCCGATTCCCAGGAGAGTCCCTCCACGTAACAGCCGCCGGGGTAGCGTATAAAATCGGGCTTAAGATCAGCCAGATACTGAGCCAGATCAGGCCTTAGTCCGTTGGGCAGGTTCCGCCAGGTGGGCGGAAACAGCGATACCCAGTCGACCTGAAGGTTCCCCTTGCCGGTGAAAGTCAGGACCAGCTGGGCTTTCGGATCGGTTGCGGAGGCCATGAGGGCTGCGGTGATTTTTGTCCAGTCTCCCGATTTTTTCACTTTTCCCAGGTTTTTTACAGCAAGAACTCTCCCATCCTCCCCTTCGAGTGTTGCCGTAATTTCACCCCTGAAATCAAAGGGCCTCAGGTTAAATACGAGATCATATTTATTATCTTTTCTGATATCCATTCCCCAATAGCCGCTGTTGATGAGGGAAGCTGAGCCATCAGTGGGCAGAGTGATTTTGAGCGACCGCTGCGAAGCGGCGTTCATCGGGAACTCATCGGTGAGTTTCATGGCTGCCTTTGCCTCCCCGTTGCTGCGGAGGCTCCAGCCTACCAATGCCCGATCCGGGTCCCAGCCGCAATTGCCGTTCCAGGGCCAGGGCATCTCCCAGCGCTCCGGCGGAACACCGGCGGGAAGCGACACCAGCTCCATCCGCTGCTTTCCTTCGGCATCGGTCACCAGCTTCATGCCGGGGGGAACAATGCCTTCCTCGAAGCTCCGGTTCTGCACCAGCTCGGCGTAAATGCCGCCGTCGAAGCCGTGACTGATTTCTTCCATAAAGATACCGGAGAGCCCCACGGGAACGGGAGTTTTTTGTTCCTGAAGATTGATACTGACGGTGGCCTTTTGCGGCTCTTGTGCATTGATTGACAATACGGTGCACATACACAGGACGGTTAGCCAGCTCACTTTTTTCATGGGATTCAGATGTGGGTTATACGTTCAGACCTGTCACTACTTTCGGTTTGAATGCAAGATAAGTGTTTTTTTTACATTTATAAATTCGATGAATTATTGTATATTATATTATTCATTATTTTGTATTTTTGCATATCATACTATTCAATTTGACCAATTATGGAACACTTGATTTCCATCTACCATGATCTTCTAGCAAAAACACACATGGATTTTGTCCGGTATTTGTATACCCGGATAAACTGGGACGCCCGGCTAGTCGGTATCACCGGTGCCCGTGGTACCGGGAAAACCACGATGTTGTTGCAGCGTATCAGGCTGGCTGGCCTGAAAGACCAGAGTTTGTTTATTTCTGCAGATCACCTGTATTTTTCCAACCATACGCTATACGACCTGGCCAACCGCTTTTATCAATATGGCGGAAAGTATCTGTTTATTGATGAAGTACACAAATACAACCCTTGGTCGCAGGAAATTAAAAACATGTATGATAGTTTTCCGGATCTCCATATTGTTTTCACCGGGAGCTCAATCCTTGATCTTCACAAGGGGTTTGGCGACCTCAGCCGCCGGCTCCTGAGCTATGAACTGAAAGGGCTCTCATTCAGGGAGTATTTGTCATTGGAATTAGGCTTGGAATTACAGCCGTTGGTCATGGACGAGATTTTGAATCACAGGTTATCGGCGGAGATCCCCAAGCCCCTGTTGCATTTCAAAGAGTACCTTCACCATGGTTACTACCCTTTTTATCGGGAAGACGACTATTCCATCCGGCTGAATGCGATTATAAACGTTGTGCTGGAAGTGGATATTCCTAAATACTTTGACTTACGGCTACCAACGGTTAACAAGTTGAAGCAGCTTATGCAGATCATTTCGGAGAGCGTTCCATTCAAACCGAATCAATCAAAGCTTGCCCAGCTCCTGGAGGTTTCCAGAACCGTATTGCCCGAATATCTCAGTTATCTCGAGAAGGCAAGGCTGCTGATGCAGTTAAGGTCAGATACCCAAGGTCTCAGGGCTTTAGGGAAGGTTCAGAAAGTTTATCTGGATAACCCGAATCTTGCATTTGCCTTATCCCCGCAACTTGCGAATACAGGGACCATCCGGGAAACGTTTTTTCTCAATCAGGCAGGGATGTCAGGAAAATTAACCCAACCGGAGTCGGGTGATTTCAGGCTCGAAAAGTATACTTTTGAAATTGGCGGCCCTAACAAAACGGCCAGGCAAATACACCACCTGGCAGACTCTTTTGTAGTTCGCGATGATATTGAAAAAGGTTTTGGAAAAGTCGTACCGCTGTGGATGTTTGGATTCCTGTATTAAACCTGAAATGCATTTCTAATTCTCAATTCATGAACACAACTTACCCCTATCGCATCGGCCTGTTCGGCATCGGCCTCGATACGTACTGGCCTCAGTTTGAAGGATTGAAAACCCGTCTGGAAGGGTATCTCGGAACCGTAGAGACCCGGATGACCGGCTACGGTGCGGAGGTGGTTTCGGCCGGGCTGGTTGACAGTCCGGAGAAAGCGCAGGATGCGGCCTGGCTCTTCCGGGAGAAGAATGTGGACCTGATATTTCTTTACATCACCACCTATGCGCTCTCTTCCACGGTATTGCCGGTGGTTCGGCGCGCCGGAGTGCCGGTGATCATTCTGAACCTGGTTCCCGGGAAGGCCATTGATTACGAAAGCTTTAACAGCCTGTCTGACCGGACCGCCATGACCGGCGAGTGGCTGGCATACTGCTCGCCCTGTCCGGCTCCTGAGATTGCCAATGTTTTCACGCGGGCCAACATCCCTTTCCATCAGATTACCGGATCCCTGGAGGGGGACCCGGCAGTCTGGACCGAGGTTTCGGATTGGGTGCAGGCCGGGAGGGTGGCTCATGATATGGCGCACAACCGACTGGGACTGATGGGTCATTATTACGGCGGGATGCTGGATGTTTATTCCGATCTCACCCAGCACCTGGTCAGCTTTGGCGGCCATGTCGAGATGCTTGAGGTGGATGAACTGACGGTCCTTAGCAGGGAGGTTGCCGGACATGAGATCGCCGACCGGCTCGCGATGTTTGCCCACGAATTTGATATACAGTCCGATTGCGGCACGGAGGACCTGAGGGAAGCGGCGCGGACATCGGTAGCCCTCGACCGTCTCGCGGAACAGTATACTCTCGGCTCGCTGGCTTATTATTACAAAGGCAGCGGCACCGAGAATGAGGCATCCATTGCCACCATCATTCTGGGCAGCTCACTCCTCACCGCCCGGGGTATCCCGGTTGCC
>CAYQFT010000216.1:0-5344 GCA_964416825.1 uncultured Porphyromonadaceae bacterium
ACCGTACCTGTTGGGTTAATGGATTTGTAATCTCCTCCACCCGATAACCGCTGATCAGGCCCGTAATCAGGTGGGCATAGGGGTCTAGTTTGGCAAGCTTAAAGAAGGTTTCAAATCTCTAATTCTTTACCACCCTTTCGACATGGATGTTTTTCGCAGTCATTACCCTGACAAAATAGAGTCCATCAGGCAGGCGCGAAATATCGAAGGTGAAATCCTGTTCGTTTACGCGGTAAGCGGCAAGGACCCGGCCCTGCATGTCGGTGATTTCAAGGGCTTCCATTTCAAAACCTGTGCGGATCCGCACAGGGCCCGTGGTTGGATTGGGGTAAACGTGAATCGTCGGATCCATGGCGAGTGTGTTGGTTCCCACGGTATTTTCATTCACAGCCACCCAGCTTGAGGCAAGGCTGTTATCAAGGGCTGTACTGATCAGTTGCAGGTACATCCCGTTGCCGTCGGCATCGGGCCAGGGAATAGTATCGGAATAATGTACACGGTCTATTACATTCCCGAATGCATCTGACAATACCAGGTCTTCACTGTCATTGGAAAGGTCTCTGGTAAATCTGCCGAAAGGTACGCTCCCGTATTTTTTCTCAAAAGTTGCTGCATCGCCTGCGAGGAAAACAGCGGCAGACCCCGGAAGCGATGATCCAACCGGGAATTGGTAAACCAGACTGGCTCCGCCGAAATAAATTCCTGTGAGGTCGACGGCGGAAGCCCCGGCATTGGTTACTTCCAGGAACTCCTGCTTGTCAGACTCCGGGAAATCCACGGAAGTCTCTGGATGATAATTAATTCCGGTTATAATAAGCGGAGGTGTGGCAACATCCTGGCAGGCGCTGAATGAACCCAGTTGTCTTGTCATCCAGGGAATGCGCAGTTTAAGCCAGGCTTTGATTGAGGTTACCGCGCTCTGATGGTTCCCTGCGGTGCCCCAACGGGCATTATCCCGGGTCGCTGCTTCACTGATCAGGGTAAAAATGGAATCAATGTAAAGATCCAGGCTTTCGGGATGAAAGGGCTGGCCTGGCTGTAGCAGTTGGTTCCAGCGCCTGGATAAAATGCATTTAAACGGTGCACTGTTAAACAGCCCCCTGTAATACCTCGGGCCCTCATTGCTACCGTTGGAAAACTGCCACACATCGGGCTTGCTGCGGTCGAACCCAAGTTCGAACAGGTCATTGCCGAACGAGAGGTTCATGTCCCACACAGGACCAGCCCTCAACTTCCCGTTCCGGCCATTGTGATAGTAGGTGCTGTAGGTGTATGCATCCGGATTGCTGACCAGTTCATTGATCAGCATAAAATCGATAAATGACGGGATGTCGATGATGGATGGATAGCCGGTGGATGCGGATGAATTACCGGCTGAACACACAGTCTGCAAATTCAGGAAAACGGAACGGATATAGTTGTTCTGCTGGAGGGTCACAGCCTCCGGCTTGGGCCAGCTGTGGATGAAATTACAGTCGTTGTACCCGTAATAACTTGACATGTACCAGGCTATAGGGTCACCGCCGGTGTTTTTATCGGTCTTGGTAATGTAACCGCCCGACAATTCCGGCAGAGTGTTGCTGCTAGCTGCTATTTTTGTGATATCCACCCGGTCCTTATCGGACTTGATTTTCTCTTCCAGGATAAAAAGTCCCTTGTAATTCCCGTTGATGATGACCTCGCAATATTCGGTACGGCTGGCATACTGGCCCATCTGCCTGGCCAGGTTGTAAGAAAGGTAATTCCTGATGAGTGATGGATCTGAGCTGAGGCCGTCGAGTATCCAGTCATTCTCGGAAGGCATGCCCAGGAGCCTGACATTGTTTTTCGTGACACGATCAGGCATCAATGTGGTAAAGCCATACCCTTTCTTGGGAAATATTGAGGAATAGGATCCCCGGATTTCAATGTCGATCCGGCCCGAATAGTCTAAAAACCGGAGAGAATCCCGGTCCGTCACGTAGTTTCTCGATCCCGGCCCGCGGTCGATGATCTTCATATCAGCATGCACACCGGGCTCATCCGGAATAGAAGCGGCATTATCTGTTGTGATGATAACGATGGGCAGGTTGCTGTCAGTCAGCACCTGCCCGGAAAGAGGAAGAATAAATGAGAGGACAGCGAGCAACAGAAAGATTCTCTTCATTTCAATTCATAATTGGTGCTTCTGCCGCCCGCTTCTTCTTTTTGCAGAATATCTTTACTAATCAGATCGTTAGTATCCTTTACCGCTGTCACCTTTTCGCCCGTTGGGCTTTCGTGCTTGTTTTCTTTTCTAGCTATTTGTAAATGATAATCTAAGTAGTCAATATAGCAAACTCAGTAATTGCATTAAAAATCAAACAACTCACCTAACAACCCTTTCTTCTTTTTATAACGATAGTCACTATCCCTTGAATAATCTTGTCTTTCGGGATACGCCTCAGTGTGAATGTTTTTACTATTATGGGAAGATCGTTCAATAATTTTATCAAGTTCTCCCCGGTCAAGCCAAACACCTCGACAATCTGGACAATAATCAATCTCAATACCACTGCGGTCTGTCATGACTAAATTCACATTACAATTTGGACATTTCATAAGACACAGCTTTATTTAGTTAGTAATTCTTTCCTAATATTCTGAAAACAACTCACACGAAAAATACCCACTAAATCCCACATAGCCAAAAATCCGCAAACAAACCTCCTCAACCAATTCAACAACCAACTCGGGAGGACCACGGGTCCTCCCCTACAACCGCTTCAACCAATTCAACCCTTTTCGTACCTTCGCCCCATGCACCTCAGCGACCAAACCCTCATGCAGCGCTGCCTTGATCTGGCGCGCAACGGCCTGGGCCACACGGCCCCAAACCCGCTGGTGGGAGCGGTGATCGTACATGAGGGCCGGGTGATCGGCGAGGGTTTTCATACTGGCTGCGGGAAACCTCACGCAGAAGTGGAAGCGGTACATCAGGTAAAAGATCAGTCGCTGTTATCGGGTTCAACATTGTATGTTAATCTGGAACCGTGCAATCATCAGGGTAAAACTCCGCCTTGCACGGATCTGATCCTCGAAAAAGGGATTAAGAAAGTGGTGATCGGTCAGGCCGACCCGCATGCTGAAGCCGGCGGCGGCATTGAGCGGTTACGCAAGCATGGCGTTGAGGTGATAACGGGCGTTCTGGAGGAAGAGTGCCGTCATCTGAACCGCCGCTTCAACATGTTTCATCAGCAGAAAAGGCCTTACATCATACTCAAATGGGCGCAGTCGAGGGACGGATATGTCGACATACACCGCACGGATCCGGCAACACAGCCCCCGGCCCGGATCACCGACGATGCCTGCCGGCGGCTGGTACATAAATGGCGCTCCGAGGAGCAGGCCATCCTGGTGGGATCGAACACCATCCGGATGGATAACCCGCAACTGACCGTGCGCGACTGGGCAGGAAAAAACCCGGTACGGGTAACGATTTCACGGGCGCCCACCGGGCGCCCCTACGGGAACATTACCGACGGGGCTGTCCCATCTATCGTTTACACATTTGCCGACACGCAAAATGGCACCAATTTGGAATTCATCCGGATTTCCCCCGACGAACCGGTTTGGCCTCAGGTCCTGACCGATTTATACGCCCGAGATATTCAGTCGGTGCTGGTCGAAGGCGGTCCTACCCTGCTGAAAACCCTGATCGACAGTAATCTGTGGGATGAGGCGCGGGTGTTCACCGGTCGGGGCTGGCTTGGAAGCGGAATCAAAGCCCTTGATTTTCCCTTTCAACCGAGGGAATCGGAACCGGTGGGCCAGTCAGACCTGCTGATATTCAGGCGAAACAGTTAACAACGGTTTACATTCATGAAGAAATCCGACCTTCTCCTTCTGATGGCCTTCGTGGTCATTTTCGCACCTTTCCTGATTTGGGACGAGGCTTTTACCTGGTATCGCCAGGTGAACCATGAATTGCCCTATCTGATGAGCTTCATTAAGTTTTTCATCCTGGCCACGTTAGGTGAAATACTTGGACTCAGGATCCGCACCGGCGGATACCCGCTCAAAGGTTTTGGCATTCTTCCCCGGGCCATCGTCTGGGGATTCCTGGGCATGTCAATAAAGATGGCATTCGTGATCTTCGCAGAAGGGGCACCTGCCATGCTCTCCTCAATGGGAGTGCTTTACCCGACGGATCATCCGTCCGACATACTTAATGCGGACTTTTTCCACAATTTCTCCTGGCTTCAGCTCCTCACCGCATTTGCCGTGGGCACCATGCTGAACCTCTTCTTTGCCCCGGTTTTCATGACGGTTCACAAAATCACCGATGCCCACATCGACCAGACCGGCGGAACCCTTCGCGGATTCTTCTCACCCATAAACATCCGTGAAATCATCGCCAACATAAACTGGCGCGTTCAATGGGATTTCGTCTTCAAGAAGACCATCCCGCTCTTCTGGATCCCCGCCCAGACCTTCAATTTCCTGCTGCCGGCGGAATACAGGGTACTGGTCGCGGCTGTCTACAGCATTATACTGGGGGTGATTCTTGCCATTGCGGCGCATAAAGGAAGGGAATAGGGGCACAAGGGCACAAGGGCACAGGGGCACAAGGGGGTGCTTTATATAATGCTGTTCAGCATATCATCTGCGTGTCAATTTCTTACCTTTATTCAAAATTCCTGCCTGATGAAACCTCTACTCCCCCCCCGTCTTCCAGTCTTAAAGTCTTACCGTCTCAAAGTCTTACAGTCTCTCAGTCTCTCAGTCTTATTTGTACTACTGAGCGTCACCCTCCACGCTCAGTCCGATCCATACCAGGTGCGGCGTGACAGGCTGATAACCAAGGCCGATAAGGGATTGATCATCGTGGTGAATAACAGTGGATCAGATTATGTTTCTTCATCTGGTGAAAACATGAACTTTTACTACCTCACCGGCATCACTACGCTCAATGCAATTCTGGTGATAGACGGCAAATCTGGTAAATCAACCGTCTATCGTCCGGCCGGGAGGATTGGACGGCCGGAAGCAACGTCTGATGGTCCTATAGAAATGAAAACCGCTGAAGATCTCTCAAAGGATCTCCCCCGGTTACTGGCCGGCAATCCTACTCTCTGGATCGAAATGAACCAGCTCAGGATTCTCGAATCTGCCGCACAAGGACTCACACGGCTGGAAACCATCAGGAATATCACACCCTGGATCAACGACATGCGGCCGGTTAAGGACGAGACCGAGATCGGGCTGATCAAAAAGGCAGCACAAATCAATGCACTGGGTTTGGTTGAGATGATGAAGGCAGCGGAACCCGGCATGAATGAGAAGGACCTGGAACTGATCCTGGATTATACGTTTAAGAAGCTCG
>CAYQFT010000217.1:0-5329 GCA_964416825.1 uncultured Porphyromonadaceae bacterium
CCCACCTCGGGGGTGAGGTGGATATATTCCTGTTATTTCTTAATGCACCTCAGATAGTAATACCCGTCCATGTCGCCCCAACGGAAATCAACACCGTCATAATTCCAGGTCAGGCCGGCATAGAACTGTGATTGACTGTGCTCCAGATGAGGCCTGTAGGTTAGGGAAAGGTACCGGACTTCCATTTTCATACGGTAAAAATTGAAAATGGGAATAGAATCTCCTGTAGCCTCGTCAACAAACCATTCAAGGTTACCATAACCGAAAAGCTGGGCATTAAATCCCAGGGAGCCGCCTACCTCCATGGATTCCTTGCCTCCGGTTGCCGGGACCTTTTTTTGGAGCACTTCCCAGTCGTCCCGGGTGGGTATCCGCCAGCCGTCGGGGCAAATCTGCTTGCCGGCCCGGGTAAAATAGATCGACCGGATTCCCTGGTAAAGGGATCCGTACCGGTCACACCCATCCTCCGATGATTGCCAGCATTGCTGCAGCAACGGGATATCCATTTTTGGATTGGTGCGGTAGTCGAGGTTGTCCGACATCCACCACTGCTCCCCGATTTTTACGGTGCCATAGTATTTGCCGTTGCGCTTGTCAATGATGTAGCCGGTCTGGTTGGGGTGCTCTGAGACTTTTATCAGCCGGGATGTTTTTCCCATCTCTCCACCAACATCCCTGGCCTGAAGGGTGAGTTTGTAATCACCCGGGGTGGTATACTGATGGAAAAGGAATTTGTCGTAGCTCCAGTCGGTATCCCAGGTCCCGTCCCCTTCAAAATCCCAGCGGATGAGCATCTCCGATGGCGGCGTGCGGTCGTCACGTGAAGCCCAGGCATCGATATAAAACTGTGTGGTAATGTTCCCGAAAGGGGTTGAAAGATTGATGCCCGGCTGCGGCGGCTTGTTTTCATCGTATACATACAGGTCTTTCGATAAACTGTTCTGCAAGCCAAACTGATCCACTACGGTCAATGTTACGGTCTGCTCCCCCTTAGACCAGAAAACATGGTCAAAGCGGGGACTTTCCCAGGGACCGTACATCACCTCGTTCCGGATATCCCATTGGTAGCTGAAGATGCGGCCGCTGTCGGTTTCATGGTGTGTGGCCGAGGCATCAAACAGGAAAGTGTCCTTGACTGTATTGTTTTTTGATATCCAGGTGAAATCAATCCGGATGAGCGTATCCCGCCGGTTAACTGAAACCGGAACTACCACGTCGGCATGCCTGAAGGTGGGATCTGTGACCTGAAGCCTGATGTTGTAAATACGCGGTACCTTAAACAGGTGCCGGATCACAGGATTAGTCAGTACTTCGGTATCCCAGATTCCGTCGTCCTCCCAATCCCACCGGTACCGAAGCGTTGACGCCGAGTCCTCGTCATCCCGGGTCAGACTGGCATCCAGGGTGAAATGTGTAAGGAAATTGCCTTCAGGCGGATCCACGATAAATTTTGGCAGAGGGGGGGAGAATCCCTGCTTTACCCGGATCGTCCTGCTTAAAGTAACTCGCTGCCCGTCCTGGGTGAGGATCTCTGCGAGAACGGAATGGTTGTCAGGCTTATAAAACCTGTGAGATGCCGATGTGGTCACCGAGAAGGGGGTATCCCAGACTGAATCCCCGTTCCAGTCCCATCGGACAAAGAAGGCTTCCAGCCCTTTAGGGGTATTGATAACCTTTGCCTCAAAACCGAAAATATGTGTAGTAACCCCGCTGTCAGGCTTTACCGTAAAATCGGTTACCGGTTTCCAATCCTGATAGTCTTTGTCGCAACCCGCAAGGATGAGGCAGGAAAGCAAACCGATCAGTATGGTTTTCGGAGGCATCATCGGGGCTCTGATTACTGGAAAATGATGTTTTTCGCAAAGGATTTTCCCACCTCAACGTCAACCCAGCCCATGGTCCACCAAACGCTCAGGTTACCGCCCGGAAATCCGGCATACAGGCAGGTATCGCCTCCGGCCGAGCAGGAAATGCCGGCCTGGTAGAAATAGCGTCCCGGAAGGAGCACAAAGGTATAGCTCTGTTTCAGATCGGAAACGTTAGCTGCACTGACATACATTTTCCGGTACAGGCTGTCGGCTGTTCGGGCCAGGCTCAGATCCACCCTGTGCAGATTTTTGTCGGATACGTCCAGGTCGGGGATTTTAAAATCGAAAACAAGGGTCCCGTGAGTCGGCTTGAAGAACTCCGACTCACCGGTAGTATCGGTTTTAGTCGGGTCGCATGCGATCAGAACCAGCACCGATATCAGGATAAAGCAGCTTGTAAATTTCATTTTATTGCCCCCGGCTGTCTTTAAAGTTCAGTTTTACCGTCAGTGCCCCGTGGGCCAGTTCATCAATGGTGACGTTGGAAAGCTCCAGGTTGCTTACCCTGGATACGTTGCGCGACGAGAAGATCCCGATCCCGTTGACCAGGTTCGTATAATCCCCGAAGTTGGTAAAGTTGGTACCGCTTTCGATTGAGGATTTGTACAGGAAGGAGAGATCGAGCCCGCCCGATATCATGATAAATTCAAGGGAAATGATTTTACGACTAACATCTTGTATAACAGGTATTTGTTCGGCCATATCCTTGAAAAACCGCTGTCCGCCCATCACATGATCCAGTAATTGGTTGGTTCGGAGGTCATAGATGCCGCCGCTTGAATAATCGGCCGACTTGAATTGATTTCCCGAGGCGGAGGAGTCCTGGTAATGGATCCTGAAAATTGATTCGTATACTCCCGAATATTCGCCAGGATACCATCGGATCATAAACGGCTGCCCGGCTTCGAAATTTATCTTGCGTAAGGGTATCGGTGCTGGGTCAACAATCTGCGGCACACCGTGGGAGGTGGTCCGCCCGGAAACCATTTTGTTGAGGTCGGGAAAATAAGCGTACAACTGATACTGATTTCCCGGAACCGGTTTAAAAATTGCGGAGTAAATCCTGAGGGCTGACTGATCAAAGAATCCCGAGTCTTTGCTGAGGGTCAGATCGGGATTGAACCGGTAGGTTTGTATCAGGTTGTTGGCGGAATACTCTTCGATATAGACTTCAACCGGAGTATCCCAGGTAAGCGAATCTGCGTCCGGAGTATGTAAGATGAGGGAACTATCACCCTGATAGCTTCTTCCAATGCGGACATACTGACTTGCGCTGCCCGGATCCAGCAGGCAATAAACCACAGGGGTGGGCTCACCAAGGGTGTATATGTCAACTTCATTGCCGCAGGCAGCCGCAATGACCGTCAGAGCCAAAAGCAGGATTTTTTTCAATATCTTTCAAATCTAAATAGGGGGATAACACAAATATACACCATTCCGGCTCATCGTTTGTAACGATAATCGCAGAAAGTAAAACAAATGTTTAAAAGTCTCACTCATTCTTTGCTTATAGTGTTGTTTTTTGGATGGGGATTATCCGGATGCTCAGACAATGAGATAGATAACCCCTATGAAAAGACGCTGGGGCAGTTAGTCGTTGAACCGGGTTTCAACTGGGCAACGAGTACAGAATACAAACTGATTATCCAGAAACCGGAAAGCGGCATCGTCCGGGTTGAATCTGACGATCTTCAAATCCTATATCATAAAGGTTTTTATACCGGACTGGAGGAGGGCTATCCGGTTATGGTTTCCGTGCCCTCCAGTATTCATTCCCTGATGGTGAACGGTCAGGCGGTTGAACTGAACTCATCCATCATCGTGGTAAATTTAAAAGGAAGCGGATTGAAAGCCGGAACCACGGTCGGTTCGCATTCCTCTACCCTGATCTCTTTCTGGTCCATGAATGAGAATTCCGGCGTTACTGCACATGACGGCCAGGGAACAAATAATGGCACTCTTACCGGGGGAACTGCCTGGGTTGGCGGGATTAAAGGAAGTGCCGTCTATTTCGATGGCATCAATGATTACATCACTATTCCGAATTCAGCCAGCCTCAGTCCTGAAAAAGCGGTAACTCTAACTGCCTGGGTGAAAGCTGATGATTACCGGTCGGCGAAGATTGTCCAGAAAGGCGACTGGGACGGTTATGCACTCTACGTCGATCTGTGGAGGGGTTGGAAAGGATCCATTTATCTGGCCGACCGCACCAATCATGATGTATCCTGGAATGCCGACAGGCCGCTGCTGAATACCTGGTACCATCTTGCGATGACCTATGACGGTTCCGTTCTGCGATATTATGTGAATGGCGTTGAGAAAGGCAGCAACTCGGTTGCAGGTCAGCTGTTCAAAAATTCACGGTCATTTACGATCGGTTCCGATAATGGAGCACAAAAGTTTTTCAAAGGTGCTGTGGATGAGGTTTATCTTTATGGCAGCGTGCTTTCTCCGGAGGAGATTGTTGCCAATTACCAGGAATCGCAGGTCGCCGATCTCGACGGTGACGGTGTTCCGGACGCTGACGATGATTTCCCGGACGATGTTAATCGGGCCTTTGTGAACTATTTCCCTGCGAATGGTTTCGGCAGTCTGGCGTTTGAGGATTTATGGCCCGGCAAGGGTGATTATGATTTTAATGATCTTGTCGTCGATTACCGTTTTACCCAGATATCCAATGCATTGAATCAGGTGGTGGAAGTTGCCGGCGATTTTACAGTCAGGGCCATCGGGGCCAGTTTTGATAATGGACTGGGCTTTCAGTTTGGATCGGACAAAATTGACCAGGCGGATATCCGGATCACGGGCGGCAAGTTGAGCGGCGATAGTTACTTCCGGCTGAATGATACCGGGTTGGAATCCGACCAGGCGCTCCCGACGGTCATTGTTTTTGATAATGCGCGGGATGTACTGACGTGGCAGGGCGGCTTCGGGGTCAATGTGGATCCGGATGCCACCCGGGTTACTCCGGAGACCGTTTCCATCAGGATAGAATTCAAAACAAGGGAATATTACAGCGATGATATCAGGCTAACGGCGTTTAACCCGTTTCTGGTTGTCAACCAGAACCGGGGAAGAGAAATTCATCTGGCAGACATGCCGCCCACCAGTCTGGCCAATCCGGATCTTTTCGGAACCTCTCAGGATGACAGCGATCCGGGTGCCGGACGCTATTACAAAACAGACCGTAACCTTCCCTGGGCTATCAATATTGCATCTGCTTTCAACTATCCGGTTGAAAAAGCCGAGATCACCAGCGCGCACCTGAAGTTTTTTGATTGGGCCGCTTCATCAGGGAAAGATTATCCCGACTGGTACCTGGATAAAGCCGGTTATCGAAATGCTGCAAAGATTTTCCCCGGGAAATGATGCATGACGGATGACCGATGACCGATGACGGATGACCGATGACCGATGACCGATGACCGATGACCGATGACCGATGACCGATGACCGATGAC
>CAYQFT010000218.1:0-2469 GCA_964416825.1 uncultured Porphyromonadaceae bacterium
GTTTGGCGAGAATCAGCGGCGCCACCAGGTCAACCTCCAGCACCTCCCTGAAATCGGCAACCGGCATATCGAGAATCGGGATCCGCTTAATAATTCCGGCATTGTTTACGAGAATATCCACGGGTCCCACCTCCTTTTCGATCCGGCTGATTCCGGCATCCACGGCCGCTTCATCGGTGACATCGAATATCAGGGTAAATACTTCAACCCCTGCAGCCCGATATTCCGCCCGGCATGCATCCAGCCTTTCCTCCGACAGGTCATTCACGCACACACGGGCGCCGGCTTGTCCGAGCACCTTTCCGATGGCCAGGCCGATCCCGTGGGTTCCCCCGGTGACCAGGGCAACCTTGCCGCGTAAGTCAAATAATTCTGCTGTCATTTTATCCTGATATTGAGCGTTACCGGAGCTGATCCGGGGTGAAATGATCCATGTCGGTATAATCGAGGTTCTCGCCGGCCATGCCCCAGATGAAGCAGTAGTTCGACGTGCCGGCCGCGCTGTGGAGGCTCCACGGGGGCGATAGGACCGCCTGCTCGTTCTGCAGGAAGATATGCCGGGTTTCAGCGGGCTCGCCCATGAAGTGGCAGACCGCCTGGCCGGCAGGAACCTCAAAATAAAAATACGCCTCCATCCGGCGGCTGTGCGTATGGGCGGGCATCGTGTTCCAGACGCTGCCCGGGCGCAACTCGGTGAGTCCCATCTGCAGCTGGCAGGTTTCCACCCGGCCGTTGATCAGGAGCTGGTTCACCTGCCGTTCGTTGGACGTCTCCAGCTTGCCCAGCTGCAGCACATTGGCATCCTTCAGGGTAACCAGCCGGGCCGGATATTCCGTATGCGCCGGGGCCGAGTTCAGGTAAAAATGAGCCGGATGCTGCGGATCTGCCGATTCAAAAAACACCGCCCGGATACCCCGTCCGAGATACAGCGCCTCCTTGTTCCCGAGCTCATAACTCTGCTCTTCGGTGACCACCCGGCCCTTCCCGCCCACATTGATGATCCCGATCTCGCGCCGCTCAAGGAAATACTCCGATTTCAGCGGATCGATCGCCTCCAGGGCCAGCGGTCTGGTCACCGGCACCGCACCCCCAACAATCATCCGATCATACTGACTATAAACCAGATGGACAGCATCAGACTCCATCAGTTTTTCGACCAGGAACTCCTCCCGGATCCTTTGGGTATCGTAGCTGCGGAAATCGCGCGGATGCACCGCATTGCGGGTAGTGAATTGGGTTTTCATGTCATAAAAATACGGTAAATTCGTGACGCGTGAACCGGGAACCGTGAAATGGATGTGAAAAAAAATCTACCTTTGGTGTCTGAATTTAACCTAATATGGGCAGCATGATAACCAGATTTATAAAAACTGAGATACTCAAAGCCCTCTCGGAATCCAATATGGTTATTGGAATTTTCGGCGCCCGAAGGACTGGAAAGACCTTCCTGATGAAGCAAATCAAGGAGGAAATCGGAGGCCGGGTTTTAATGGTCCAGGGAGAAAACCTGGATGTCAGCGAGATCCTGTCATCGCAACGATTAAGCTTGCTTAAACGGTTTACGGAAGGCATAACTCATCTTTTCATTGATGAAGCCCAGAAAATTCCGGATATCGGGACAAACCTTAAACTGATGATCGATACGATTCCCGGCCTTCATATCATGGTAAGCGGGTCCTCTTCTTTCGACCTTCGGAAAAAAATTGGTGAGCCTCTCACAGGCCGTAGCCATTTCTTTCATCTCTATCCGGTGGCACAGATGGAACTTCAGGAAAATTTCCTGCAAACGAAGGAAAATCTTGAATCAAGGCTGATTTATGGTGCCTATCCGCAGGTCCTGACCGCCTCTTCAGACAAGGAACGCAAGGCAAAACTGACTTCAATCCGGGATGGTTATTTACTTAAGGATATTCTTGAACTGGATAATCAGAAAGACTCCTTGTTTGTATTCAATCTCCTCCGATTAATTGCTTTTCAGATCGGAAACGATGTCTCATTTTCAGAGCTGGCCACGAGGTTAAATGTAAATAAGAAGACCGTAATGCGCTATCTTGACTTACTGGAAAAGTGCTACGTGATCTTTCCCCTGCATGGCTTCAGCCGCAATCTCAGGAATGAATACACAAAAAGTCCCCGTTACTTTTTTTGGGACAATGGCATCCGAAATGTTATCATATCAAATTTCAATCCCCTGAATTCCCGCGATGATGTTGGAAAACTGTGGGAAAACTACTGCATCTCCGAACGGCAAAAGAAAAACCACTACCTTCAGGAAAATGTTAGCCACTATTTCTGGAGAACGTATGATCAAAAGGAAATTGACCTGATTGAGGAGTCGGGCGGAAAAATCAACGGTTTCGAATTCAAATGGACAGATTCAAAAACACGAAAGCCTCAGCAATTCCTTGATGCCTACGAACATTCAGATTTTACAGTTATTAATCGTGAGAACTATATTGATTTTATAAC
>CAYQFT010000218.1:2569-4314 GCA_964416825.1 uncultured Porphyromonadaceae bacterium
AACCAGCAACCAGCAACCATGAAACCCCTCCTTCCCCTGGCCCTTCTTCTGTGCCTCTCCGCCTGTAACCCGAAACCCACCGGCACAGCGGATGTCATGACGCTTGACATCCCGGCCCTGATGAACCAGCAAGGTGAAATCAAGCTGAGCGATTTCATTGAAAGCATTGATTTTGTTGTGATCCAACCTCACAATGACTGGTTCTTTCCCCGGCACACCGTCACCACCAAAGTCCTTAACAACTATTTGATGTTTAGCGAATATCATGGTGCCGAAGGATCCATCGGAATATTCCGGAGGAACGGGGAATTTCTCCTCCGCCTGGCCCGGAAAGGAAAGGGCCCGGGTGAGTATAACGCTGTGAGTGAAATGGGGATGGATCCGGCGGAGACGAAAATCTGGGTCCTCGAGGGGTATAGGGCCACACTTCACTGGTACGACTTGCAGGGCAACTGGCTGGAATCCATCAAGCTGCCTACCGATGTTTCACATGTCCGGGTTTTGGGATCCGGAGAAATCATTGCCCAGAATACCCGCTGGGAACCGGATTTCTATGACTCCTGCCGGCTCTTCCTGGCTGACAGGGAAGGAAAGTTTATCCGTTCGCTCTGGGACAAGTCAAAAAGCATCCCCGACTATTCCAATTTCCTCGACAACAACTGGTTGTTCGAGACGAACAATGAACTTTACTACCGTGACAATCCCAACAGCGATACCGTTTACCAGTTGAACCGTGAGTATCACCTTGAACCCTTTCTGGTAATGGACCCGGGTAAATTAAGGATCCCGCCTGAGATTCTGGATGATTTCAACCGGATGCAGGAATGGAATAACTACCTGCGGATGCACCAGGTATTTATCATGAAAGACCTGATCCTTTTGGAAGGTGGGATGAAAAGGTCGAAGCAGTTCCTGATCGACCGGAAAACCGGCCAAACGGTCTGCAGCGAAATGCTTGACGATGACATGCTGGGACTCAAAACCTGGTTTGAGGACCGCTCCGTTCAATCGGATTATCTGTTCCGAACCATCTATATACCCGTTTTCAAAGGACACCTGGATGCGATTTTCAATAATGATAATCCGAAACTCAAAAGCTTGCAGGAAAAACTCCGCAAAACCATGGCCGAAGCCTCCGATGAAATTGAAATGATCGTAGTTTTATATAAGGTAAAATGAACCGGGAACCGTGAACCGTGAACCGGGACGCGGAATACCCGCCACGATTCGTGCCCGTAGGGGCGTCCGGTGGACGCCCGTGTAGGGGCGGACCCGTGGTCCGCCCGATTAATCAAGTATGAAGTTGAAATTGAGAGATTCGAACACAGAATTCCGAATTCCGAAATCCCAGATTCAAGTAACGCCCCGGCATCAACCGGCAACCGGTAACCGGTAACCAGCAACCCGTAACCCGTAACCAGTAACCAGCAACCAGCAACCACCATGAAACCCGACCCCGTCATCGAAATCTACTCCGGCACCACCTGGGAAGCCAACCTGCTCCAGAGTCTCCTGAAAGACGCCGGCATCGAATCGTTTGTCAAAAACGACATCAACAGCTCCTACCTCTATGATCCCATCAACGCCAGCAACGTTAAGGTGATGATCCTCGAATCAGACCGCACCGACGCGGCAGCGATTGTGCGGGATTTCAGCAGACCGGCGACCAGTGAATAATGTGCTAATGTGCTAATGTGCTAATATGCTAATTTGTTAACTACAAAGCTCTTGTCATCCCCGCGAAA
>CAYQFT010000218.1:4324-5282 GCA_964416825.1 uncultured Porphyromonadaceae bacterium
AGCGGGGACCGCGTCCCTTTATTACTACCTTTCGCAATGAAACACCTCCTCCTCCTCCCATTGCTAGTCGCTACCCTGATGCCCGCCCGGGCCCAGATCCACATCGCCCACTCCAACCCCGACCAGATCGTAACCTTTGGCAATGCGCACCTCTCCTTCACCCTGAACTACAAACATCAGGCGGCCATTACCCAACTGGTGGTGAACGGCGAAACGGTGATCGCTTCCGCCGACGGAATGGTTTCAGAGATACGAACAAGCGCCGGGACCCTCTCTTCACTTAATCCTGATGTTCAGCCCCTTGTGGAAACCGGTAACAACCAGGTTACCGTCCGGAATATCCAATACAGCAATTCTGAGGCAAAAGTGCTGGAAACCTGGACCTTCCGCCTAACCGACCATGAGATTTTCTGGGATATTGAACGCTCGGTGCCAGTCGCATTTACTGCCGAAGAGACCGCCTTCCCGGCCATCCGCTTCAGCAGCATCAATACCTGGGAAGGAGCCAACACCGGATACGGCGGCCTGGCCTGGTTCTACCTGTTCAACGAGAAACTATGCACCTATGGCGTCCATTCAGGCGAGGCGGCCTTCTGGAACGAGCGAACAGGCAATGGATTACGAATCCTGGCGTCGACTCCCGAACAACAATCCGCATCAAAATTTTCCCGGACAGAGGATGATGCGCTTCTATGGTCGGTGACCCTTTCGGATCAGGAAAGAGTGTACCGCTATGACCCCGATACCCGCCGCAGACGCTTCATCCGCAACAAAACCGATGTGTGGGCCCCGATCACAATTCCAGCCGGTACACAAACCGAAACCATCACTTTCTCTTGGCTAAATTACCGGGATGAATCGAACCGCGGCAATCTCGCCGGCCTCAACGGGAGTCAGGTTTCCCGGCTGCTGAACACCATCGCCCGCATCGGCGTGATCGATGCGAAACTCTTCGGCG
>CAYQFT010000219.1:0-5259 GCA_964416825.1 uncultured Porphyromonadaceae bacterium
TCAGTAACAGCCAGCAGTTTGTGATAGGAAGCAATTTCAAAAAGGGCAAAATGAGAGAGAATATCACCTTTTCTCAAGCCCCATTCCTTGTTCAGGACACCTTTTAGTAGTTGTGCGGTTCCACAGGATCCTTTCATTAAAACCTGGGCATAGCCGTCATGGATAAGCCTGACCGCCTTTTCCACAGCCAGGTCCAAATCTTCTTCATGAAGGATTTCGACAGAATCGAGATTAAATCCGATGGAGGCGGCCTTTTTCAAAATATCCGGGCGATCCCCGACCAGAACCGGAGTGATTAGGCCGGCAGCGGCTGCATCTCTCACGGCCATGAGAGCATGGAGGTCCTGCGCAGCCGCCAGAACCAGCTTTTTACGGCTATTCCGGGATTTTACCTTTTCCTCAAGGTCTGAGATCCTTCTAAGCATAAAGAGTGATAATTAAGCCTCAATCGATGATGTAACTACATAGCCGAAACGATACGCTGCGTATCCTCAGCGATCACAAGTTCTTCGTTGGTCATTACTGCCATAACGGTAACCTTTGACCCGGGTTTTGTGAGAACAAGGTCTTTGCCTCTCTTACCCGTATTTAAATCAAAATCAAAATCAACACCAAGGTAAGTAAGGCTTTTACAAATAGCTTCGCGGGATTCCGGACCGTTTTCCCCGATTCCTCCGGTGAAAAGGATCAGATCTACCCCATTCATTGCAGCTGCGTATGCGCCGATGTATTTAATAACCCTGTAATGGTACATGTTTAGTGATAGCAGTGCCCTTTGGTGTCCGTTATTCCAGGCTTCATTTTCAATTTCACGCATATCGGACGAAACGCCGGAAACTCCAAGCATACCGCTATGCTTGTTAATCAGGGTATTGGCGGTTTGCTGGTCGATCTCTTCCTTATCCATGATAAAGGTGAGAACACCAAGATCAAGATCTCCGGTACGGGTCCCCATGATCAAACCTTCTACGGGAGTGAAACCCATTGAGGTGTCTACCGATTTACCGTTTTCTATGGCGGCAATTGAAGCCCCGTTGCCCAAATGGCAGGAAATGATCTTAAGATTGGTGATGTCTAAACCGAGAATCCGGGTTGCCTTATGTGCTACATATCGGTGCGAGGTCCCATGGAACCCGTAACGTCTGATTTTATATTTCTTATACAGTGCATAAGGAATTCCATACATAAAGGCATAATCCGGAATTGTCTGATGAAAGGAGGTGTCAAACACTGCCACCTGCGGCAGCCCTGGGATCAGCTGGGCCATTGCATCAATTCCCTTCATGTTTGCGGGATTATGTAGCGGAGCCAGTTCGAATAATTTCGCAATTTCAGAATGGACCATGTCATCGATAAAGGCAGAATCCGAAAAGTTTTCCCCTCCGTGCGCTACGCGGTGTCCAGCGGCCTGAATCTCATTGAGACCTTTAATGCATCCATGGTTTTTACTGGTCAAAACTCCGAGAATATATTCTATACCGGATTGATGATCCAGAATCTCTCCCTCCAGCGTAACTTTTTGACCATCAGACTTTGTGTGCTTCAGAAAGGATCCCTTCAGACCGATTTTCTCAACAATTCCCTTTGCCATAACACTCTCATCGGCCATGTCCCAAAGCTGATATTTTATTGATGAACTACCGCAGTTCAAAACAAGTATCTTCATGATAAACTAATTAATATGTTGAGGTTTCAATCCGTTTGCCGTTGCTGTCATATTTATAAAAGCCTTCACCGGTAACACGGCCCAGGCGGTTGGCCCTGACAAGCCTTTTTAGCAGCGGCGAAGCTTTAAATTTCATATCACCAAATTCGTTGTACAAGTTTTCAAGCCATCTGGCTACTTTGTCAAGTCCGATTTTGTCGGCGAGCTCAAATGGGCCCATGCCCAAGCCAAGACCGGTGCGCACTGCCAGATCAATGTCCTCCATTTTCCCGACTCCTTCCATATAGATTTCGCAGGCCTCGTTAATGAGTGTGGCAAAAAGCCTGACTGACATTAAGCCCGGGCTTTCCACAACAGGAATCATCTTCTTACCAATCAGTTCTACAAATTTCTTTACGTTGTTGTAAGTCAGGTCAGATGTATAGAGGCCACGCGCAACCTCCACAATGTTGGCGCCTGGGTTTGATGTTGAGAAATGAAGGCTGACACACCGATCCTTATGGTTCAGTTCGGATGAAAGCTCAGTTGTTACTATGGTGGTGGAATTGGTTGCAATGATGGTGGTAGGATCGACGAACTCCTCAATGCGCTTGAAAATTTCTTTCCTCAGGCTGACACGCTCCTCACGGCTTCTGCTCTTTATGGCTTCAACCACCAGGTCGCAGCCAGCCAGGTCCTTGCAATGCACAGTTCCTTTGATACGGTTCATGATGCCCCGCTTTTCACCCTGGGTCATTCCCCAGTGATTGATCATGTTATCCAGCTCAGCTTCGATACCGTGTATTGCCCCATTGATTTTCTCCTGATCAAGTTCAACAAAAACCACCTCGATGCCACTCACTGCAATCATCCGAATGATAGTCTGGCCAACGGTTCCGGCTCCTACTACACCAACCTTCGAAAATTGGGTTTTGTTCCGGTCTTTTTTGCTCAGTGCATATTGCTCTATGCTTTCAACTAAATCTGCCATAATATTTTACTTCGTTAAATTCGTTCAAAAAGTTCCTGCAGCCTGATTGGCCGTAATCGCGACCAGATTCACAATATCGCTCACTGAGCATCCCCTTGAAAGGTCATTGATCGGCGCAGCCATTCCTTGTAAAACGGGCCCCACAGCTTCAGCATTGGCAAGCCGCTGAACGAGCTTATAAGCAATGTTGCCGGATTCCAGCGTCGGAAAAACCAGAACATTGGCTCTGCCTGCAATCGGACTGTCAGGACATTTTTTTCTTCCGATGGATTCCACGATAGCCGCATCGGCCTGTAATTCGCCATCAAAAAGGAAATGAGGCGCCATCTCTTGTGCCATTTTAGTCGCAGCCACTACTTTGTCAACCATTTCATGCTGCGCACTGCCCTTGGTAGAAAAACTGAGCAAGGCAACTCTTGGCTCTATCTGAGCAATATCACGCGCAGTTTGGGCGGTACAGACAGCTATTTCGGCCAGTTCGCGGGCAGTAGGGTTCGGGTGAACGGCGCAGTCAGCGAAAACCATTAAACCATTATCACCCCACTGCGGATCCGGCATAATCATCAGGAAAGCACCAGAAACCACCGAGATCCCCGGCAAAGTCTTAACATATTGAAATGCCGGCCTTAAAACATCACCGGTCGAATTGTTCGCACCCGCAACCTCTCCGTCAGCATCCCCGGCCTTTATCATAAGAGTAGCCAGATACAGCGGGTTGCCAAGCAGCCGGATTGCCTCATCCTTAGTCATGCCCTTGCTGCTCCTCAGCTCAACCATCAGGTTGGCATACTCTTCCTTCTTGGGATGATCCATGGGATCTATTATCACTGCTCTTTCTATGTTCTTGAGACCAAATCTTGCAGCTTCACGCAGCACGACTTCGCGGTTTTCAGTCAGGTAAATCTGGGCAATTCCTTCGTCGAGCAGAATATCAGCAGCCCTTAACGTACGTTCTTCCCATGCCTCAGGTAAAACAATCCTCTTGTTGAATTTTTTGGCATTTGCTTTGATATTGTTCAGTAAATCCATGTCAATCAATAATTTAGGTGTTGATTTTTGAATTATCAAATATAGCCAAAAAACTGCCGGGGGTTTCTTTTAATCGTATGATTTTTGTCAGTTTCCAGACTTTTCTACTTTAGTGGATTGTTTCGGTTTTTTGTCCCGGATCGCCCAGATAATTCAATGGTATAAATAAAACAGTTCACAATGGCACACGACTTCGATATGATCAGTAAAATCTATCAGGCTTACCCTGAAAGAGTTGAGAAAGCCAGACTCCTCTTAAGAAAGCCTTTAACCCTTATAGATAAGATTTTATACTCTCATGTCTATAATCCCCTTCCCGATCAGCCCTTCCAGCGCGGATCCGATTATGCCGAGTTTGCCCCCGACCGTGTTGCCATGCAGGATGCTACAGCCCAGATGGCCTTGCTTCAGTTTATGCAGGCCGGGAAATCGAAAACTGCTGTACCTTCAACTGTTCATTGCGACCACCTGATTCAGGCAAAGCTTGGCGCGGTTGCAGATCTCAACAGTGCACGTGAATCAAACCGTGAGGTATTCGACTTCCTTTCCACGGTCTCAAACAAGTATGGTATTGGTTTCTGGAAACCTGGTGCGGGAATTATTCATCAGGTTATACTTGAGAACTATGCTTTCCCCGGAGGAATGATTATCGGAACCGATTCGCATACGGTGAATGCCGGTGGTTTGGGTATGATTTCGATCGGAGTCGGCGGTGCCGATGCAGTTGATGTTATGGCAGGCATGGCATGGGAATTAAAGTTTCCCAAATACATCGGGGTAAAACTTACCGGAAAAATGAGTGGTTGGACATCTGCGAAGGATGTGATATTAAAAGTTGCGGGTATCCTTACGGTTAAAGGCGGAACAGGTTACATCCTTGAATATTTTGGTGAGGGTGCGCACTCCATTTCGGCAACGGGCAAGGGGACCATTTGCAATATGGGGGCTGAGATTGGGGCAACAACATCGTTGTTTGGTTACGACAAAAAGATGGCAGATTATCTGATTGCTACGGGTAGAAGCGATGTGGCTTCCATGGCGGATGCCATTGCCCGGCACCTCGATGGCGACCCTGAAGTCTATGCAAATCCGGAAAAGTTTTTCGATCAGGTTATTGAGATCGATCTTAATACCCTTGAACCGCATGTCAACGGGCCGTTCACGCCTGACAAAGCATGGCCCCTTTCTGAGTTTGCCGCTGCTGTAAGAACCAACGGCTACCCTGCCCGACTGGAAGTCGGATTGATCGGGTCGTGCACCAACTCGTCCTATGAAGACCTGACAAGATCTGCTTCAATAGCCCTTCAGGCTACACAAAAAAACCTCAAAGTAAAATCGGAATTCACCATCACTCCCGGATCCGAGCTTGTGCGGTCGACTATCGAAAGGGACGGGCTTATTGAGATCTTTGAATCCATTGGGGGAACGGTTCTTGCAAACGCGTGTGGGCCTTGTATTGGCCAGTGGGCCCGACATAACTCTGAAAAGCAGGAAAAGAATTCCATCATAACCTCATTTAACAGGAACTTCGTTGGCCGCAACGATGGAAACCCCAATACCCATGCATTTGTGGCATCCCCGGAGATTGTAACCG
>CAYQFT010000220.1:0-5230 GCA_964416825.1 uncultured Porphyromonadaceae bacterium
AAAATAACCAGGCAGGTAACAAACAGGGATTTACCCTCCCTCGACAAATATCTGCAGGAGATCGGCCGGGAAACGCTGATCAATCCCAATGAGGAAGTTGAGCTCGCACGAAAGATACGAGAGGGTGACCAGAGAGCTATGAATAAACTTATACAAGCGAACCTGAGATTCGTGGTATCGGTTAGCAAACAGTATCAAAATCAGGGGCTTACGTTACCTGACCTGATCAACGAAGGAAATATCGGGCTGATTAAGGCGGCTGCCCGATTTGATGAAACCAAGGGTTTTAAATTCATTTCTTATGCTGTTTGGTGGATCCGGCAATCCATTTTACAGGCGCTCGCAGAGCAATCAAGATTGGTAAGGCTTCCCCTGAATAAAATCGGAAGCATGAACAAACTCAACCGCACTATCTCCAAACTGGAACAAACCTTAAGCCGGACCCCCACCGAAAATGAAGTCGCCGAAGTAGCCGACGTTGACATGGAAGATATCAAGCGTACGCTTAATAATAACTCCCGGCATATTTCGATGGACGCCCCGCTGTCCGCCGGCGAAGAGACGACCCTCTATGACATGATCCTGAATGAAGAATCTTTGAGCCCCGAAGACGGATTAATGAGTGAATCCCTCCGGACAGAAATCGAACGTGCACTTCGCCATCTGGGAGAAAGGGAAGCTGAAATCATAAGGCGATTTTATGGGCTGAACGGACACACCCCGCATTCACTCGATGAGATCGGAATCGAATTCGATCTTACCCGGGAACGTGTCCGCCAGATCAAGGAGAAAGCCATCATGAAACTGAAAAGCGCCTCCCGGAACAAGCTGCTAAGGAAGTACCTGGGCTGAAGAAAACCCTAAATTACTATCTTTGCCCATCGCCCGTCATCCTTCATCGGTCAGCGGTCGTCGGTCATTAATCTTCAAACGTAAAATCTCAACTCCCATGCCCCACCTCGTTGCAGCTTCCCTTCTGGCCGCCGACTTTGGCAATTTACAACGCGACATCGAAATGGTGAATTCCAGCCAGGCCGATTGGTTCCACGTAGATGTGATGGACGGAGATTTTGTGCCCAATTTCTCCATCGGAACCCCTGTTATTGAGGCAATCCGCAAGCACGCCCGCAAACCGCTGGATGTCCACCTGATGATCAGCAAACCGGAACGCTTTATCCACCATTTCGCTTCACTGGGAGCCGATATCCTTACCGTGCATATAGAAGCTACAAATCACCTGCACCGGGTAATCAATCTTATACGCGAACTGGGAATCAAGGCCGGCGTAAGCCTGAATCCGCACACTCCCGTATCCTCACTTGAATCAATTATTTCTGATGTTGATCTCGTCCTGATCATGTCGGTAAACCCAGGGTTTGGAGGACAAAAATTCATTCCCGCCTCGCTGGATAAAATTGCAAGGCTGAATCAGGTGCGAAAAAACACAGGATCAGGCTTCCTGATCGAAGTCGATGGTGGGGTTGGCCTGAAGAATGCCCCGCAACTGGTTGAGGCCGGGGTCGATATACTGGTCGCCGGCAATGCAGTCTTTGCTTCACCGGATCCTTCACAGACCATAACCGATCTGAAAAACTGCCTGAAGCGTGCTCAGTAGCCATCAGATTCAGATTCTTACTGACGGTATCCAGGAAGCCTCCGATATTGTAATGGGCTTTTATGGCAAGAACAATCTCGGTATTATTCAAAAACCCGATGATTCGCCCGTTACAGAGGCGGACTTTGCTTCCAATAATTACTTAACCGGTTTGCTGAACCGGGAATTTCCCGGCACTCCGGTCATCAGTGAAGAAAACCCTCAGCCTTCCTGGGAAGAGAGAAAAAACTGGGACTATTTCTGGATCCTTGACCCGCTTGATGGCACACGCGAGTTCATTTCCCGGAATGATGAATTCGCCATCAATCTGGCGCTGATCTATAAAAACAGCCCCGTATTCGGACTGATATCGATTCCGGCAAAAGGATTGATCTATTCTGCGGTTAAGGGAGGCGGCAGCTGGCTGCATCGCGCAGGCGAGCCCCCCATCCGCCTACCCTTTCAAAACAGCCACGATCAAAATATGGAGCGCATTGTCCTGATCTCGCGATCACACGCCGGCATTGCCGAAGAGGCTTATATCAGTTTTCTCAGGGATAAAGGGTTTATCCCGCGTATCCAACCCGCCGGATCATCCTATAAACATGTTTTGCTGGCTGAAGGATCGGCTCACCTGTATCCAAAACTGGGCATCTGCTGGGAATGGGACACCGCCCCGGGTCAGATCATCCTTGAAGAAGCCGGCGGTAAAGTCATCCGGACGTCCGACATGCAGCCCTTATCCTATAATAAGGAGAGCTTTCGGAATCCTGATTTTATTATGTGGGCTCCGGGTGTCACTCCGGTTCATCCACAAAACTCTGCAGATACCGGAAACGCTCAGTAAGGGCTCCATTCTTGGTAATTGTAGCCCGTTCAACCACCTGGTCGGGATCATCACCCAACAAACACGGCATGATCCTCTCAATCAGGATTCCGGCAAATTCTCCAGAGGCATCCCGCGGAAGTTCCCCCGGGAGATTATCGATGGCCATAACGGTAATGTGGCGATCATCTGAGAACGGTGGCTTCTCCAACCAGTCAACCGGATCAAAGTCATAAAACGGATCTGCAATCTTGCTCGAGCGGACAGTTGACGGGACCGATCCCTGGATGTCACAGGTTATATCCGCAATCACCCGGATTCGGAACTTGTCCGAAAGCATCTCAGATGGTTCCCACATGCGCGGCGACTGAGGATCCCAGAAATGGGCCGAGATAAATAGATCTGTTGAGGGATAGAACAGGTTGAACCTCGACCGGTATTCCTGCGGGTTCTGGCAAAAATCATTGAAATCAAAGGGTTTGCCGTCGATTCTCCCGGTATAATGTTCAGGATCGATACGGCAAATAACTGGAGTTCTGTGGGGTTCCTCACAAAAAACCTTGTGGCTTACGACCGGGACCTCAAGCTTATCCAGCGTTTCCATCGCACCATGGGCCACCCGGCCCCCTCCCGAAACGAGAATCCGCACCGGTCCGATATCCAGCCCCTTTAACTGGGCATCCATCTCCTGGCGATTATAGCAGCTGTTTGCAGGCTTAAGTGAGAATCTGCCGGATTTGAGCCCCCAGGCCCTGATACCATTATAGGCACCGATTATTCCAGCCCAGCGGCCGAAGGCGATCAGGCGCATGCAATGGGTATCCGTAAAATATTCATAATCCGAAAGGATTATTCTCTTCTCCAGGAGTGCTTTAAGCAAAGGCTTGTTATAAGCCTGCTTTTTAGCCACATGGGCAAAAAAAAGATACTGTTTGTCCTCGATCAGGGCTGGAATTTTAACCTCTTTTATCCCGATGAGAATATCGCACTGCGAAAGATCCTCTTGAACCGGTATTCCGATATTGCTGTATTCCTCATCCGAAAAACAGCGAATCGGGCTCGGCTGAACCAAAATCTGCAGGTCGGGGTACATCTTCATCAGGGCGGCAGCCTGCTCAGGCGGCAAAGCCACCCTGCGGTCCGGCGGAGTTTTGGTTTCACGGAGTAATCCGATTTTTATGCGCTTCATCAGGGGCAGTTGGTTTGAAGGGCCTGAAAATACTAAAAATTTGCCGTATATTTGCGGTTCTATCGGGGCTGACGTGGTTTTGACAGCGAGGTGAACTGGTAGGCAAGCATGCCGAGCATCGCAATACAGCTCGTAAATCTTGGTTGCAAACAATCAAAAGGCGAATCAAACTACGCTCTCGCCGCTTAAGGAAGTAACAGTACTTAGGCACTATCCCGGCACCAGGTGCTGGGACGAGACATCACGCCGGAGGTAAGGTCCTGTTCCATCCGGATCCCGTGGTGCTCATCAATACGGGAATAGCCAAGGCAAGGCTCCGGTGCCCTGGTGAACTAAAGGAGATAAGGTTGTGATCGGCTGCCGTTTACCAGCTGCAACTCGAAAACCCAAAAACGGATAAGCATGTAGAAACCCTATGGGTTCCTTGTTTGGACCGGGGTTCGATTCCCCGCAGCTCCACGAAGAGGGTGTGGGTGTGAGTGTGAAGACAAGAAAAGAGGCTGTCCTTGTGGGACAGCCTCTTTTCTTTTTAGGAACAGTTTACCTATTCGCTAACCACAACCCTGAATACATTAGTACCGGTTGCGTGGTTGATCTTCATGATATAAGTGCCTGCTTTGAGTGAATGATTGGCATACTGAACCATGTGTTCTCCAGCCTCATAATTCCTCTCGGCAATTACATCGACCTCGCGGCCGCTCAGGTCATACAGCGCAATCTTAACCCTGCTGCCCTGACTGATGCCAAAGCTGATCGTGCAGGTACCCTGGAATGGATTCGGATAAACTTTAAGGGTGTTTACCACATCGGCGCCATTCAAATCCAACTGACCGCTTTTAATTGGGTTCCCGTCATTGTTACTGAAAATCGGACCAGCGGTCATAATGCCTGCATCCTGGTTATTGATGATTAACCCAGAGGTCAGGTTAATAATCCCAGTATTCCCTGCAGCATCGACGTCACTGTCCGTAGCTTCAGTGGCTGTACTAACGTCTTGCGCACTGAAAACATATGCACCGGTAGGAAGCACATATTCTAACATATAAGCACCTGGCACCAAACCCGTAAAGGTGAAGTAACCGGTAGCTGAAGTAGTTTTGGCACCCACCACTATAGCAGGCCCGTAATTGATAAGATCCAGCTTGTGCAAGACAACATATACCCCGGCAAAGCCGGACTCCGTAGATTGAAGGATTCCGTCTTGATTAGCATCCTTCCACGCCCTGTCTCCAATGGCCCCTTTTTTGTACATGCCGGCATCAACATCCAGGTTATCAAAACCATCAGCAAGAACAATATCAGCGGTATAGCCCGTTGTTGGATCGGCATCACTGTCAAGCGGGTCATTTTCGACTAGACCTTTTGGACTGAAAAAATAACCAGAAGGTGCGGTAAACTTAACCTGGTAGGTTCCAGCAATCTGGTTTGGAAATGAATACGCACCCGTAGCTGAGGTAGTTGTTGAAGCAATGAGGGTTGTTCCCTGATACAGCTTAACGCTTGCTCCAGCTACAGCACCCGTTTCGCCAGCATCCTGAACGCCGTCTGCATTGGAATCAATCCAAACTTTATTGCCAATCGTATGGGCGGCATCGTCGGGAAGATAGATGCCAGCATCCTG
>CAYQFT010000221.1:0-5145 GCA_964416825.1 uncultured Porphyromonadaceae bacterium
GGGGTTTAATGCGGGGGTGCGAATAGGATTATAGGCCTCTTGACCTTCCATCCCAAGGCTGAAGCCTGGGATTACTGATGTCTGTCGAACTTAGCAATTCGCATCGATAGACATCAGTAACCCCGGCCTTCAGGCCGGGGATTCCTGGTCGAGGATCACGGAAGGACCATGGGTACCGGGAGGACCATGGGTCCTCCCCTACGTGATGGCTGACGCGACATGGGTACCCACATCGCTGGTGCTCCGGGGGTTCTCCCGGTTCAGGTCCCAGGTCAGGACGCCGGCGGGAATGGTCTGCTCAACGGCAGTCTCAACCGCGTCGGCTTCTGCGTTTAGATGGAGCCCCATGCGGAGCAGCATGGCAGCGGAGAGGATCGTGGCCAGAGGGTTGGCCACGTTCTTCCCGGCCCCGTCGGGATAGGAACCGTGGATCGGCTCGAAGAGCGGAACGCGGTCGCCAATGGAAGCAGAGGGTAAGAGTCCGATGGAACCCGATATGACACTGGCCTCATCGGAGAGAATATCTCCGAACAGATTTTCCGTCAGGATGACATCGAATCGTTTCGGATTGATAATCAATTGCATGGCCGCGTTATCCACGAACATATAGTCGAGCTCAATATCGGGGTAATTCTTTGCCATGGGGGTTACCACCCTACGCCAGAGCCGCGAGGTTTCGAGCACGTTGGCCTTGTCGACCAGGGTCACCTTTTTCCGGCGCTGACGGGCCATCTCAAAGGCCACGCGGGCAATGCGCTCAATTTCCTCCACCGAATAGACGCAGGTATCCACGGCCACCCGGCCGTTATCGCGGAGCTCGCGGGGCTCGCCAAAATAGAGGCCGCCGGTGAGTTCACGAACCACCACCAGGTCGGCGCCGGCCACACGGTCTTCCTTGATGGGCGACATGTGTAGCAGCTCGGGCCAGATCCGTACGGGACGGATATTGGCGAAGAGTCCGAGTTTCTTGCGCATGGCCAGGAGTCCCTGCTCGGGCCGCACTTTTGCATCGGGATCATTGTCATACCGGGGATCGCCGATGGCACCGAACAGGATCGCATCGCAATCGAGACATTTCAGGTGGGTCTCCTCGGGATAGGCGCTGCCGGTTTCGCGGATGGCCGCGCCGCCGATGAGTCCATACTGATACGTGAAATGGTGGCCAAATTTTTCTCCCACCACATTCATCACTTTAATGGCTTCGGCACAAATCTCGGGACCAATCCCGTCGCCGGGAAGAACGGTTATGCGGTAGTTCATCGTGTTTGCTCGTATATTTCTATTTCGGGTTTTAGAGCGGCGAGAAAGTCGATTAAATCAAGTCCATTGGCCAGGCACTCTTTGCGGAAGGAATTTAACTCAAAGAACAAGGGAGCACCTGGAACCCCACACCCACACTTCACACAGACACCCAAACCCAATTCGGGCACAAGGGCACAAGGGCACAGGGTTTGGGAAGGCAAATTTACAGTCCATTCCTCGTTTGGATGGTTTTGATGGATCGTAAAGAGTTCGGATAGTTGGGGTTCGGTGACTTCGATGGGGAGGAGGCCGTTGTTGAGGGCGTTGGTGCGGAAGATATCGGCGAAGCCGGAGGAGATGATGGCGCGGAATCCATACTGATACAGAGCCCAGGCGGCATGCTCGCGGGAGGAGCCGCAGCCGAAGTTTTTGCCGGTGAGCAGGATTTTGCCCCGGCCTTCGGGGGTGTTCAGGATAAAATCCGGATTGGGAGAACCATCCGGCAGATAACGCCAGTCGTAAAACAGGTTCTTCCCGAATCCATCGGAATCCACCGCTTTCAGGAACCGGGCGGGAATGATGCGGTCGGTATCGATGTTCTCTGCTCGTAGCGGAACTATCTTGCTAACTATCGTGTTTATCGGTTCGAAGGACATAGTCAATGTGCTAATTATTCAATGTGCCAATGTGCCAATTATCGTGGAGCGTGATGCGTGATGCATAGGCCAGGTTTGAGATTTGAGTTTTTGAGGTTTGGGGTTTATTTGGAATTTGTTTTTTGTGTTTTGGGGTTTATTTGGTTTTTGTGTATTGCTATTTGGGATTTATAGCGCCCGGGGATCCATAATGCATCCGTTGATTGCCGCTATCGCGGCGGTGCGCGGGCTGGCGAGGAGCGTGCGGGCGCCGGGACCCTGACGGCCCTCGAAGTTGCGGTTCGAGGTGGATACGCAGTACTTGCCGGCCGGGATTTTGTCGTCGTTCATGGCCAGGCAGGCGGAGCATCCGGGTTCGCGGAGCTCAAAGCCGGCGTCGTTGAGAATCTGTTCGATCCCCTCCTCCCGGGCTTGCCGGGCCACCATCTGCGATCCGGGAACGATCCAGGCGGTTACTCCGGCCGCTTTTTTTCGGCCTTTCACCACCTCTGCAAACTCCCTTAAATCCTCGATTCTCCCATTGGTACAACTTCCCACAAACACGTACTGTATTTCCATCCCTAACAATCCCTCACCACCCCTTAACTGCATATAGTCAAGGGCTTTATCGGTTACATCGGGAATACGTCCGTCAATGGGCATCCCCTGCCCCGGGTTGGTTCCCCATGTAATCATCGGACTGATTTCGGAGGCATCGAACACCTCCTCCCGATCGAAGACGGCATCAGCATCGGAATATAATTTCTTCCAGCGTGCCAGGGATTTGTCCCAATCAGCCCCTTTCGGAGCAAATTCCCGACCCTTCATGTATTCAAAAGTTATCTCGTCGGGCGCCACCAGTCCGCCGCGCGCGCCCATCTCGATGGCCATGTTGCAGACGGTCATCCGGCCCTCCATCGACATCGACCGGAAGGCTTCCCCGGCGAATTCCAGGAAATAGCCGGTGCCGGCTGCCGTGCCCAGCTTCCAGATCAGGTACAATATCAGGTCCTTGGGCGAGACTCCCGTTGTGAGTTGTGAGTTGACGGTTATGCGGAAGGTTTTGGGGCGCTGCTGGAGCAGGCACTGGGAGGCCATCACCATCTCGACTTCCGAAGTCCCGATTCCGAATGCCAAAGTTCCAAAAGCCCCGTGGGTAGCGGTGTGGCTGTCGCCGCACACGATGGTCATGCCCGGCTGGGTAATGCCCAGTTCCGGACCGATCACGTGCACGATTCCGTTCCATTCATGCGTCATTCCGTAGAGGGGGATGCCGAATTTCTCGCAATTCTCTTTCAGCCGCGAAACCTGGAGCGTGGATTCCGGTCCCATTACAGGGTTGGCCTGACCGGTAGTCGGGATGTTATGGTCCATGGTAGCCACGGCCAGTCCCGGGCGGAAAAACGGGAGTCCGCGCTTTTCCAGGCCGGCGAAGGCCTGGGGGCTGGTCACTTCGTGAATAAAATGGCGGTCGATATAGAGTACTGAGGAGCCGTCATCCAGAACTTTTACCTCATGCTGGTCCCACAGCTTGTCGATCAGGGTTTTACCGGGCATTGGCTGAGATCATTTTATTAAGGGCATCCACAAGAGCCCGAACAGAGGCAGTTACAATATCCGTGTCGGCTGAGAATCCGTAAAAGATCCGGCCGCGGCCTTTTACCCTGACGTGCACTTTCCCCACGTCATCGCTGCCGCGGGTGATGGCCTGGATCAGGAATTCATCCACCTCGAAAGGTTCATCAATCAACCGGGTTACCGCCTTGAAAGCGGCATCGAAAGGTCCGTTCCCTTCGGCGGTGGCTGCTTTTTCCTCCCCGTCCATCATCAGGTGAACGGTAGCCATCGGAACGGTTGACATGCCAGCCAGAACCTGCAGCAGTTTTAATGACAACCGGGCGCCTGAGGCAGAATCCCGGCCGATCAGCAGCAGCAGGTCGACATCGGTAACCTGCTTTTTCTCGTCGGCCATCACCAGAAAGCGGTTATAAACCTCATCCAGGGTGCCGTTCTCATAGCGGTAGCCCAGGCGGTCGAGATGATGTTTCAAGGCCGCCCTGCCCGACCGTGCGGTCAGGACGATGGCCGATTCATCCACTCCAACATCAGCCGGGTCGATGATCTCGTAGTTTTCGCGGTCCTTAAGGACTCCATCCTGGTGTATTCCTGATGAATGGGCAAAAGCATTGCGCCCTACGATCGCCTTGTTGGGCTGCACCGGCATGTTCATCAGGGAGGAGACCAGACGGCTGGTTTCGAGGATCAGTTTGGAATTGATTGTAGTTGAAACCGGGAAATTCTTCCGGGTTTTCACGGCCATCACCACCTCCTCGAGGGAGGTATTTCCGGCCCGCTCGCCGATCCCGTTAATGGTGACCTCCACCTGCCGGGCGCCGTTCATGACGCCGGCCAGCGAGTTGGCGGTAGCCATCCCGAGATCGTTATGGCAATGGGTGGAGATAATGGCCTTGTCGATATTCTTAACGTGGTTCACCAGATAGAGAATTTTCTCACCATACTCCTGCGGCAGGCAATAGCCGGTGGTATCGGGGATATTCACCACGGTGGCCCCGGCTGCGATCACGGCCTCTATCACTTTAGCCAGATATTCGTTTTCCGAACGGCCGGCATCCTCGGCATAAAACTCCACATCCTCCACAAACCGTTTGGCGTATTTCACGGCTCTCACCGCGCGCTCCAGGATCTCATCGGGATTGGATTTAAGCTTGTTAAAGATGTGGTAGGGGGAAGTCCCGATACCCGTATGAATCCGGCCGCGGCGTGCGGCTTTCAGGGCCTCGGCGGCCACCTCGATATCCTTCTCAACGGCGCGGGTGAGCGCACAGATCACAGGATCCTTTACGGCCCGGGCGATCTCCACCACGGCATCGAAATCGCCGGGGCTCGATACGGGAAATCCCGCCTCAATCACGTCCACGCCCAGTGCCTCCAGCGCCCGCGCCACCTCGATCTTCTCGATCGTATTCAGCTGGCAGCCGGGTACTTGCTCGCCGTCGCGTAATGTGGTGTCAAAAATGTACAATTTGTTCATCGAAATTCAAATGTGCTAATGTGCTAATGTGCTAATTTGCCAATGTGCCAATGTGCTAATGTGCTAATTTGCTAATATACCAATTATTGCCAAAGTGCCATATTGGCATATTGGCACATTGGCACATTAGCAAATTGGCAAATTGGCACATTGGCACATTAAATTAAATTCTTGCTTGTTCGTACGCTTCGATCTGGGCTTTTTTGCTCAACAGAT
>CAYQFT010000222.1:0-5114 GCA_964416825.1 uncultured Porphyromonadaceae bacterium
AAGACAGCGAAGGATTTATCTGGGCAGGCACCTGGAACGGCCTGAACCGGTTTGACGGCTATACCTTCAAGGCATTTACAAGCAACCAGAGTGAGCCCGGAAAAAGTCTGATTCAATCCACCATCAGAGGACTGGCCGAGGATCATTTTGGATATATCTGGGCAGCATCACGCACCGGGCTCAATAGAATCAACAAAAAAGACTTCTCTGTCACCCAAATAACCACGGCAACACATGGTCAGGCTGGATTTCTCTGCGACAGCATTACCACCCTGTTTGCTGACAGTCAAGGTTTTATCTGGATAGGTACCACAAGCGGAGTGTTCCGGATGAATCCCGACAGCCTGATCTTCAACCAACTGGAACACAACCCCAGAAATAGCGAAACCATTAGCTCCAACCTCATAACCTGCTTTGCCGAGGATACCTCCGGAGCTATCTGGATTGGCACCCAGAATGGCCTGAACAAACTCAATGTGAAAACGAATCAGGTCATTCGGTATTTCAAGGGGCCACAACCAGGCAACCTCGCTACCTCCGCAATTAATTGCCTTGCAGTCGGCCCATCCAACAACATCTGGATAGGAACTCCGGTCGGTTTGCAGGTTTATAAATCCCGTGCAAGAACATTCGAGCTTTATCCTCTCAGTGAGGAGTCTGATCCTAACTTCAGAGCATCCAGGAACCATATTAGCTGCCTTTTTTTTGACAATAAAAGCAATCTCTGGGTTGGCACCCAGCAATACGGTCTGCACCAATTCGACCGGGCGACCCGCAAATTTACCAACATGAAAGACCGGCTCCCGGAAAGTGAATATTTCTCCTATAATTCATTCTGGGCCATTATTCAGGATCAAAACGGACTTTTTTGGCTCGGAACCTCTCACAAAGGAATTGTTAAACTTGTGCCTGATCCTCATGCCTTTTATGAAATCGTCCCGTCGTATTCAATATACGGTATTGCTGAACCATCGCCGGGAAACTATTGGTTTGGTACTCAGGAAGGTGTACTGCAGCTTAACCGTGAATCCAGAAAAACCAGCCTCCTTCAGCAAAACAGGAAGCAGTCCAACAGTATTTCAAGCAACCTCATCACAAACGTTATCAGCGACCCGCCCTATGTCTGGATATGCACCCAATCGGGAGTTAACCTATACCATCCTGTTCAAAGAACCAATCGGGTTTTCGCTCCCAGCCAGGATGAAAACTCCGTTAAGAGCAGTGCTTTCTGGCATGTCTTAAAAGACTCAAAGGGCAACTACTGGTTCTCCGGGGACAAAGGAATTAGCGTTTGGGACCCCAACAATGACCAGATCGTTAATTATCAGAATGATCCAGCCAATCCAAACAGTCTTTCCAACAACCATTGCCTCCAGGCTTTTGAGTACAAGCCTGGAATTATCCTGGTTTGTACTGAGCACGGTTTAAATGAATTCAACGTTTCTGCAAAACAGTGGAAAACCTATTATCATCAGTCTGGCAGTATTTCTTCTTTGAGTGCTGACTATGTTTTTGGAGTTTATAAAGACAACGACGGTGATTTTTGGGTCTACACCAATGGTGGCGGGATTTGCCTTTTCGATCCTGCTTCCGGTACATTTGAAAGATATACAACACAGGACGGGCTGGCCGATAATACAGTTTATGGAATGCTGCAGGATAAGGATGGCGCCTTCTGGATCATAACCAACAATGGCTTGTCGAGGTTTAATCCCCGGGATAACCGGTTTAATAACTTCGATGTCCAGGATGGCCTGTTCAGTACCGAATTCAACATTAACTCGATATTTGAAGGATCAAATGGCGAAATCCTGCTCGGTGGCGTAAACGGGGTAAATGCTTTCCTGCCCCAGACAACACTCCGGACTTCAAAAACCCCGCTGATCCGGATTACTGAGGTTATCTGCCACGGGGATACGGGATCCTTTGAGATACCCGTCCGGGACACCATACGGCTCAAAAACGTCGATAATACCTTCAGCATATCTTTCGCCCTGATGGATTACCTCAACCCGTTTAAGAGCCAGTTTCAGTATCGTCTTGAAAATTTCGACCGGGATCAGACAATACTTCCATTCGGTTTAAACCAGGTTGATTACCGCCGGATCCCCCCCGGTCACTATACCTTTAGCGTTAAAGGCACTAACAGCCTGGGCGTGACAAGTGAAACAGCTACTCTGACCATTATTGTTATTCCTGCCTGGTATCAGACTTTTCTTTTCCGTGTTCTGGTAATTCTGATTTCACTCCTGATAATCGGAGGAGCAATATGGATCAGAATCAACAGCTTACGTAACCGTCACGAAATTGAGAAACAACTTCTTACCACGCAGACTGAACTTGTGCGGTCTCAAAAATTCGCCCTTCGGTCGCAAATGAACCCACATTTCATTTTCAATTCCCTGAACTCCATCCAGAATTTTGTCCTTAAAAATGACGTAGACTCAGCAAACTACTACCTGTCCAATTTTTCCATCCTGATGCGCAAGGTGCTGGAATATTCACAATACAATTACATTACTCTCTATGAAGAGCTGGAAATGATTCAGTTGTACCTTAAAATGGAGCATATGCGGTTTAGCCGCAAGTTTGAGATTGAAATTAAGGTATCACCTGAAATCGACCAGCACCTGGTCAAGATACCCCCAATGCTGATGCAGCCCTATCTGGAAAATGCCATTTTACATGGGCTTCAGCTCATCAAACACAAAGGGCTTCTGCAGATTCTTGTTGAAGACCACGACCAATACATGGTTATCAATATCGTTGATAACGGCATCGGCAGAGAAAGGGCACGGGTCATCCGGGAAAAGAGAGGCCACAAATCGCGTGGGCTCGCTAACATTGATAAACGGATTCAGCTTTATAACAAGATCTCTGATCACCACCTTTCAGTCACAATTCACGATCTAACTGATAATCACGGTGAAGCTTCAGGGACCCGGATTGAGATCCGTGTACCGTATGAAATGGACGACCAACCTAAAGAAATTCTCTGATGAACAGATCGCTGGCTGTTTTTGTGTGGTTCTTACTCGTAAGCCACTCATCCCTACTGGCAGATAAAGGGAAGTTTTCAGGGGCACCCAATCCAAGTCGGATCAAAGGTTTTGCCGCTGGCTGTGAACTTGGTAAAACCATTACCGAAATTTCCCTGAACAATGTCAGAACCTATATCCATATGGATGGTGTCCTTTGGACCGATATCGGAGGTAATGCCTCCGGATATGAGATTCCCAAAGGATCCGGAAAGGTATGCCTTTACTCGGGCGGTATATGGATCGGGGGAACCGATGTCAATGGACAGCTGAAGCTTAGTGCTTCCAACTGGGTGGGATGGCTGCGCCACTATTTTCCGGGACCTCTGATCGCCGAAGGAGCTGCCCGAGGGACAACGGACGTTGAAGTCTGCTACCAGTACGATCGTCATTTTCAGATCACCCGCTATGAGGTTGAAGCATTCCGGGAATGGTATAATACTCCGGCAGACAAGCGGGATCTTGAGTTTAAGGGATACTCGATTCCCCAGATTATCCTCGACTGGCCGGCACATGGCGATGCATCGGCAAAATATGATTTCTACCTCGCCCCTTTCTGGGATAACAATGATGATGGTTTCTACAACCCGGCCGACGGTGACTATCCATTTTACGACCTTGACGGGGTTCTGCCCTGTGGCACCACCCGTGAACTGAGACGCCCACGCCTGTTCGGCGATGGAACGGCCTGGTGGGTCTATAACGACAGGGGAAACATCCACAGCAATCCCTCGAGTGAAGCCATCGGCATGGAAATACGCGCCCAGGCATTCCAGTTCTCAACCAACGATGCCATGAACGATATGAGCTTTTATAATTATGCCCTGATCAATCGTTCCACGTACACCCTGATTGAGACCTATTTCGGCGTTTATTGTGATTCTGATGTCGGATACTCGTACGATGATTATGTCGGATGTCATGTCACAAAAGGAATAGGATACGATTATAATGGTCTTGCTGTAGACGGCGGTGGTGAGGCCTGGGCCTATGGCGCCAATCCTCCGGCCATCGGGCTCGACTTCTTTGAGGGGCCTTATCAGGATCCGAACGGAAAGGACGACTGCACTAGTTATGATGACAATTATAACCTGATATGCAACGAATGCATCCTCAACGGTAACATCAACGGACTCAACTTCGGCGACGGTATAGTGGATAACGAACGCTGGGGAATGCGCCGGTTTGTCTACTACAATAACCAGAGCGGTCCCCAGGGAGACCCGGGTACTGCACCTGAATATTACCAGTATTTACGCGGGTATTGGAAGGACAATGAACGCATGCGCTACGGTGGCAACGGACACCCGAACAGCGGATCAACCGGTCCGGCCTGCGATTTCATGTTCCCAAGGGAATCCGATCCTTGCGGATGGGGCCAGGGAGGGATACCACAAACAATCTGGACAGAAGAGACTGCTGGCAACCAACCTGGCGACCGCCGGTTTGTCCAGTCATCCGGGCCCTTTGTACTTGAACCAGGCGCCGTTAATGACATCACGGTGGGTGCTGTTTGGGCGCGGTCGTACGAGGGTGGACTGCTTGCTTCGGTTGATAAGATGCTCCAGGCTGATGAGAAAGCACAGCGTTTGTTTGAAAACTGCTTCCAGGTGGTTGACGGTCCGGATGCTCCGGAACTCACTATTGTGGAACAGGACAAAAAACTGATTTTCCACATCTGGAACAAGCCTTCCTCCAACAACTTCATGGAAAAGTACGTTGAACGCGACCCGTTCATCGTATGTCCGGCCGAACAGCCTGATTGCAATACCCATTACAACTTTGAAGGCTATCAGGTTTGGCAGCTTAAAGATCATACCGTTTCTGTTACGGATGCAACCGAACACAATTCGCAGAAAGCAAGAGTTGTCTTCCAGTGCGATGTTCGCAATGGGGTGGGACGCCTGATTAACTATAACTGGAATACTGATATTGAAGCGAATATGCCGGTTGTAGAAGTTATAGGAAGCGACAAAGGTATTGAGCACACCTTCGTAATGGAAGAAGATATTTTTGCAGAAGGAGTCCGTACCCTGGTGAACTTCAAGAAGTACTACTATGTTGCGGTAGCCTATG
>CAYQFT010000223.1:0-5094 GCA_964416825.1 uncultured Porphyromonadaceae bacterium
TTGCCCTGGACCCGACATAAAACGGGGTTCGCTGGTGTACGGAATCCGGTTTCAGGTCGAGGATACGCTGGGCTCCGTCGGAGGCTCTTCCGCCCGCCTGCTCAGCAATAAAGGCAATCGGATTGCATTCGTAGGCCAGCCGGAGTTTTCCGGTTGTGGCTGTTGCGGTTTGGGGGTACATAAAGATTCCGCCTTTCAGCAGGTTCCTGTGAAAATCAGCCACCAGGGAGCCGATGTACCGCGATGTGTAGGGGCGGTTTGTCTCGGGATCGTTCTCCTGACAATGCTTTATGAATTTCTTGACCCCGTCGGGGAATTTGATGTAATGTCCTTCATTAATTGAATAAATACTTCCGTAAGACGGGGTTTTAATATCGGGGTGGCTGAGGCAAAACTCCCCGATGGAGGGGTCGAGTGTAAATCCGTTTACCCCATGGCCGGTAGTGTACACGAGCATGGTTGAGGAGCCGTACACCACATATCCGGCAGCAACCATGCGGTTTCCTTCCTGGAGGAAGTCCTCTGGCCTTGCGGAGTGTCCGCGTGGCGAGATCCGGCGGAATATTGAAAAGATGGTTCCTATCGAAACATTTACATCGATATTAGAAGAACCATCGAGCGGATCCATCATGAAAATGTATTTGCCATCACGGGAGAGGTTGTCATCAAAAGTGATGATCTCCTGGTTCTCCTCGGTAACGAGGCCGCAAACTTCGCCACTGGCCTGAAGCGCGGAAATGAATACCTCATCGGCAAATACGTCCAGCTTTTTTTGCTCTTCTCCCTGAACGTTTGTCTGGCCTGCAGAGCCCAGGATGTCAACCAAACCGGCCTTATTAACTTTCTTGTGGACGATTTTTGCTGCTACCACGAAATGATAGAGTAACCGCGACAGTTCACCTTTGGCATACGGGAAATCAGCCTGGCGGTGGATGATGAACTCATTTAGGGTGGTTATTGAATACCGTTTCATTTTTTTTTCTTAAAGTTGTCAACTTTTTGGAAAGAAGACAAGCCTGACATGATAATACATAAGTTTGGTGGCGGAATTTTAAAAACTCCTGAAGCAGTAAAGCAATTGGCAGACATTCTGCGCAGGAGCAGCCGCCCTGCCCTGGTGGTGGTTTCCGCCCTAAGTAAAATGACCAATGCGTTTGAAAGGGTTGCCCGAGCCTGGTATGGCAGTCAGAATACCGAGCAGGAAATGCAATTGATCCGGGGTTTTCATTTCGATATGGCCTGCCGGCTATTCAAGGATCCTGATGCAGCCTGGGAACGGCATCTGAAACCCATGTTCGCAGCGGTCCAGGAACTTCTTCTGGAGCCGCCTCCGCAGCCGTTTGACAGGGCGTATGATCAGGTTGTTTGTTATGGTGAATTACTGTCGACTGCATTATTACGTACCTATTTTGAAGAGCATGGCCTTGATCATGTTTGCCTGGATGCCCGGGAGATGGTTGCTACGGATGCTGTTTATCGGGATGGAGGCGTAAATTGGGCGGAGACGCTCGAAAAGGTTAAAGGCGAAAGGCGAAAGGCGAAAGATGATGTGCTGATTTTGACTCAGGGGTTTATCGGGAAGGCTCCAAACGGGGATACCGTGACGCTTGGTAGGGAAGGCTCCGATTATTCAGCCGCGATTTTTGCTTATTGCCTTGACGCTGAGGATGTTTGGATATGGAAGGATGTCCCGGGAATTTTAAATGCCGATCCGACCGAGTTTACCGAAACTGTGAAATTGGATGAGTTGTCCTACCATGAGGTGATTGAGTTAGCTTATTTTGGTGCCAAAGTTATTCATCCCAAGACCATCAAGCCCCTTCAGAACAAAACGATTCCATTGTGGGTTAGGGATTTCTGGCATCCGGAAGGAACGGGTACGCGGATTTCCGATTTAAAGATTATCCCGCCAACCGGTCCGGTCTATATCCGCAAGGCCAATCAGGTATTGATTTCCTTTCAGCCCCGCGATTTTTCATTTATTGTGGAGGATACCATATCTGATATCTTCGCGCAGCTTGCAAAATACCGGATCAAGGTCAACCTGATGCAGCATGGTGCCGTGAGTTTGACGATCTGTGTTACTGCTGATATGGACCGGGTGAACAGCCTGATACAGGCTATGCTGCCTAAGTTCAGAATTCTTTATAACAGTGACCTGGAGTTGGTGACAATCCGGCGGTATACGCCGGAAGCGATTGCCCGCATGACACAGGGCAAGCGGATCATGGTGCAGCAGCTCAGCAGGAAGACGGCACGTTTTGTGCTGGCCTAACGGTTAAACTCGATAAGTTTTCCTTTGATGCTTTCGTCGAAAATCCCATTATCGTAGACCAGATTTCCGTTTACAAACGTGTGGGTAACGCGCGACTTAAGGCTGGTTCCTTCGAGGGGCGACCATCCGCACTTATAATATATATTATGTGAGTTAATTGTCCAGGGCTCATCGGGATCGATCAGCACAAGGTCGGCATGATAGCCTTCGCGGATATAACCCCGGTCGCGGATCCGGAACAGGTCGGCGGGGGTATGGCACATCTTTTCTACGATTTTTTCCATCGACAGACGTCCCTGGTGGTGGAATTCCATCATAACGGGAAGGGAATGCTGCACCATAGGGGCGCCGGACGGTGCCTGGGTATATGGGCGGTCTTTTTCCTGCATGGTGTGGGGGGCATGATCCGTTGCGATAATATCGATTTTGTCGTCGATAACCGCCTGGACCAATGCTTCCCTGTCTTCAGAGGATTTAATCGAGGGGTTCCATTTGATCAGTGTTCCTTTATCGGAATAGGCCTGATCATCGAACCACAGGTGGTGGATGCAAACTTCGGAGGTTATCTTTTTATCTTGCACTGGTCCCGGGGGCTCAAGGAGAGACATTTCCCTGGCGGTGGACAGGTGGATCAGGTGAAGGCGTGTCTGATGGTGCCTGGCCAGCTCAACGGCAAAAGAGCTTGCCTTATAGCAGGCTTCCGCTGAGCGTATCATCGGGTGAAATTCTATCGGGATATCATCACCGTATTGTTTTCTGTAAAGTTCGAGGTTTTGCCGGATGATGGATTCATCTTCCGCGTGGACGGCGATGGGCAGTTTCCTGAGCCGGAAGATCCCGTCGAGTGACATCGGGTCGTCAACCAGCATGTTGCCGGTTGATGATCCCATAAAAACTTTAATTCCGCAGGTAATAGCCGTGTCAACTGCCTGCAGTTCGGCGAGGTTATCGTTGGTTGCTCCCATGAAGAAGGAGAAGTTGGCGAGGCTTTTACTCTCACCGAGTTGAATTTTTTCTGCCAGCAACTCCCGGGTAACGGTTTGCGGGATGGTATTGGGCATATCCATGAAGGTTGTGACCCCTCCTGCGATAGCTGCCCTTGACTCCGTGGTCAGGTCACCTTTATGGGTTAGTCCGGGATCGCGAAAATGCACCTGGTCATCGATGACACCGGGGATCAGCCATTTCCCTTTGGCTGGGATTTCTATCGTGTCTGAGTGAATGGCAGGTTTACTGTCGGCGGCGAATATCCGGTAAATCAGTCCGTTCCGGACGAGGATGTGTCCGACAAAACTTTGGCCCTCATTGAAAATGCGGGCATAGGTGATCAGATAGTTGTTCATGCCGGATTACTGATGTGTTTGTTATAGTTTTTTCTCAGGCTGCTCAGCTTCATTCGGATTACGCCGATAACGGCTTCGCTCATGATGCCGCCGCTCATTTTTGAGGTACCTTGTTCGCGGTTGATAAAGATAACAGGGACTTCAACGATGGGGAATCCGAGTTTCCAGGTTTTGAATTTCATTTCGATCTGGAATCCATATCCCTTCATCCGTATTTTATCGAGATTGAGTGTTTCCAGAAGGTTGCGTGACATGCAGACATAGCCGGCGGTTGCGTCGCGGATGTCCATGCGGGTAATCATCCTGACATAATGTGATGCATAGTAGGATAGGAGGAGCCTTCCGATAGGCCAGTTAACGATTGCCACGCCTTTTTTGTAACGGCTTCCGATAGCCATTCCTGCCTTTTGGTTCTGGCAGGCTATATATATAGGTATAAGATCAGACGGGTTATGGGAGAAATCGGCGTCCATTTCGAACACAAACTGATAATCCCGGCTCAGTGCCCATTTGAAACCGGCAATATAGGCAGTACCCAGTCCGAGTTTACCTTCTCTTTCCATCAGAAAGAGTTTTCCGGGGTAATCGATCTGGAGGTTTTTAACGATTTGGGCGGTTTGGTCGGGTGAGTTATCATCGATAACCAGGATATTAAAATCCTTTGGGAGGTTAAAAACGGCAAGAATCAGGTTCCGGATGTTATCGGCTTCCTGGTAGGTTGGAATAATTATGAGTGTATCTGACACGATTATGGATTCATCTTTATCTATTGTGCTAAGATAATTCTTTTTAATTAACCTGCAGAATGGGGCAAAACGGTGTTACAGTTTAAAAATATTTGACTGATAAAGAGAGTTTTAGAAAATAGTTTCATTTTTCTTTTGGAGAGTGTTTGCAGAATCGGAGGATAAGCCTATATTTGCATTCCATTTTTGATGGATTTGTTCTTTAAAAGTTTGCTGGTGTGAGAAAAAAAAGTGAAGAAAAGTTTGGACGGGATGATTTTTTCTCTATCTTTGCACCACTTTTTACAAAAGTAGTTCTTTGAAAAAATTGGAAGAGTAAATTTAAGGTCGGTAAGGAAGAAGTCAATTCTTATTATTGACATGATGAATCTTGAGCACAATTTAAACAATTACAACGAAGAGTTTGATCCTGGCTCAGGATGAACGCTAGCGGTAGGCTTAACACATGCAAGTCGAGGGGCAGCACAGGTAGCAATACTGGGTGGCGACCGGCGCACGGGTGCGTAACGCGTATGCAACCTACCTTTAACAGGGGAATAGCCCGGAGAAATCCGGATTAATGTCCCATAATATTCACTGTGGACATCCACTATGAATTAAAGTACCAACGGTTAAAGATGGGCATGCGTGGCATTAGCTAGTTGGTGAGGTAACGGCTCACCAAGGCGACGATGCCTAGGGGTTCTGAGAGGATTATCCCCCACACTGGTACTGAGACACGGACCAGACT
>CAYQFT010000224.1:0-5073 GCA_964416825.1 uncultured Porphyromonadaceae bacterium
GATTCTCGGAGGGATGCTGGCGGTTTTCAGCGCACTGATTCACAAGGCCATAAATTTACTGATCCTGTATGGCTGGGACCTGGCGCGCCTGCTCGACCGCCTGGTGGGCTATGCATCGAAACAGATCGGTCTTACCGGTATTGAAGGAGCCGATATCCTGATAATCCTTTCTGCGATCTATCTAATTTCGGGCGCCGCGGCGGCCATCTTTGGGCTGATGCTTGGAAGAAGGACTCTTAGAGACCGCAGCGCCGGTGCTCAATATCAGACTGTAAACCAGCCAAATAACACTTTATTCGAATTTTCCGACCCGGGCCGCTATTCCGCCTGGCTGCTGCTGATGCACCTGGTGATCCTCACGGGGATCCTCGTTGCCCTGATGCGGCTGCAGGTCTGGTGGACTCCGCTGATCCCGGTTCCCTACCTGGTTTTCTGTTTTATTCAGTACCGTAGAAGCCTGCGCCAGCTGTTCAGGGCCAAGTTCTGGATCCAGCTGGTCCTGATCACGTTCCTGGCCTCTGTTTTTCTCACGGGCTTGCAGTCGGGCCAATGGCTCAACGCCGACGGCCTCAAGGCGGGTCTCCTGATGAACCTGCGTGCCGTGCTGATGCTGACAGCTTTTTCCGCCATCAGCACCGAGATGAAGAATCCGGTGATCAAGGCGATCCTCTACAACCGCGGCTTTGCCCCGCTGTACCGGGCGCTCTCGATGGCTTTTGCCGTGCTGCCCGAGATCATCAGCTCCGTTTCCGAAAAGAACAGGCGGCTGAAGGGTATCTCCGGATTGCTCGAAAAGCAGCTCCTGAGGGCCGATCAGCTCTACGAAAGGATCCGGACCCTGGGGCTGGCGTTGCCGAAGATCACCCTGATCACCGGCGACCGTGGGGAAGGGAAGACCGCGCTGCTCCGGAAGAAAGTGGAGGAACTGAAACGGGAAGGCAAGCTGCTCTGCGGTTTTATTGCCGAAGGAATTCATGACGTGAACGGCGAACGGACGGGCTACGGGATCATTAACATCAATACCGGCGAACGGATTGGCTTTTGCCATATTTACGGGCCGGATCACTGGGAGCGGGTTGGCCGCTTCCGTGTGAGCCCCGAGGGGCTGGCCAAAGGGTATGAATGGATGAGTCCGGAAAATGTTCGCAAGGCCGACCTGGTCATTATCGATGAGCTCGGACCGCTCGAGCTGGCCGGGAAAGGCTGGTCGCCCCTGATCGACCGCATCCTCCGCGACGACCCGAAGCCGATGATCTGGACTGTACGAACGCAGCTGGCCGGGAAGATCGGGCATAAGTGGAACGTGGGGGAGGTGGAGGTGGTGAAGGCGAAAGAATAAAGGCGAAAGGCGAAAGAAAGAGTAAAGAAGAAAGAAGAAAGAAGAAAGATTAAAGAAAGATGAAAGATATAAAGATGGCAATGCGACTCCCGACTCCCTTAACTCCCTTAACTCCCTTAACTCTCCTCCCATGATCCCCAACCAATGGTACATCGTCCTTAAATCAACGGAAGTTAAGAGCAAACCCGTTGGGTTCCTCCGACTTGGCGAGAAACTGGTTTTCTGGCGCGATGAGTCGGGCCGGGCTCACTGCCTGCGCGACAGGTGCGTTCACCGCGGTGCCTCCCTCAGCCTGGGTGAGGTTATCGAGGGGCATGTCCGCTGTCCCTTTCACGGGCTGGAGTTCGACGGCACCGGCAAATGCCTGGTGATTCCGGCCAACAGCCGTCAGAAGCCCGTTCCGCCAGGCTTTGACGCTATCGGTTACCCGGTCTTTGAAAACTGGGGACTGATCTGGATCTGGTGGGGCGAAGGCGAACCGGACCGGCCTGAGCCGGAATTTATCGAGGACCTGAAGAGCGGCTTTTCCTGGGCCTGCAGTCCGGATCCCTGGGACAACCACTATTCGAGAGTTGTTGAGAATCAGCTCGATGTATCGCATCTGCCCTTCATTCACCGGAAAAGCATCGGAAGAGGAAACAGAACCGTGGTGGACGGTCCGGTTCTCGAATGGGTAAATCCGAATCATTTTAAACTATATGTATACAACCGCTTGGAAAACGGCAACCCGCCCAAACTGCCCACGGAGCTGCCGGTAAAACCCCCGACCGCCCAGCGGCTCGAGTTTATTTTTCCGAATTTCTGGATGAACCAGATCACCGACAAGCTCCGCGTGGCTGCCGCCTTTGTGCCTGTCGACGAAACGCATACCCTGATGTACCTGATGATCTACCAGAAAATTGTGACCCTTCCCGTACTTTCTGATATTTTTAACTTCTTTTTCATGCCGGCGAACTTCCGTATCGCCCATGAAGACCGGGTGGTGGTGAACACGCAGCGGCCGCATGCCAGCTCGCCTGACGGGCCGGACCGGCTGTTTGCGGGGGATATGCCGATTGTGCAGTACCGGAGGAGGCGTGAGGAGTTGAAGAATAAAATATAAGAGTTATGAAGATCAAGTCGGAAATCGATAGAAGAACGTTGAGATTCGAACACAGAGTGTTGAATGCTGAAAGAGAGATCCAATTCGTCGGAGAGACACATTATCCTGCGTCTCTCCCTGAATCTAATTTTCAGCATTCAACACTCTGCGTTCGAATCTCAAAAATCTGTGTTCGAATCTCAACATTGATTTTTATCCTTTTATCCTTCATCAATCTTGCGGCGCAGGAGCCGGCGGTTCCCCCTTACTTCAACGCCGACTGGCGCTGGGTCGATTCGGTGTACGGCACGCTGACGCCGAGGGAGCGGATCGGGCAGCTGATCATGGTGGCGGGATTTTCGAACAAGGGGCCGGAGCATCAGGCCCAGATCGAGGGTCTGATCCGCGACTATGGCATCGGCGGGATCGCATTTTTTCAGGGCGGCCCGGTGAGGCAGTCGGTTCTCGTGAACCGCTACCAGGAGATCACGAAAGTGCCGCTCCTGATGGCCATGGATGCCGAGTGGGGCGTGGCAATGCGGCTCGACAGCACCACGCGGTTCCCCTATCAGATGGCGCTGGGGGCGATCCGGAATCCCGACCTGATCTACCGGATGGGGAGCGAGATTGCGCGGCAGCTGCGAGAGACCGGTATCCAGATGAATTTCGCACCCGTTGCGGATGTCAATAATAACCCGGCCAACCCGGTGATCAATTACCGTTCCTTCGGGGAAGATCCGCTGGAGGTTTCGGTGCGGAGCCGCGCCTACATGAATGGGATGCAGGACATGCATGTGCTGGCTACGGGCAAGCATTTCCCCGGTCACGGAGATACCGGGGTGGACTCCCATTTCGCCCTTCCGCAGATCCTCCATTCGCGGTCGAGGCTCGATTCGGTTGAGCTGGTGCCGTTCAGGCAGCTGATCGCCGACGGGCTGGGCTCGATGATGATCGCGCATCTGGAGGTGCCGGCCCTGGAGCCGGAGCCGCGGCTTCCCACCACGCTCTCGAAAAAGGTGGTAACGGATCTGTTGCGTAATGAGATGAATTTCAAGGGATTGATTGTAACCGATGCACTCAACATGAAGGGTGTCACCTCGGTAACCCCGCCCGGACAAATCGAGGTAAAGGCGCTCCAGGCCGGTTCCGACCTGCTGATTTATGTGGAGGATGTGGGTTTGGCGATCCGCAGTATCGAGGAGGCTCTCCGGAAAGGAACCCTTACGGAGGCGGACATCGAACACCGGTGCAAGGCGATTCTTGCCGTAAAGAACTGGAGCGGGCTTCAGGCCTGGAAACCTATCGGGTTAGAAGGCCTGACAGAAAGGCTTAACAGTACGGAGGCTGAAGTGCTGAACCGGGAGCTGGTTGCCGCCTCCCTTACCGTTGTGCAGAACCGGAGGAACATCATTCCGGTTAAGGGGCTCGATTCGCTCAGGATTGCTTCCGTGGTGCTGGGCCGGCCGGAGGAGACTCTTTTCCAGCACCGGCTGGGAAGTTATGCCGATATAACCCCGTTCCGGATTGCCGAGACCGCCACAGCGGAGCAGTACCTGGCGCTTCTGCAGGAGCTGAAATCCTATAGCCTGGTGATCCTCGGGGTGCAGAACATGGACCAGCGGGCGGCGAAGAGTTTCGGGCTGACCCCGCAGGAAATCGACTTTATACGGATACTCTCCGAAAATGTTCCGGTGATCGCCGCATTTTTCGGCAACCCTTACGCGCTCGCCCTGATCGATGAGGCCGTGAGCCTTGCCGGGGTGGTCATTGCGTACCAGGAAACCTCGTTAACCCAGGATCTGGCTGCCCAGCTGATCTTCGGCGGCATCGGCGCCAGCGGTCGCCTTCCGGTGACGGTAGCGCCCTGGTATCAGGCCGGCGACGGAGCCGAGACCGAGGGGGGCATCCGCTTCTCCTATACCGTACCCGAAGCGGCCGGGATGAATTCGGAGATTCTTAAAAAAAAAATTGACTCGCTAGCGGCCGCAGGGATTGCAGCCGGCGCTTTTCCGGGCTGCGAGGTGTTTGCCGCGCGCAACGGGAAAGTCATCTTTCAGCAGTGCTACGGCCATCATGTGTATGAATCGCTGCAGCCGGTAATGCCTGAGGATCTGTTCGATATGGCCTCGGTGACCAAGACCACCGCACCGCTGCCGGCGATCATCAGGCTCTATCAGGATAAAAAAATCGACCTGGATGCGCCGTTCAGCCGGTACTGGACCGACTTCAGGGGGACCGACAAGAAGGAGATGACCGTTCGCGAGGTGCTGGCCCACCGCTCCGGGCTGGCCTCATGGATCCCTTTCTGGCGGGAGACGAAAACGGCCACCGGCGCTTATAAAAAAAACACATTACAGGCCGATTCCAGCAGCCGGTTTCCCGTGCGTGTATCGGCGGGACTCTGGAGGTTCAAAAATTACGACCGCGAGATATACAAGCAGATCCGCGAGGAGCCGGTACTGAAGGAGAAGAAATATGTGTATTCCGATCTGAGCTTTCACCTCTGGCCCAAGGTGATCGAAAAACTCAGCGGGAAGAAATACGAACAGTATATTTCCGATAATTTCTATCGCCCGCTGGGTGCCACTACGCTGGGGTATAATCCGTTAGGGCGCTATTCGCCCGACCGGATCATTCCCACCGAGCGGGATAC
>CAYQFT010000225.1:0-1341 GCA_964416825.1 uncultured Porphyromonadaceae bacterium
CCAGGAACGTACTTAAACCTTTTATTGTGAACCGGTCAGCCTCCGGACCCGGAATGAAACGCAGGCGGGCATAAGGGCTTGGGGGCATGAGGGCATGAGGGCCAGAACCTTTCATGTTCCCCTGTGCCCGTGTGCCCCTGTGCCCTCTATACAATTCATCCCCCCCTATCAGCGCCCTCCCCTCAACCCCCCCGACTCTTCCCCTTAGATAGGTGGACTTGCTGCCCATGATTGTTGGGACATCGAAGCCGCCCTTAATGGAAAGGTAGGTTCGAAGGCCGGATCGTAAGCCGGCAAAGGAGAGCCGGTCGCCGGCACGCATTTCGATCCTCTCTCCATTGGATTTTTCCGATCCGTTGACCAGTGGCCTCATTTCTGCACCGGCCAGGGCAATGGTTGCATCTGCGTGAAACTCAAGAACGGGCCCCATGAAAGTGATTTCCAGCACGGCCTCATCCGGGTCATTCCCAACAAGGCTGTTTGCAAATCGCATGGACTGCAGGTCCATCGCCCCGCTTACCGGCATACCGAAAGCCCTGTAACCGAAGCGACCGGCATCCTGGACGGTGGTCAGGAAACCAGGTTCAAGAACGGTTATGACAGATGATGGATGACCGATGACCGATGGAAGAACGCTCTTGTCTTCACGTCCGTCTTCCGTCATCGGTCGTCCGTCATCCTCCGCACGTCTGAATCGTATTCTGTCTCCCGCTTTGCATAAAAATGGCTGCTCATTTGCCGGATTAAAAAGCCGCACTTCCGTTCTTCCGATAATTTGCCATCCTCCCGGACTTTCTATTGGATAGATACCGGTCTGGCTGCCGGCAATGCCGACCGATCCTGCTGCCACTCTCAGACGTGGCTCGGTCTTTCTGGGAGTATTCAGGGCGGGATCCAGTCCACCGAGGTAACAAAAGCCGGGAGTGAAGCCCATCATGTACACCGTGTATTCCCCTTCAGAATGTCTTCGGATAACTTCTTCCACCGGGAGCCCGGAGTGACCGGCAACTTCTTCCAGGTCGGGGCCCATGTCTCCTCCATAAAAAACGGGTATGTCAACAACTTCTTGAATATCTGTAGATTCCGATATTTCGCCTGTGCCGAAATGAGACAAATGCTCCTTAATCGTTTTTAGAATCTCTGCCCAATTTACGATATCAGGATTGAAAATTATGGTCAGGTCGGAATAAGCGGGGATCACCTCTGTTAATCCTGGAATACCAGCCTTCATCAGCATTCTCGAAAAGGCATGGACCTTGCGGTTGATGGCCGGGGAGATAGTATTTCCAAAGGACAGGAGGAAAGAAGTGGAGCCGAGAGGTTTTAAACCTGACAGGTTTT
>CAYQFT010000225.1:1441-5047 GCA_964416825.1 uncultured Porphyromonadaceae bacterium
GCCAACTCAGGTGATAGCGGCTGGTCGCCATGGAGGCAAACCGTATCCGCCCCGATTGGCAGTATTTTCCCTGATAGCGTTCGGAGCTCCCCTTTTGTTATCATGCGCCTGACATGCTCAAGACTTTGGGCTATGTCCGTAATGAGCGCTTCCGGCTGGCTGCGGGCAACCAGCTGACCTTCATCGGTATAATTGCGGTCGGCAAAAACCTCCCGGGCCGTTTTAAGTCCGCGTTCCCGTGCAATATCAATCATTACTGAACCCGATAAACCCATGAAAGTCAGGGCCGGATCAACGGTAAAGACCGCATCTGCAAGTATGGCGGCAATCTCAGGGTCCGCTGCGGCGTCATTATAAAGGGCTCCATGAGGTTTAACATGAGCAAGTTTACCGCCAAGCTCCGCGACCACCATTTTTAGGTCGAGAATCTGCCTCATAACCGAAGCCAACAGGTCAGCACGGGACATTTTCATGCTGACTCTGCCGAAATTACCCGGATCGGGGTACCCGGGGTGGGCCCCGATCTTTACTCCGTATTCTATGGCTAACTCTGCCGTTTCCCTCATGGTTACCCGGGTTCCCGCATGTCCGCCGCAGGCTATGTTAGCCGACGTTATGTAAGGCATTATCAGCCGGTCGTTTCCAGCCCCTTCACCCAGGTCGCAATTCAGGTCAAATAACATGTAATCCTAAAAGTATCGTTCTGATTGATAATACAATGGTTACTAAAACTACAAATCCTCCGGCAATATTTGCGAACGGCTTATTCACATGCTGCCCGAGGATAGACGTACGGTTCATGATCCAAAGGAGGTACCCGGCTACAACCGGAAGCAGAATTCCATTGGCCACCTGTGCAAAAAGAATAGCCTCCACGGGACTGGCGCCAACCTGGGAAAAGATCATGCCGATGAGGATGATTCCGATCCAGACCGAACGAAACCTCCAGTCTTTTCGTTCGCATTTCCACCCGAGAATCCCACGGGCGGCATATGCAGCAGCCAGCGGGGCGGTAATCGCGGAGGTAAATCCGGCGGCAAAAAGCCCGGTAGCCATTGCAATGCGTGCCCAGCTGCCCAGAAGGGGTTCCAATTGAGAGGCCAGGTCGGTAGCATTCTTCATTACCAGGTCGGTTCCATAAAAAGAGACCGCAGCTGTAATTATGATGGCCATGGAAATAATCCCTCCCAGGCCGATTGAAACTATGATGTCCAGCGTTGAGCTTTTAAGGGCTTCCTTCCCCTCCCATTTTTCCCCTGCAGCCGATGCATGGAGAAAAAGATTATACGGAACCACAGTTGTTCCGATCAGTCCCACCAGCGTAAGAAGCGATCCCTTAGGAATGGTTGGTACAAAAAGCCCTTTGACCAGTTTGCCGGCGTCTGGCCCGATCACAATCATCGTGCTTACAAATGCCAGACTCATCAGGATTACCAAACCAATCAGTATCTTTTCTATGACCTTGTAGCTGCCTGTCCAAAGGAGGATAAAAGCCAGTAATCCCGTTACGAGCGCCCATCCATTTAGGGAGACAGTCCCAATGTGAAAGTTATTCCAGCCAGTGATCGTTTCCAGGCCCAGACTTCCACCCAAAACATTGCCCGTTTCAAAAGCTGCATTACCAACAACAATAGCCGCCAGCACTAAAACAATGGCGATTGTCCGGGCCCACTGCGTTTTTGCAGATTCCCGGATAGCTTCACCCAAGCCCCTCCGGCTGATAATCCCAAGCCTGGCTGACATTTCCTGCAGAATGATCGTTGCAATCACCGAGAAAAGCATCCCCCAAAGCAGGGCATATCCAAACTTAGCCCCTGCAAGACTGCAGGTAGTAACCGTTCCCGGTCCGATAAATGCAGCGGTTACCAGGGCAGCAGGACCGATGGAGGAGAGGCGTGACATGGGGATTGAAGATTGACGATTTACGATTTGGGTTGCCGGTTGCCAGTTGCCGGTTGGCGGTTAAATTTAATTATATTGTTGTGCAAAACCGAATAACCTGTTGAGATGCGTACCTATATCCTGATCCTCCTGTTTCTTTGCTCTGTTCCGGCCTATGCCCAGTGGAGAACAGCTGATACTCCCTGGCCCGAGTCTTTCGGCAGCCAGCGGGCTGATATCGAGATTTCAAAACCCTCTGAAATAGCGGAGTTAAACCTGATGTGGCGCCGGCATGACCGAAGACAGGAGCAACGAAGATTTCTGATCATCCATGCTGCCACCGGCGATACCGTTAAGAATATCAAGCGTTTAAAGGTCAATTCCGATGAATGCCGTATCCTGTTCGGGCCGATAGAAAAACCCGGGAAATACTATTTCTATTATCTGCCTTTTGAAATCCAGGATGGATGGGGCTATTACGGGCGCTCCTACCTGAAGTCCGAGCCGGCCCCGGATGAAAACTGGTCCGGTTCGGCCGGCCGGCCCGATGCGGCAAAAATTGCTAACGCAAAAATCCTGGCTATTGAAAGCCGGACAGCCTTCGATTCCTTTTTTCCGATGGAGATTGTTCCCACGGTCAAAGAGATGGAATCATTCCTGAAAAAGTATCCCGATCCCGTGCTGCTGTTTACCGAAAGCCGTGAATTCCCGATCCGGATGAAGGATCGGATCCCGCTGAAATGGATTCAATCGGGTCCTTCGGGAAAATTCACCGGAACAGCCATGCGCAACGAATATTTCGCTTTTCAGGTCGGCGTGTTTGCCGCCTCTCAGGATATTGAAGGACTTACGGTCACCTTTGACAGTCAGGCTTTTCCTATGACCTGCTTCAATACGGAAGGAACGGATCCCTACGGCAAACCCTTCGTTAAAACCCTGGATATTCCAACCGGACGGGTGCAGGCGCTCTGGATCGGCTGCGATATTCCTGATAACCTGAATCCCGGTACCTACCCTGCTACCATCAGGATCAAAGGCATAAATATGCCTGAGAAGCATATCGGGGTAACCATAAAAGTTAATTCTGATGTGCTCGCAGACCGGGGAGACAATGAGCCCTGGCGGCATTCGAGGCTTCGCTGGCTGAACTCAACGGCAGGATCCGAGGGCGATCCGATTGCCCCGTACCTGCCCATTAAAGCAGTGCGGGTAAATTCCTTCGAAGCCGCCCATCATCAAATTACGTTCAATTCATCCGGGTTGCCTGCTGATATTCAGCATGATAGAAAACCCGTTCTTTCGGCACCCATTGATTTCTCTGTAATCGTTAATCAGAATGCGATCCCTTTTCCATCCACAGTCAGCCGCAGGGAACTGACGGATGGCCAGTACACGCAGACGTCCTTTGGTACCACTGACAATCTGAGGATCAACTGCCAGACGAAACTTGACTACGATGGATATATGCGGTTTACGGTAACAGTGGACTACCTTGAATCCCCTGACGGTACTCCATTTCTGAATATCGATGATATCCGGCTGGATATCCCGATGGCCGGGGATCGTGCTAAATATATGATGGGCATGGGGTTGCCGGGATGCGCCACACCACTGATGCATACGGCCAAATGGAAAGGCCCGGCCGACAGTTTCTGGATCGGTGGCGTGGATGGCGGGATCTGGTGTGAACTGCGGGGATCAACCTACCATGGCCCCCTGCTGAAC
>CAYQFT010000226.1:0-5038 GCA_964416825.1 uncultured Porphyromonadaceae bacterium
AATTCATGACCTGGAATATCCGGCTCGACGTTTCTTCGGACGGGGCGAACGCCTGGCCATTGAGAAAGGCCTGGCTTTGTGAACAGGTCAAAACGGTCAACCCCGCGATCTTCGGGATACAGGAGGGACTCCCGCAACAGGTGAATTTCATCGACAGCACATTGAGCGACTACCGCCATATCGGCGTTGGCCGCGACGACGGCAGGGCAGAGGGAGAATTCAGCGCGATCTGGTACGACACAACCATCATCAGGCTGATCAGGCAGCCACCCCTGAGAAAGTATCCATGGGATGGGATGCCGCATGCATGCGTGTCTGCACCTGGGGACTTTTCGAAGAGAAGAACGGCGGAAGGAAATTCTGGGTGTTCAACACCCACTTTGACCACGTCGGCACCGAGGCCCGGAAAAACAGCGCCATGCTGATCCTCCAGCAGATTGAAACCTTGAACAAACCAGGATTACCCGTGATCCTGATGGGGGATTTTAACAGCGATCCCGCGAGTGAACCTTTTAAAATCATCACGGCCAGACTAAAGGATTCAAAGATGGCTGACAAAAGCATGTCGATGGGTCCCGGGGGAACCTTTAACGGGTTCGATGTGGAAAAGCCCGCCGCCGAGCGCATCGATTTCATCTTCACCGGTTATGGGGCCAACGCAAAAAGCTACCTTGTGATCCGCGAACAACGCGACGGGCGGTTTGCCTCCGACCACTTCCCGGTTGTGGCTGACATCGCCTGGTAAACATTTTTTAATTTTAGCTGATATGTACCACTTCCTTGATCCTCCTGCATTGCGAAAAGAAAAACGGCTGATCTGGGCAGCCACCCGGTCGGTACTGGAAAACGTTGGCTTTACCCGCAAACGGAGCGGGAAGAAAAGCAGGAGTCACTGGGACCTCTTCCTGAGGCTGCTCAAGGTGTTTGCAGTGCTCCTGAAAATAACCGGGCACTACGCCAAAGGCTATGGAAATGCGAAGACGATCAGGGTGAGCGAGCTGTCGCTGGCATTCCCCAACCTTCCGGCAGCTTTCAACGGGTTCAGGATACTGCATCTCTCTGATCTTCACATTGACAGTTTACCAGGTTTCGTCAACCTCCTGATCAATCAGATCAAGGGACTTCAATTCGATATCTGTTTGCTTACCGGCGATTACCGGCGCGATATCTCCGGACGGTTCAGCCAGATACTGAAACCGGTTAAGATCCTTTCGAAGTATATCAGGGCGCCATATGGCACGTTTGCCGTTCTCGGCAATCATGATACCTACCTGCTGGCCGGTTATGAACAGGAATCAGGCATGGAACTGCTGATCAACGAATCGGTCGAGATCATCAGGGACGGGCAGAAGATTTTAATCACAGGGACAGACGATCCGTTCAACTTTTTTACCGAATCTGCCCTGCTTTGCCTCGAAACCAGGGGCTATGATTTCAAGATCGCCATGGTTCATACATCGGAGCTGGCCAAAGCGGCGGCGGAGAACAAATACGATCTCTACCTGTGCGGACATACCCACGGAGGGCAGATTTGTTTAACCGAGGGAAAACCGCTGATCAGCCATCAGTTTGAAGGTAAAAAATTCAACCACGGCCTGTGGAAAATCGGCACCATGACCGGCTATACTTCGAAAGGCGCGGGTGTGAGCGGGATGCCGGTAAGGTTCAACTGCCCGGCTGAGATTACCATCCTGAACCTGCTCCGGGCATAATCTTTCTACATTCAATATTCGTCATTCGTCATTCGACAATCAATATAGATCCTCTTCATCACGGTTCCGAACAGCAGCGCATCGTACCACATGTAATAGAACCGCTGTGCATTGAACCATGTATATCCATCCTGGTGGTCGTCGTGCCGGTCGTAGGGATCGGCAAAGATGACAACATCGTCCATCAGGTCTTTGGTGTTCCGGGTATCGTAGCCGATGACGAGCACCCAATGACCTCCCCAGTCGCTCCATTCGACCAGTGTGGGAATGTTGTTCTCCAGATTCTCCCGGAGTTTCTCCAGGGTGCCCTGCTGGTGCCATGAAGCGATGAATCCATGGCCATTCAGCCAGGTGGTCATCTGTTCCGGTGTGGTGCCGGTTGTCGTACTGGTACCCATTTCGCCAGCAATGGTCATCTCGTTGCCTTCCCTTCCAAGGTAGTGTAGCAGGGATACCACTGCTGCCGGGCCACAGGTGTACTCGGTGGTTTGCTGGTACGAATTGACATTGAGGAGCCTCTTCCCCGGTGAAGCCTTCCTGGTGACATCGGGTACATAATAGGGGCTTGATGAAGGATGTTCCGGAGGAGGAGGAGGGGTGTCCCTCTTCTGGCAGGCAAAGATCAGTACCAGAAGGAGGACCAGTTTCATTGTGCTTAGGCTGATATTTCTCATATTTTAGGCTATTCAGGCATGAACGGATTTCAATTTACCCTGGAGCAGGCATATGTTCCCCGGCATTAGGTTAACAACGCAGACTTTAAAACTCGTCATTTTAAAATATGATTGCTCAGGATCCGGTAAACTTCGTTGATGTTGTCACCTTTTTTAAATTCCTTGGTAATCGGTTCATGTATCCCGCTGAGCCAGATCTTCAACTCGGCGTCAAAGTCCAGCAAACCGGCACTTTCCTTTGAGAACCGGGTAATACTTTTGTATGGAATGGATTGGTAATCTGTCTTTGACGCAGTCAAACCCTGTTTTTCAACCAGTATCAGGCGCTTGTTGGTAAATACATACATGTCCCTGATTAATTTGTATGCCTTTTCAAGGATTTCACCCTCAATAAGAATTGGAGAGAACTCTTCCTGTAATTTCTCAATGGAAATTTCGGAAGCATGGCCCATTAAACCGGATATAAGTCCCATTTTTGATTTTTTTATTGAGTTTTAGTTTCTTTCACGAAGATACACGAAGAAAACACGGAGATCCACGAAGGTGAAGGGTAAAAGTACTCATTTTTACATTGATACTGATCCTAAGGGGATCACATGTTTCTAGTTTGGTGTTGCCCCCACGAAATTCGACCCCATCGGGGTCGCATGTAACATATGGGTCATGCGTGCCAGAAATATTCGAATCCTCTGGATTCAGTTTTGTGGTTTACTGGGTCCCGGTACCATCTGAATAGACCTTCAGGGTCTTATTCCTGGTGAAATCTTTTATTTGCTTTTTTACCTCTGCCTTCTTCACGTTGTTTGTTCCGGCAGACGCAGAAGCAGGTTGATTATCCGCCAGATTCTTCTTATTCCCGGCAATGTTACCCAGCACGCGGATCAACGTGTCGACATCCGCTGCGGTGTTTTCAATGCCAAGGCTCACGCGTGTGAGGCCGGGCAGCCTTACCCCCGGGAACAGGGTCACGATCATGCGCTGGAACCGCTGAAGCAGTGGAGGAACCCCGAGCAGGTGTTTGATCAGGATATGCGCGCAGTGACAACCGTAACGCGTCCCGATCCCGCCCTGTAAGGCAAGTTCTTCAGCCACCCGGTTGGCCATCATCCCCTTCAGACCAAATACGACGACGCCGGCTTTGCGGGCAAAACCGGGCGAATTTGTGTCCCTGGGCCCGTAGATCGTGAGTCCAGGTACTTGCGCCAGTCCTGCCAGCAGCTTTGCAGTCAGGGCCTGTTCCTCCTCCCTGATCACCTCCATGCCGATTCGCTGCAGAAGCACAAGAGCCTTGCCCAATGCGGCGATGCCTGTTGCATTTTCTTCACCCGACGACCGGATCAGTTCCATTTCTGCAGGGCTGAAATGAAGCAGTCCCTTTCGGACCACGAGGACCCCTGTGCCGAATGGTGCGTAAACCTTGTGAGCCGAAAAGGCGAGGTAATCAATTCCGCTTCCCTGAATATCAACTGTGCGGTGAGCCACCAGTTGCGCCGCATCCACCAGCAGCCGCGCCCCATAGCGGTGAACGATCCGGCTGATCTCAGCCAGGTCGTTGCAGGTGCCGAGTACATTCGAAGCGCCGCTTACCGCCACAAGCCGGATCCTTTTCCTGCCATGCCGGCCTTCCGTGTTGTGGGCACACAGGACCGTGTTCAGCCCGGCCATGTCCACAAATCCTTCAGCATCAACAGGCAACACGATATGGAAATAACCGGGAACCAAACGCCATGGCAGGTCGTTCGAGGAGTGTTCCATGATGGTGCTGAGCACAACCGGTTCAATGTCTCCCGCCGGTTCGCGGCCCAGGCTTTCGGCTGCCAGGTTGATGGCTTCGGTTGTATTGGAGGTAAAGATCACATCGTAAACATCCGCGGGCGCACCCAGGAACCCGGCACAGACGGATCTGACCTCCCGGATGATCTCCTGCCGGACCAGCAGGGGCTGACGCAGTGCCTGGCGGACTGTTTTCCACACCGGCAAAAAGGTCCGCGTGCTTGCGCTGTTGTCGAGGTTGACAAAGGGCCGGGTCCCTTCCATGGTCGGGATGCGGATATTTCGGCCGACCAGCGTTTGCCTGAGTTTATCCATCAGTTCCGGCCCGGAATATTCCTCAAGTTCGTCTCGGTACAGTATTTCCTCCGCAGTCAGCACCGCAGTGGATGTATCACGGAAGTTGTCATTCCCTGCCTGCCGGATCAGTTGCAGGGCCTTTGCTAATGCAATGACATTGATGATCGCAGGTGTGCCGGCTTCGAACTTATCCGGTGCATGATCCCACACGACCCAGCCGGGAGATATCAACCTGGCGGTTCCTCCGCCGGAATGGAAAGGAGCTCCTCTGGGCAATGCTTTCCTGTCAACTGCCAGTGCGTGAACCCCCAGGGAAAGACCGAAGTCCCCGCTTGAGACACATTGATAACTTTCAGGCTTCAGCTGCGACATGAGGACAGCAGCCCTGTAAGCAGTACAAAATATTACCACGTGTTTGCCCTTGTTCAGTCCCAGGTATTCCAGCACTATCTGCCGGGCCAGTTCGTATAAATGCGTGGTCACCATCGAGTTGTGCCCGCTGCCCCGGTGAACATTCGAATAGGTCTCCAGCGCCGCTTCAACCGCCTGCTCAAGTACGGTAAAAGCTTCAACAGAAATCTC
>CAYQFT010000227.1:0-5023 GCA_964416825.1 uncultured Porphyromonadaceae bacterium
CGGTATTCGTTAAAGGGTCACTGTCCGGTTTCGATATGCCTGTCATGGGAAAATGCCTCCGGGATATGAAGCTCATTTTGAGTGGTGAAAAGTCGATTAAATATCAACGGGATGAGATATTTCAAAGACATAATTAGAAATTTGTTGAACCACCCGTGAAAAAAATACCATGATGAGTGCTTTACTGTCCTTTATTTTTCTATTGAGATGATTAGTTTCATTTAAACCATGTTTCAAACCAACGTGTGTGAATTTCTAAAGAAAGGAGGTTTTGGAGAAAGATATTCGTCTTAAATTATCAGCCATATAGATGCTGTACGCATTCGGTGTAAGAAAACTGGATAAACAAACGCCGGCAACTAACGATTTTTCCTAATTCAGAAAGGAGTGTACTAATATGAAAAAAATATTCAAAATTGGATACACAGTCATTTTGCTTGGCTTACTGGTTTCATCTTTTGCTTGGGCGGTGGCGGATATCGGGGATTTTATTCTGCCGCCACTGGAGACTCCGCTTTCGGAAGACGGGGCGATGTTATTCCAGGGTCAAGCTCCTGCGATCTTTGTGGACAACCCTAATAAACCATCTAATGAGCTGCGGCACATTCCGCCTCCGATCGCTTCCCGTGATCAGGCTGAAACTGCGACTGCAACTTTTTCCATAACTTATATCCCATCTGGCAGCACAGACCTGTGGGGTCAAAGCTGTGGCACATTCCCTGAATCGGCGAAAGTCCCTTTTAATGCTGCCGCAGCCATTTGGGGCAATCTTCTCAAGTCATCTGTGCCGGTAACGATTAAAGCCTGCTGGGCAAATTTAGGAAGCAGCAGTATTTTAGGATATTCCGGCGGAGGAACGTCCCATAGAAATTTTACAAATGCTCCGAAGTCAAATACCTGGTACAGCGCGTCGCTGGCGAATTCATTGGCAGGTTCCGATCTTGACCCCAATAACTGGGACATGCATATTACCTATAATAGCAATTTTTCCTGGTATTACGGAACAGATGGGAATACGCCGTCAACCCAGCACGATTTGATGTCGGTGGTTTTGCATGAGATAGGTCATGGTCTAAACTTCGCTGGGACAGCATCATATAGCAGCACTTCGGGGCAGGGGAGTTTGGGCTCTTCGGGTTCTTTCGGCATTTACGATACATTTATGAAAGATGGTTCGGGGGCTGCGCTGACCAGTTATTCCAACCCTTCCGTATCGCTTGGTACCGCACTGAGGAGTGGAGACCTCTGGTTTCATGGCAGCAACGCTATGTCCGCCAATGGCGGAGCTAGAGTCAAAATGTATGCCCCATCAACGTGGGCAGGTGGTTCGAGTTACTCCCACCTGGACTATACCACTTTCAACAATACGGTGAACCAGTTGATGGTATATGCCATTTCGGCAGGTGAAGCCATCCATGATCCAGGGCCAGTTACCAATGGGCTGCTGAAAGATTTGGGCTGGGCTTTCGGAACGGGTGGAACCGGTCGTTCCGAGATTGTCGGTATATGGAGTGACGGAATCTGGTACTGGAATCCAGCCACATCAGGTTGGACGAAGACCTATAGTGCTGTTCCGGAAGGCACCCGCCCCATTACTGTTGGAGATATAACGGGGGATGGAAAGGCGGATATTATCGCCTGCTGGAACAGTGGACTCTGGTATCAGAACGGCAGTACACTCGGATGGACAAACGTGTATAATACAGCTCCCGGTAAAGTGGGTGCGGGGGATATTACCGGGGACGGCCGAGCCGAGATTGTCGGCACGTGGAGTGACGGAATCTGGTATTGGAATCCAGCTACCTCAGGCTGGGCCAAGACGTATAGCGCTATTCCGGAAGGCCCGATTGCGGTGGGAGATATCACCGGAGATGGCAAGGCCGATATTGTTGCCTGTTGGAGCAGCGGACTCTGGTATCAGAACGGCAGTACACTCGGATGGACAAAAGTGTATAGTACAGCTCCAAGCAGAGTGGCTGCAGGGGATGTAACGGGTAATTGATATTAACTATCTGAAATATTAAAGATGAAGGCTTGGTGCTGCAAAGTCCCTGGCCTTCATGTTTTATGTGGGAAGAAAGTGCTGATTATATCGGGGTGGATTGCATTCTATTATGATAATGGAAGTTTATCTGTTTGCATGCTCACAACCGGATATCGTCTAAACCACGATACAACAAACATTCATTTCTATCATAGATAAGGTGGGGCTGAATGCTTTGTCATGATAAAATATTGCACGAGGTTTGATGAAACACAAAATTATTATTCTGCAACTGATTTTGCTTCTGGGTTTCAGTGTTGTGGCGTGGGCGGGTGATGTCGATTCGAACAGAGCATGTAATGCCGCTCGGAACTGGATAACACAGGTTGTTCACGCATATGGATCCTGGGGAGGAGCATCCAATCCGTCTATTTCCGGTGCGGAAACTCTGGTATTCAATGGTGTTGTGGTGGGGTACAACTTTACCGTTTCACCCAAAGGCCATGTCATCGTATCTGCTCGTGATGATATTCCCGCTGTCAAGCTTTATTCGGATACTTCAACGCTGAGTTTGCTCCAGGCGGACATGCAGGAGCAGATCGACTGGATCGCAGAGGAGATTTTTCAGGTGGGGGATGCGATTGATACTCATGGGTTTGAACTGTCCCCAATAAATCATTCTCAGAATCCGGATCGGAACTTATGGGTATCATTGGACAAGGCACATCAGGATTTTGCGTTATCGGTCGGTCAGGACACCAATCAAGCCGTATCTTATGGCCCTTTGTTGGCGTCCACATGGAATCAGCCAAACCCGTATAATCAGGAATGCCCATTGTCGAGCAGCGGGTGCAGAACTATTGTAGGATGTGTGGCCACGGCGGCCTCCCAGATCATGAAATACTGGAAGTATCCCAGCGCCGGACAGGGTTCAAAATCTTACACATGGTATAATGGCAGCAGCATGGTCACCCTGAGCCGGAACTTTGCGGACAGTACCTACGATTGGGCAAACATGCCCAATGTGCTTACCGGCGATAGCACATCCGCCCAAAAGAGTGCGGTTTCCAAATTGTGTGCTGATGTCGGCATTGCATTCGAGATGTTTTATGGGTGTGGTTCATCCGGTGCCTACACTTCGGATGCACCGGATGTTTTTAAAACATATTTTAAGTATAAAAGTTCTGCCAAATGGGTTAACCGGGGCAGTTACGCAAGTGCAAGTGACTGGATGAAGGTGTTTAAAACCGAGACACAGGCTGGCAGGCCATCGCAGCTTCGAATCAATGATCCGGACAAAGGCGGCCATTCTGTCGTGGTTGATGGATACCGGGATTCACCATCGGAAACGGTTCACATCAATATGGGATGGCAGGGCAGTTATGACGGCTGGTATACTCCAGACAGTTTTTCAACCGGTGGTTACAAATGGATCAACACCAGTTATCAGGGTGCAGCTATCGGCATTGAACCGCCGACCATATCTGCATCGGCCCAGGTCACCAGTCTTTGGCCGGTTGCAGATACTCAGGCCGCAACAAGCGGTATATTGTGGGCGCTCGTAAAGAATACGGGTGCAGCGGCTTTACCATCCGATGCCAAAGTATGGTATTATGTTACCGGTCCCGGTTGGACAACCAATTGGGTGGGATCGACATCGGCGTCTGGTCTGGCAGCCGGTGCTTCCCAGTGGTTCTCATTTGGCTGGCCCATCCCATTGACAGCTGCGGTTGGTACCTATACCTACTGGGCAAGGCTTTATCAGGGCAGTACACCGATTTCAGACTGGAGTGGTTTCCAGAGTTTTGCCGTTTTGGGAAGCAGTACTCTGAAGGCGTTAATGACCAGTCCGGTAAACGGTTCGACATTGACATCCACTACCCAGACATTTGTATGGACCCATGTCGGAGCCTCACAGTACTGGTTGTATCTGGGGTCATCTCCAGGCAAATACGACATCTGCAATAAAAATGCAGGTGCATCGACATCTCTGATGGTAAGTGGTTTGCCTTCCGATGGCGGTATGGTTTATGCTACGTTGTGGACGCTTTCCGGCAGTACATGGTTATATAATCAATTCAGTTACAAGGCTGATACAGCCACCAGCGGATTCAACTGCGGGAGCGATTCATTCTGTCCGTAACGTAAATTAACGCCAGGGCAAATTGTCTGCTCATCCAATCTTGGGTGCTGAAAAAATTGAATTATTTACGACAGGGGTTCTGTTTCTGGTCCAATAACACCCAGCATCCGTTACCTTCTCCGGAAAAGGTTATTTCTTTTTTTACGGATGGTGGTAATTCATTGCTGTCACAGGGATAGACGTCATATCCACTGTCGGAACACCCATGCTCATGACCGAACGAATAATAAACGATCCTTTTTCCCTCGACACAACACCATACCTTGACCATAACACCTTTTACATAGCTGGTCGTACAACTAAAATCAGGCTCCCCAAATTTCTGGATGAGTCCGCTTTCGATTTCCCGAGCCTTTTGACATGGATCGGTCGGCATGGGCGCCTCCTTCGATTCGATGCTATTAGTAATAGTTGGCGCTGTCATATCTATCGACACGCAAGAAAAAAAGAAAAGTAAGTTAAGTACCAAGCATCCCAAGCCTGGCAAAGTCCATATTTTCTGTTTCATTTTGGGTACCTTCGCCACAAGCGATTGGGTTCACATTCCAAACCGGCAAAACAATCCGGTTCTGCTCATTTTCCACGTTCCGGTTGATGATCTCAACAATAGATTTATTTGGATTAACTGGCTTTTCGGTTTCACATGGCAAGTGAAACCATTGTAAATCTTTTAAGATACTGTTATTGGCAAGGCAGCAGGGAGGGGATGTACCTATTTCGGCCACCCCTGACTGATAATACATCCAAAAGCTTTGTCTTGAAGCACAGATTCAAGTTATTGTCTAACAGGTACGTCGGGTTGGATCAAGTACATTTTGCAGCGTAATGTTTCAGTGAGCATACCGAATGTACGATACTCATGCCTGAGAGGTATCTTAAGGCAAATTTATCTTGAC
>CAYQFT010000228.1:0-2308 GCA_964416825.1 uncultured Porphyromonadaceae bacterium
ATTGTGAACATTGCCCTACCCCCGGTTTAAAAACCGGGGCAACAGGTAGGAGCTCCCATTAATGGGGCCCTTCCTCACACAATCCTGTTTTGTCCCGCCCCCATGACAACGCTCCGAGGCAGAGGACCTTGACTTTCGTCTGAATGAATGTTCTGGCGAAATAACCGGCAACCGGTAACCAGTATTAACCGGCAACCGGCAACCATTTTCACTCCTGCCGCCACTTCCGCCTGACGTGCTTCACGGTCTGCGTTCCGGTAAAGACGGTGTACCCGAAGGTACCTCCGCCAGCCCGGATCACCTCGCGCACGAAGCGGGTGCAATACATATGGGTAGGTGCGCCGTAAAAAAGGAATTGCTGATCCTCAACCTCGGTGGCCTTCGCTACCATCCGCTTTAGATCAAGATTGTATACAATGGCGGTATGGATGGTCCCGTAAGATCTGAAAAACTTCTTGGCTCCAAGGTGTACCAGGACAGTATCAAGGTTGGTGATCCATCCGTTTTCAATCCGCGCCTTAATTTTCAGTTTCAATTCCGGCACGTGCCGGGCCGACCGCACCGTTCCGTAAAACTCCGGTCGCGGGCCCATCTGGTCGCGGCGATCGTCATACCGGCCAAAGTCATAATAACTAAGGTCACCGGTGGTGCCGTCCACCAGGATCACACCGGTATGGCCAACATTCGCAAAATTATCCTTGTTGAAATCAAATACGTGTGCCCAAAAGTTCCAGAAACTCCTGTATTGCGGGATCAGGATAGGCTTTTCGGGAAAATTCACCACAATGGCCATATCACGGTTATCACGGCGGCCGGGAGGTTCCCTCAGCGGGTTCTCAGCCGGCAGGATGCCAGGCCAGCATATAAAAGCAAGCAGTATGGAAAGCCGCAAAAGTTTCATAAAAATCAGCGGCAAATATAATAAGGTCAGCCAATAGTCAGATACCGGAGCTGGTCAAGCATGATCGGAATATCATCAGCATCCACTCCGTGGCGGATCAGCTGCTCCCTGTCGGCATCGAAAAGACTGATGAATTCGTCCATATCAATCACGCGGCTGTTCATGCTCTGCCTGTACCTTTCAAGAGCGGCCTCCCGGTTCCCCTGGCACCATTCAAGGTGACCGAGGTTGATGAAATCGAAATGGCTGGGCTCCTTCTCCAGCAGTTTCTCGTAATATTTCCGCGCCTGGTCGAATTTTCCGAGCACAAATGAGCACCATGCAATGGGCCTCCAAACCTTGGTGTTCTCTGGCGACAGATATTCTACCTTGAAATAGGAACGCAGTGCTTCCTCAAAGTTTTGAAGGTCAAGGAGGCAGTGGCCAATAGAAACCTGCGTACTGAGTTCCTCAGAATCAAACAGTTCAGCCTGCCTGTAGTATTGGAGGGCATTGTCGGGCTGCTTCAGGTACCGGTAGCAGAGTCCGATTTTCTTGAGGTTCCAGATATTCTCCGGGAGCATCAGGTCGGCCTTCAGGTAATAATCCAGCGCTTTCTGAAAGTTACCGGTCTTCTGCCAGGCAAAACCTGATTTTTGCAGTACCTCGGCACTCATATCGCCGGCCTGCTCAAGCACTCCGAAAGCCTCTGCGGCCTCGCGGTAGTTCTTCTTCTGAAGATAAAACCCTGCGATGGCGTACAATGATTGGGTATCTCCTCTGAAGAGATCCCGATAAAAATCCTTACGGTAAAAATCGAGTTTCCAGCCAAAGAAATCATCAAATCCCTGACGGTCGGGATAGAGCCGGAAGAACCGGTACAAATCCTGGGTGTACTGACGGATCACTCTCCGCGACTGCTGCAGCGGATCGATCAGTTTGTCATCGTCTAGCATCTCCTTCAGCTGGTCAGCCTCCGCTTTCAGTCCGTCAGAAAGGAACTTCTGCATATCGGCCGGCATGCTCCGGATGCCGAAGCAGATACTGTACTTATCGGAATTGCATAAATAAAAGCTCCTGTCCACCGATTCGAGGAATCCCTTCATCCAGGCGAAGTCGCCCGAATCTTCCAGGGATCCTATTTCGGGATGGTCTAGCGTAAAGGGGAAAAACCAGTTGATCAGGTGCCGGAAGAAGGGGAAGCCTTTCAGGTTCTGGAAGGTGCCGATGAAAACATCATCGCCCTCCATCTGCATTTCTGTGAGCTCCTGCATTTTATCCTTCAAGCCGGGGGTGTCTTCAAATATCTCCTGCCATTCCGGGTTCTGATCATCCTTGAGGCTGTCTCCAAGAAGTTTATCGAGGTCCAGCTTGTTCCGGATCTGCGGGGTGAGCCGGATCATTTCGGGAAGTATCTCTTCCTGCATC
>CAYQFT010000228.1:2318-5013 GCA_964416825.1 uncultured Porphyromonadaceae bacterium
GTCGGTATCGCGGCTGCGGATGAGCTGCATGATCACCTCCTTGACCAGGAGCTTGAACTCCGCGCTTTCATCTAAAACCAGGAAGCGCCCGCGGATAGCCGGGTACCAGGCGAGCCGCTGGTCATATCTGAAAAAGGCTAGTAGCAGCCCGATGAGAGCCCGCTGGCGGATCTCCTCATCCTCCTCCTCGAAAAAGCTGAACAACAGATCAAACTTGCGCTTGTCAAAATATCGGAATAAACTGAAATTCAATGCGGTAACCATGAGGGCTTTTTCCGGAACCGACAGTGCTTTTGAATCACGGGTCAGCTCCACCAGCCGAACCTCACGCTCGCGGTATTCGTCGGTAAGCCATACAAGGTGGAACAGGCGGGAAAGATCGCGCAGGTATTCAGGCTGATCCGGATTCAGCAAATCGGGGTCGCTGAGATAATTCTGGATGAAAGCCTCCAGCCCGGGATCATCGCGAAAAATACGCTTGCGCACATAAACATATTCTGTGGATACGCGGGTCATCAGGCTGGAAGCCGCGCGGTCGTTGAGTTCGTATAAGTCCGATACAATTTTCCGGTAAATTTTCTGCCGCTCCGGGTCCTTGATGCCCTGTACGGTGTAGTTCAGCATATACCGGTAAGTGGTGTCTATTTGTCCGAGCTCCTCCAGAGAAGCTGATGCGCCGGTTTCCGCCAGCATGGGCCGGAGTTCGGCCATGGCCTCTTTCAGCCGCTTCACTGACAAAAGGTCATGAATCCGGCGCGCGGTGCTGAGAATTTCTTTTTCGTTCATACCCTGATGTACGTACAAAAATTAGACCGCGGAGAAGAAGGGCTTAGGGGCTTAGGGGCATGGGGGCATAGCCGTCAACCTAAGGCGACAAACAGGCTTCATATGCCAGGCGACCTGGTAGTGGTGCTGATCCACCTCACCCCCCGTCCCCCCTCTCCCGCGCTCCCGTTGGTCGCGGGAGAGGGGGTCGGGGGGAGAGGTGGATCAGAGGGAAAACGAGTACCTTCGCTTCCCTAAGTTCCATCATCAATGGTCAGCTCATTTACCATGAAAAACACAAGTCGGAATTTCTTCTCGATTGCTCTCCTAATTGCAGGAATGACCTCCTTTGCCCAGTCCCCCCTCCGGGGCACAATTTCTGAACCTTCCGCCCTGCTCGGCGGACAGCCGGCCGTAGCCAGCTGGATCTGGCAAACAGGAGAGGAGAACCCGAAGAACACCTATCTGCTGGTGCGTAAGTCGATTGATTTTAAAAACAGGCCGGATAGCGTATTTGCCTATATATCTGCCTATTCGGTGGCTGATGTATATATTAACGGGGAGCTGGTCGACCGCTGTCCCATGAACTGCGACCCGGAATATCAGGTTTATGAAAAATTCAACTTAAGCCGCTATTTCCATGCCGGTACCAATACAATCACCGCCGTGGTGTACAATTTCGGAATCGGGATGCACCACCGGATCAATGCCCGGGGCGGGTTCTTTTTACAGGGCCAGGCTTTCCTGCCGGATAAAAAGACCAGCGGCATCAACACCGACGGCAGCTGGCGGGTTTCCTCCGCAACCGGCTGGGCCACCAACACCGAATTGCGCACAGGATCGGGTGAAGGTGCTCCGAACCTCATTGGGTTTATTGAGCATTTCGATGTCCGTAAAATCCCGCAAAACTGGCATTCAGCAGTTTTCGATGATTCCGGCTGGCAGGCCGCCAATATCATCGGCATTCCGCCGGTGGGACCGTGGAAAAGTATCGTGACTGTCACCCGGCCCCCACTGTATCGGGAAACCGTGTACCCGGTTAACCAGTGGATTGTGAACGGATGGGTGGTGTATGACTTTGGCCGGGAGGTGACCGGAACGCCGGTGATCCGCCTGAAAGCAGCCAAGGAGGGCGCCGACCTAACGCTTGGTACTGCCGAGCGCCTGCTGCCCGATGGCACCCCCGACTTTCAGCGGCGGGTTCGGTATGAGGACCATTACGTCACCCGCGGCGGGGAGCAGCATTGGAGCCCCTTCACCTGGCGCGGCTTCAGGTACCTCACCATGCCCGTTAATCCCGATATCAGCATCAGCGAAGTCTCCGCCGTTGACCGCCATTTCAACCTGAGGGACGAGGGCGAGTTTGAATGCTCCGACCCCCTCCTCACCCGAATCTATGAAGCCGGCCGCTTCACGTTGAAATTATGCAGTCAGGATACCTACATGGATACCCCCTGGCGCGAGCAAACGCAGTACATCGCTGGGGATTCCCGGTACCTGCTGAAATATGCGTTCTATGCTTCCGGCCTGAGTTCGGAGTTTTTAACCCGATATAATATCCTGTCGGGGGCCTGGTCGCAGCGCTGGGCCACCGACGGCTCCATCCGGTCGCGCTACCCCACCGACTGGCTCATCGGAGAGGGTACATCGGGCTATCTCATTGATTACGAACTGGAATGGGTGATCATGCTGGGCGAATACCTGGATTATTTCGGGAAACCCGATCTGATCCGGCAGGTGTATCCCAACCTGGTTAAGCTGATGGCCCATTTCGAGACCCTCATCGGGAAAGAACACGGGGTGCTTTCCGACATACGCGGCTGGATCGTGCTGGACCATCCGGATACCTACCCCATGGACCAGACGAAGGAGATAACGGGGTTGAATTGCCTGTACTACGCTGCGCTGAATACCGCGTCAAGACTGGCTG
>CAYQFT010000229.1:0-4951 GCA_964416825.1 uncultured Porphyromonadaceae bacterium
GGGCAGACATCCAGCACATGGATCGAACCCCAGGCGCCAATGATGCTCGCGGTGAGATACCCTTCGGTCTCCAGGGTCAGGGTATAAACAATATCGTTGCCACCCAAATAGGGATATAATGGAGAGCAGGGTGATGCATCATAGTCATCATAAAGAAGCCGGGTGTTCCCAAACAGGTTAACTACAGGCAGGGTGAGGGGAATGGCATTCTCGCAGACATCGCCGTCGGCGGGATAGGTGGCGACGATGTTGAAGTAGAATCCTTCCTTTGCATGCGGTTTATCCGGCCATGCCAATGGCCAGAAAAGATAAATGGTTTCGCCCTTGTTTATTACAGTTATTTCCCGGGTAGCATACCGATCATTGGGGCACCAGGGGTCTTCTTCTTCCCCTCCGGGAATCATCGTGCCCTGGCAATTCTTGTATAAATAAAGATAATAACGGTTGGTGTTGCCGGGATTGGGCTGGCTGGGATGGCAGGTGTTGATTTCGAAAATGCCGAACTTGTCGGCTGTGAATTTGAACCAGACATCAGGTTTTGGTGCCCAGTTTTCGCCAATATGCGCTTCGGTGGCAGCATAGCAGCTGAGCCCTTCCCCCGTAAGCGGGATTTCACGGGTTTCATCGCTGTACAAACCATAGGTTATGGTGACCTTTCCGGTTCTTAACCCGATATCGGCGGGACTGAAGCTGACCGAGAACTTCAGGACTTTCCCGCTGTTGCCCACCGGAAAGGCGGTGCTGCTGTCGGCAAGCACCTCGAACGGATACGTATTGGTGTCGGTCAGGGTGAAATAATCTCCTGATATTTCGATCTTTTTAATCTTGATAACTGAAACACCCGTGTTCTTTACTGTAAACGCAATCGTTCCGGTGGCACCCACCTGGACTCCATAGAAATCCCCTTTCTGCGGGGTAACCGAAAGGATCGGGGTAATGGTGAGGGATTCAGAATCTGCCGGGTTGAGCGCTGCGGCAGGGGCGGAAACCAGGAGGGTTAGCAGGCCGAGCAGGGCAAGGAAGCGTTTCATGGCGGTAAGGTGTGGTGTTCAGGGATATAAAGTTAGTAAAATGAGCTGAACATCAGAATAGGTGGTTTTTGGGTTTCCCTTCTATTATTTAACCACAATAGACACATAGGGCACAATATTCATTCTATTGTGTCCTATTGTGCCCACTGTGGTTAAAAAAATTGGCATTACCCAAAATGAAACCCTTTCAGTACCTTTCCTCCCATTATAATTCTCCTGAATAAATCATGAAAGCCAAAACTCTTTTAACCGCCTTCCTGTTGCTGAATTCTGCCTTTGCAATCGGCCAGACTCACGCCGTTACCTCGGACCAAAAAAAACTGATCGATGAAAGCCTCAAGGGATACCCGGCGGGAACGCAGGTCTCCTTTGCCTTTATCGAGAAGGGGGAGGTCTCTTTTTACGGATTAAAACAGCAAAAAGATGCAATGGAAGTGGTTGAGAACTATCAAAAGAATTTTGAAATCGGTTCCATAACCAAGGTCTTCACTTCCACCCTGCTGGCCAATTTTGTGCTGGAAGGGAAGGTTAAACTGGATGATCCGATTAACAAGTACATCGGGATACCCCTGAAGGACAACATCCAAATTACCTTTAAGCAGCTGGCGAACCACACATCGGGGTTGCCGCGGATGCCCGCCAATTTCGCCGTGAGTGCGATGCTGAGTCCCAATAATCCCTTTAAAAATTACGATGAGGGGAAACTCAAAAAATACCTGACCGATGAAATTAAGTTAGATAACGAGCCGGGCAAGAACAGCGTTTATTCGAACCTGGGCGCGGGACTGCTGGGGTATGTGCTTTGTACCATTGCGGATCAGGATTATCAAACCCTTTTGCAGAGATATATCTTCTCAAAATTCAAAATGTCCCACTCAACAACCCTGCGGGATAATATTGCAGCCCAATTGGTTAAGGGCCTGAACGCAAAGGGCGAGGAGACTCCGAACTGGGACCTGGCGGTGCTGGTTGCCGCGGGCGGGATTTTGTCAACCGTGGAGGACCTGTCGAAATTTGCAATGGCACAATTCGATCCTTCAAACAAGGAGCTGGAGCTGACCCGCGTTAAGACCTGGATGAATCCGGCCGGACTTGATATCGGGCTGGGCTGGCATTTTGTGAAATCAAAAATCGGTGCCGAATGGCCCTGGCATAACGGCGGCACCGGCGGCTACACCTCTTCGATGGCACTGGATATCAACCGGCAAAACGCCATTATCCTGCTAACAAATGTTTCTGCCTATCATCCCAATGCAAAAAGGATTGATGAACTCTGTTTTGCCCTGATGAAGACACTGAAACAGTAAATTTCTAAGGTTCTTTTCTCTTTTTTAACCACAATAGGCACAATAGATCACAATAGAATGAATATCGTGCGGACGGATTTATATGTCCCTATTTGCGTTCCTATTGTGTTCTATTGTGCCTAATGTGGTTGCCAAATTGAAGTTCTCCATTATGTACCACTTTTGCTAAATTGTGTGCAATTTGAATTCCTCCAATGAAATCCTTTCTTCTCAAGCTCTGTTTTTCCCTGTTATTTCTTGCTGCCGCCCTTCCTGCCCGTGCACAGACTGCTGGTAGTAAATACATTGACCGCTCTCCCGGCTACGATATTGCCGCCTATTATTTCCCTAACTATCACACCGATGATGCCCGGAATGAAGCCCGGTATGGCAGGGGATGGTCGGAATGGGAGCTGGTAAAAAATGCTGTTCCCCGGTTTGCCGGGCACCATCAGCCGAAAATCCCGACCTGGGGATATACCAATGAGTCGGATCCCGATGTGATGGAAATGAAGATCAATGCGGCATCGGAATATGGCGTTGATGTGTTTATCTATGACTGGTACTATTACAATGACGGTCCGTTTCTGGAACGGGGCCTCGAGAACGGATTCCTCAAAGCCGGCAACCGTAACAAAATGAAGTTTGCCCTTATGTGGGCCAACCACGACTGGGTCGACCTGTTCCCGCGGAACCCGGAGACCCCGCAGCCGCTTTTCTATCCGGGAACCATTACGCCGGAAACCTTCGACCGGATGACGGATTACATACTCTCAAATTATTTCATCCAGCCAACCTATTGGAAACTCGACGGATGTCCCTATTTCTCGATCTATGAGCTGTTTCGGTTTGTTGAGAGTATGGGTGGGAAAGATCAGGCTAAAGCTGGACTGGAAATGTTCCGGCAGAAAGTTAAAAAGGCCGGGTTCAAGGATTTGCACCTGAATGCCGTTGTCTGGGGCGTTCAGCTCCTGCCCAATGAAAAGGAATTGAAAAATCCGGCAGAACTCCTGGATTATCTCGGATTCAACAGCACAACTTCATACGTCTGGGTTCACCATGTTGGGCTTGATAACTTTCCTGAAACGGAGTACACCGGCGTGCAGGAAAAGTATTTCCGGTTCTGTGAACAATACGTGCAGACCACCCGGCAGCCCTATTTCCCGAACGTTACCGTGGGCTGGGATGCCACCCCGCGCTGCAGCCGGCAGTTCAGTTTTAAGAATGCAGGCTACCCGTGCATGGCCGTGATGAAAAACAATACCCCGGAAAACTTTCAGAACGCACTGCAAATGGCAAAAACATGGACCGATAAAAACCTGAGATCCAACAGGGTGATTACCATCAACAGCTGGAACGAATGGACCGAGGGCAGTATTCTGGAACCGGAACGGGAATACGGGTACGGCTACCTGGAGGCCATTCGGGCGGTGTTTTCTAAAAAATAAATGCATTGCCTTGTATTTTTGCAAAAAATGATGTCTTATTGCCTTGTATAAATTGATTCATGAAGTACAGAAGGGAAGAGTACCTCGAGCTGATGACCTTCGGCCGGTTTGAGAAGCAGATGTTTTCGGAGCTGTTCGGGCCGCTGATCGGTCTGCCGGATGAATGGCGGGCGCAGGGAGCCACCGAGGAGGAGATCGGCATGACCGCTTTTGACTGGGATTTTGTTCCGGTGGTGCAGTGCGGAGGCCAGACCGGAATCTTCGGCGGACTGGCGGAGCGGATATTGGAGGATACTGATGAGTATATTATAAAGTCCGATGATCTTGGGCGTACCATGAAGCTCCGGAAAGGCTATTCCACCCTCCCGCTGCCACTCGACTGGCCGGTTAAGGATATGGATTCCTGGCTGAAGGTGAAGCCCCTGCTGGAGTTCCGTGAGGAGCGGATCAATTGGGACGAGGTGGATCATGCCCGGAAGATGCAGCAGGCCGGACATCTGGTAGTGGCCTATATACCCGGGGGGTTCGATATTCCCCGGCAACTGATGGGCGAAGAGAACGGATGCCTGAGCTACCTGATCCAGCCGGAACTGATGCAGGACATCATGCAGACGATGACCGATACGTCGTTAAAAGTCCTTGAACGGGTGAGCGATAAGCTGCTGATCGACCAGCTCTCGGTGCATGAGGATCTGGCCGGCAAAACCGGACCGCTGATTGGCCCTTCAGAAATAGAGACCTTCATAAAGCCCTATTTCCGAAAAATCTGGGACATGCTCTCCACCCGCGGAACCCGGCTGTTCGACATGGATTCCGATGGAAATGTTAATCCGATATTGCAGGAACTCATCGATTGCGGGATCAACTCGATGCACCCCTTTGAACCGGCCGCCGGAATGGATATCGTTGAGGTACGAAAGAAATTCGGGCAACAGATGGTCATGCGCGGGGGGATCGACAAGCATGTGCTGCGTAAAGATAAAAAAGCGATCCGCGAAGAGCTGGAATACAAAATGCAGCCCCTGATGAAGCAGGGCGGCTGTGTATTCGGACTTGATCACCGGATCCCGAACGGCACCCCGCTGGAGAATTACCGGTACTATGTGGAGACGGGGAGGGAGATTCTGGGGCTGCCCGTGCGGAAGGCGAAAGACAGGGGATGGGGGAGGATGGCGTTCTAGGAGGA
>CAYQFT010000230.1:0-4950 GCA_964416825.1 uncultured Porphyromonadaceae bacterium
TACATGCGTCTGGTGTAAAAGATTAAAGATTAAATGAAAATATATCATGGATGAAAAGTTGAAAATGAACGTGAAGATCATGGTGGTGGATGATGAGGTGGATCTTGAGCCGCTGATCCGGCAGAAGTTCCGCCGGCAGATCCGGGATGGCGTGTATGATTTCGTGTTTGCGCACAATGGGCTGGAAGCCCTGACCAAGCTGATTGAGCAGCCCGATATACGGCTCATCATGTCGGACATCAACATGCCGGAGATGGACGGGCTCACGCTGTTGACCAAGCTGAAGGAGCTGAAAAATCCGCTGCTGAAGACCGTGATCGTTTCGGCATACGGAGACATGGAGAATATCCGTACGGCCATGAACCGGGGCGCCTTCGACTTCCTCACGAAGCCGATCAGTTTCGATGATCTCGAGATTACCATGGATAAAACGCTCGAGGAGATTTCGATGATATGGCAGAGCCAGCAGGAGCATGACCAGCTGGTTTCGATCCAGCAGGACCTTCAAACGGCGAGGGAAATTCAGCAGGCCATATTACCCAAGGCTTTTCCACCCTTCCCGGAGCGCACGGATTTCTCGATTTATGGGTCCATGATTGCTGCGAAAGAGGTGGGCGGCGACTTTTTTGATTTCTTTATGATTGACAATGAGCGCCTTGGATTTGTGATCGGGGATGTATCGGGAAAAGGGGTTCCGGCGGCCATCTTCATGGCTGTAAGCCGAACGCTGATCCGGGCTACCGGACTGAAGGGGATATCCACCCGGGAGTGCATGACGTATGTGAACAAGTTGTTATGCAATGAGAGTGTGTCCTGCATGTTTGTGACAGTTTTTTATGGCATTCTGAATACCCTCAGCGGGGAGATCGAATATGTTAATGCAGGGCACAACCCACCCTACATCCTTAGTGCCGGAGGCATCAGCAAAGTAGATATGACCGGCGGGGCAATCCTGGGTTGTATGGACGACTATAATTACCAGTCGAAGAAGGTTCAGCTTAACCCAGGTGACCTGCTATACCTGTTTACCGATGGGGTAACCGAGGCTTTCAATGTTGGGGAGGAACTTTACGGAGAAGAGCGGCTCGAAGCTTTCCTGGCGACCCGTCTGGATCATCCGATTGATGAAGTGGTTAACGACTCTTTCGCTGAAGTAACCCGGTTTGCGACCGGTGCACCACAATCAGACGATATAACCCTTCTCTCTGTACGATATCATGGCCGCGTATAACCCTTACCATACAAGCATGTCAACCCGTAAAAGAATGAAAGCACTCCTTATTGTCAATTGCATGATATTCAGCTTTATATCTACGATTGCCCAAAATGATTCACTACCTCCCATCCAGATTAGTTCCGGTGTGGATGTGATGAGCCGCTACGTCTGGCGGGGTCAGGATTACGGTCAGACCCCCAGTTTTCAGCCGGGGCTTTCGGCCACCTGGAAGGGGTTTACCCTTGGTGCCTGGGGAGCTTATAAAGTTGCCGGAAAGGGTCAGCAGGAGACAGATTTCTACCTTTCCAAAACGTTCGGGTTTGTAACCCTGGCTGTTTGGGACTATTGGGCTTTTGACGACCTGGCCGAAACGGATTTTTTCAATTACCGTAGCGAGACCACTTCCCACGCGCTCGACGCCTCGATAACGCTTAGCGGTGGCGAGACCCTGCCATTGAATCTTATGGTCAGCTACATGTTTTACGGTGCCGATCCCACAAGGAGCCTCTATCTCGAGCTCCAGTACGAGCATTCGTTCAACACGTTTGATCTCCAGGCTTTCGCCGGATATCAGGCTAAAGGTGAATTCTACGGGGAGAAAAAGGGTTTTGTCAACCTTGGCTGTACCCTGAGCAAAACCCTCAGCGTGACGGACGCTTTTTCAATACCCTTCAGTCTCAGCCTGATCGCCAACCCCATGGCCGGCAGTGCCTGGCTGGTTGCCGGTTTTTCATTCTAAATCATGAATCCCGATGAATGCAGTAACAGACCCCAAAGTCCTGCTCGTTGCCAATCAGATTGAGGAGCTGGCCCGGGTGGAAGCCTTTCTGGAGGAGCTGGGTGAATCGTGGGACCTGCCGGTTCAGCTTGTTTTTTCGCTGAACCTGGTGATCGAGGAAGCCCTGGCCAACATCATCTCATATGGGTATGACGATCAGGGAAGCCATGAGATCCGGATGGAATTTGCGCGGGAAGGAAGCGTTCTGTGGCTGACTATCATCGACGACGGGCATGAATATGACCCGACCCTGAAAACGGACCCCGATATCAATTTATCGGTTGACGAAAGGCCGATCGGGGGATTGGGGATATTCCTGATCAAGAAGATTATGGATCGCGTTGAATATCAGAGAATAGACAATAGAAATCATTTAATCCTTACCAAAAATATTGAATCATGAACGTGAAGGTTTCATCGGCCGGTGAATATACCGTGGTGGGTGTGGAAGGCCGCATCGACACTACCAATGCAGCAGGTTTTGAATTGCAATTGATGGAGCTGGTTGACGCAGGCGATGCCAAGATTCTGCTGGATTGCTCCGGGCTGAGCTATATCAGCAGCTCCGGATTACGGGTTTTCCTGGTGGTTCAGAAAAAGATGGGAGCACTGAAGGGTCAGCTCCGGATATGCAACCTTCAGCCGGTCATCAAGGAGATTTTCGATATATCAGGGTTCAGCACCATCTTTTCGGTCTTTGCCGATCAGGATTCCGCTGTAAAGGGATAGCCGGGAATCAGCTGATATTCAAAATCTCATCCAGTCCCGATATTTTAAACGTCTTCTTGACGAACGGCTGGCAGTGCGTCATCGAAAAGCGGCCGGGACCGGCCAGCTTGGCGTAGCTGACGCAGATGCGGATAAAGGACGAGGCGATATAGTCGACCTCTTTCAGATCAAATATCAATTTTTCGTCTTCTTTCCATTCCCGCATAAGCGGCTCGTTTTCAATCATTTCATTTAATTTGGCAACAGCCAGGGTGTCCATGCGGCCGGCGAAGGTGAGCGTGATCGCCCTCGCATCAAAGTCATATTGGAATGTTAACATCGGTATCGGTTTAGTGATTTTTATAATATTCTTTCAGGATTTCATCGGTCGTAAGTGATTCATCATAATATTTCGACTGGTCGAATGCGAACCATAATTCGTTGGACTTGCGCCGGCTTACCCGCTGGATATTCAACAGGTTGCGGGCCGTAATGTTCTCAGTGGTGATGTTCTTTCCGCCGGTTCCGCAGCCCAGGGTCAGCGATGCGGGCAGGTTGTTAAAGAAGTAGCCCACGGCGCCCTGCGAGGTGGGTGTGTTAACCAGAATGCGCCCGGCATTTAGCAGCTGGGAATATTCAAGGATCCGGTCCTCGTCGTTGGCATAGATGCCGGCGCTGTGACCGATGCCTCCGAGGTAGTTGAGGTCGATGCAGTAGTTGATAGCGGTGGGGTAATCCGTGGCGCTGTAGAAGGCCAGGATTGGGGCCAGAACCTCAACCGACAGCGGATACTCATACCCGATGCCGTCGAGCTTGGCGATCAGGATGCGGGTTCCTTCGGGGACTGTGATTCCAGCTTTTTCGGCGATCACAGAAACCGGCTGTCCCACCACGAAGGGGCTCATGCTGTGACTTTCGGCCACGATGGCAATCTTTTCAACCTTCCGGATCTCCTCTTCGGAGAGAAAATAGCAGTGCTGTTTCTCAAATTCCGCCCGCACTTCGGCCTCGATGGATTGTTCCACCACAATAGCCTGCTCGCTGGCGCAGATGGTTCCGTTATCGAAGGTTTTTGAAGAGATGATACTGCTGACGGCGAAATGGATATCGGCGCTGTCATCAATAAAGACCGGCACGTTGCCCGGTCCCACTCCGATGGCCGGGTTTCCTGAACTATAGGCGGCCTTCACCAGTCCGGTGCCGCCGGTTGCGAGGATCAGGGCGATCTTTTCGTGGGCCATCATGATCTGGGTAAAATCGCGGCTTCCCGAGGAGATCATCTGGATACAATCTTCCGGCGCTCCTGCTGCGAGTGCCGCTTCATAGCAGATGCGTACGGCCTCTGCGCAGGATTTGGAAGCTCCGCGGTGGGAACTGATAATGATCGGGTTACGGGATTTCAGGCAGATAAGGATCTTGAACATCGCGGTGGAGGTGGGGTTCGTCACGGGGATTACGGCCAGGATCGGACCCAGCGGCTGGGCGATCTCGGTGATGCCGGTTAGGGGATCCGAGGAAATCACGCCGACGGTTTTGTCGTCCTTGATGTTTTCGTACACCAGCTGGGTACCCAGGATATTCTTGATTACCTTATGTTCCCAAACACCCATGCCCGTTTCTTCCTGAGCCATTTTTGCCAGTCTGACGCGGTTTTCGAAGCCGGCACGAAAAACGGCCTCGACAATACTATCGGTCTGTGATTGTGAGAATTGATGAAACTCAGCGGCAGCAAGGATCGCTTTCTCAAGGATTTCATCTGCCTTGGAGGTGAGGTTGTCTGTCATGGCTAATTGGTTTTAGGTCAGGATAAATGTAGTGATTTTCAGGCAACCTCATTGGTGTTTTAAATGGGCAAATCAGGCCGGATAAACAAAACGAACCGCTCATTTATAGGGAGCGGACTACCCGCTCACCAAATTATCTGCAGAGCTCCGGTTTTTGCTGTAATGACGAGCTTTCAAAACAGTCCTATAGTAAGACCAATCACAAAATCTACTTTTATGAGAACATGTATACTACTTTCAGCAATCCTCCTTCAAATCGGAGGTATCTCCTTGGCACAGTCACAAAAAGCTGTCCAGGATGCTCCAACCCGGGGTCAGTATGTCAAGGATGTTACGGCACCTGCCGGGACCCTCAAGGGCGGCGGGGATATTTTCTGGCAGACCTCCTTTAACTGGGCCGACGCCACCCAGGAACGCGGCTGGTCGCTGCCTGAGGGATGGGAGATCAAGGACAATAGTGATAA
>CAYQFT010000231.1:0-4884 GCA_964416825.1 uncultured Porphyromonadaceae bacterium
AAATTGTCAAAGAAAGTTGAAATCAGATAGGCGAAGTTGAGATTTGTAGGATGATTAGGGTATTGAATTGAATTCCGCCTTAACTTTGAATAGTTGCAGGTGTGGTTCTTTCATAAATGACCTATGTACTGCGCCTAACCGGGATTGATTATTTTATCGGGACGGGCGTGTACATCCAATAGGGTAGTGCGGGTAGGGGTTATTTTCGCTTAACAAGCTCCGCAACCGGAACGGTGATGATCCCTTCCATTCCCCGCCTGGAGTCGGTTTATTAAATAGTGTTGATTTGCTGATGATGTTTTAAAACTGATTGACTTATCAGGGTAAGACGCGACAATTATGTAGTCTAACCAAAACTATTTCCAATGAAAAAAAATCTTCTTTATTTCATTCCGGCCTTGTTCCTGCTCCTCTCGTCCTGTGCAAAGGAGCCGACGATAACAAGCATTGAGGCAACAGTTGACGGTTATACCGTTACTTTTTCTGCTGTGGTTACAGATGCCACAGAATTTGCATGGGATTTTGGCGATGGCAAAACATCTACCGAAGCTGCGCCCGTTCATACCTATTCGATGTCAGGAGTTTTCGATGTTCAGCTCACGGTTGATGGAAAAGGTGGAACAGCCATGCTGGCTAAGGAGATCACTATCACTCCCTCCTTTACAGAGATGCTGACCGGGGGCCCTTCCGCTGCCAATGGTAAAACCTGGGTTTTGAGTACGGCCTATGTTGCCGGAGTTGATGGCGGCGGTGTGGTTAACAACGACATGTGGGTGGTTTTACCGACTGTTGAAAATGTGCTTACGGTTATCGGACTTGGGGATGAGTATGATAATGAATACACTTTCTATTCCGATGGTAAATATATAGTGGATGTGAAAAACGGTATTGCTCTTGCCGCAGGTATTTATGGCATGGTAACCCAAACCACCGTGAATGTTGGTAATGCAAATAATACACTGGGTATTTATGGCGCCACATATACCGCACCAGCCAGTGCGACCTGGGCACTGCATACCGAAAACCTGGTAGTTGACGCCGTTACAGATCCAACCGGTACAGCAGTCCCGGCCCCGCATGCTTTGCAAACCTTCGTTGGAAAAAAATGGATTTCGCTTTCTGACGGGGCTTTCTTTGGAATTATTGACTTTCCCACAACGCGGCAATTTATTGTGAAGGAGATCACCCCGGATAAAATGACCGTAGCCATGTTTATCTGCGGTTATTTTCCTGATCCAACCGCTTGGAGTTTGCCATCGTTCCTGTATCACCTGACGTTTGTCCCGAAAAAATAAGTAGTATTTTGGTTCATAAATGATGCCTGAGGGGCTGTAGTGATCATTTGATGGTTTAACTGCAGCCTCTCTTGATTTTTAATGAAGTCAAGCTTTTAATTCAAACATCTTACCATGTTTCAAAAAACCATTTCGGTCCTGCTGTTCCTCTCTGTAACCATGCTGGCCTGTTCGCAGGAGCATGGACAAAGCACAGCTCCTTCTCCGGGTTATCATGAGATGAATGTTCCCATGGCTGACGGCGTATTGCTCAGCACGGATGTTTTTATTCCGAAATCGAAGAAGAAGTGTCCGGCGGTCTTGGTTCGTACTCCCTACAATAAAGATGCTGAGAAATGGATGGGGAAGGCGTTCGGTTTATTCGGAGTTGCAGTTGTGATTCAGGATGTCAGGGGAAAGTATAAGTCTGGAGGGGAGTATTATCCTTTTATTAATGAACGGGCTGATGGACTGAAAACCCTTAAATGGATACGGGAACAGCCGTGGTCAGATGGAACCGTGGCAGGATACGGAGGCAGCTATCTTGGATTCACACAGTGGGCTGTTTCAGATTCCCTTGACTTTCTGACCACTCTTCTCACGGGTGCCAGAATGTATGACTTCGTCTACCCCGATGGACTTTTTTCCTGGCAGTCGGCGGTGAACTGGGGATTCGTAAATGCTTCAAAGGGGCTTAATACCCTTACTCCTGATAAACTGGCTGCTGCCACTATGATCCTCCCGATATCTGCTGCAGATGACTCCACGGTTGCAGACATTCCTTTTCTAAATGACTGGATTGCCCATGAGACCCACGACTCTTACTGGGAAGAGTTGAATTTCAGGGGAAAGACAACAGCACCGGTGCTTTCTTTGGCTGGATGGTATGATATTTTTCTGAAAACACAGATTGATGATTTCCTGTCTTTAGAAACAGTTGGTAACCATGACAGCAGGCTGATTATCGGACCTTGGTGTCATGGATCGCTGGGAGAGCCCAACCTGTATGGGGGACCTCAGAAAACAGGCAAGCCTCAGAAGATCTTCATGTTTGTAAAGAACCACTTGAAAGGGAAGCCTGCCAGGCTTACCGCTCCGTTGAAGGACAAAAAGTTCAATCTGTTTATTATGGAGCGGAATGAATATTTTGGATCGGATGTTTGGCCGCCCATGGAAACCCGGATAACACCCTACTATATCGGACCCGGAAAATATATCAGTACGGAAAAATACAAAGAAAAGGGTGTTCTGGAATATATATATGATCCTGCTGATCCTTATCCGAGCCTTGGGGGAACTGCCCTGGGCGATAGGGTGGGGCCGGCCAGGCAAAACGCAAATGTGGACCGTAAAGATCAGCTTGTCTTTGAGATGAATGTGCTGGAGAAGCCCCTTATTCTTCTGGGGCCTATATCTGCAACCCTCTGGCTGTCGAGCGACGTTCCGTGCACCGATTTTATGGTGGGTTTGCAGGATGTTTTCCCCGATGGAAAGATCATCAATATTCAGGAAGGTGGCGCACATGTGAAACTCGGTTCAGGTGAGTCCGGCAAAACCGAAATATCAGTTTGGGCTACAGGTTACCAAATAAATCCCGGGCACAAACTCAGGGTTTTTATCTCGTCGAGCTGGTTTCCGCGATTTAACCGGAGCCTGAACACCTGTGAGCCTCTTTTCACCCGGACAGAAATGGTAACTGCCCATCAGAAAGTCTATTATGGAGCAAATACTCCTTCATCGATTAATCTTCCTGTATTTGAGGAAACAAAAAAATGGTCGAAATGAAAGGTTGCCTCCAGATCTGCAGGCTGATCAGCATTGGATTGTTTGCGATAGCCATGAACTCTTGCAACAGAACTGAAAGGGACTTGGAATCTACTGCTTTCAACCATGGCTGGAAGTTTGCCAGAATTGAAAGTGCGTTATTTGCCCAAGATTCGTTCAGCGACATTCCCGATACCCTTTGGGAGGATATCGATTTGCCTCACACCGCAGCATTAGAACCCCTGATCATTGCAGACCAGCAATGGACAGGAATTAGCTGGTACAAGAAGAGTTTCAGGCTTAGCAAGCAAACCAGGGGAAAGCATGTTGGTATCATGGTTGGGGCGGCCATGCAGAATGCTTCTCTATGGATAAACGGCACTCCGATTGGGAGTCACTCCGGTGGTTACCTGCCTTTTTACCTTGATGTTTCCTCATGGGTTAAGCCTGATAGCGACAATACACTGTTAATCAGGCTTGATAATACTGAAAATCCGCAGATTCCTCCTGGCAAACCTTTAAAAGAACTTGATTTCAATTATTTCAGCGGGCTTTACCGGACTGCTGAACTTCATATAAAAGATCGGCTGCACTTTACTCATTCAATGGAGATTGACACTTTGTTCGGCGGCGGGGTCATGGTCCATACCGGGAAACTGACTCCGGATACGGCCATATTGTTCGCAAGTACCTCCGTCATCAACCATGATGGGAAAGTGCGCAAATTCAGGATTAAAGGCACCCTAAAGGATAATAAGGGCAGAGTGGCCGCGGCGTTCACATCGGAACTGATCAGCCTTTCTCCCGGGTCGGCCATGAGGATTCCTTTTGAATTGCAGGTACCGCAGCCACAGCTCTGGTCACCCGGATCGCCCAGCCTGTATGCGCTGGAGACGGAACTGGTTGACGGTTACAAAGTACTGGAAACTGAAACCTGCCGGGTCGGCATCAGGGAAATCAGCATCACTGCTGCCGGAGGATTTACCATTAACGGGCAGCCCCTGAAAATCCGTGGTACCAACCGCCACCAGGAGTACCCCTATATTGGCTATGCTCTTTCAGATAATGCCCAATACCGGGATGCCTGGAAAATAAAACAGGCCGGGTTCAATTTCGTCAGGTCGTCGCATTATCCGCAATCCCCGGCATTTCTTGATGCCTGCGATGAGCTGGGGATACTGGTGATGGATGCAATCCCGGGATGGCAGTTTTACGGCGATGAGACATTCCAGGAACTCTCTTATCAGAATACCCGCGAAATGTGCCGCAGGGACAGGAACCATCCATCCATCATCCTGTGGGAGGCCTCGCTGAATGAAACGGTCATGCCGGTTGATTATATGCAGAAGTCGCATGATATCGTGCATTCCGAAATGCCCTATGAGGGAGTTTATACCTGCGGATGGATGGATACCGTTTATGATGTGTTCATTCCGGCCCGTCAGCATAACGTGCCGCCGGATTACTGGAATAAGTATCCCAAAGAGAAACCCCTGTTCATTGCAGAATACGGTTCCTGGGAATATTATGCCCAGAATGCCGGTTTCAACCAGACCGAATTCAGGGATCTCAAGCCCGCCGACCGGTCGTCGCGGCAACTCAGGGGATATGGCGAGATCCGCTTGCTTCAGCAGGCATTCAATTTCATGGAAGCCTATAATTCCAACCTCGCCGGTCCCGCCTTCGGGTGTTCCAACTGGGTGATGTACGACTATAACCGGGGATACGCGACAGATATCGAATCATCAGGGATCATGGACATATTCAGGATCCCGAAATTCACGTACTGGTTTTATAAAAGTCAATCGGATGAGAACCCGGTTTGCTTTATTGCCAGTTTTCATTC
>CAYQFT010000232.1:0-4769 GCA_964416825.1 uncultured Porphyromonadaceae bacterium
AGGCCGGCCGGTACGATGGTTGCCGGTTGCCGGTTACTGGTTGCCGGTTATCGCATGGAAGAAGCCTCGGAGCTTAGCCCCTCCCTGGTCGAGGGAGGGGTTGGGGGTGGGTACGCTTCACGCTTCACGCTTCACGTTCTTCATCGCCTCCTCCAGACTGGCCACAAAGGTGGTATGCCCGTGGCGGTTGCTTTCGAAGATGAAATCCCGGATGCTCTTACCTGTGTATTTTGAAAAGTCACCGACGATGGAGAGGCGGATGCGGTACGTGGAAAATTTTTGCAGGATTTCGCCGGCCATGCCAGTGCTCAGATCGAAGAATTCGGGTGCGATGTTCTTCTCATGCAGAATAACCTTACCGATGCCCTGGAAATACAGGTCGCCCATGATATCAAGTGCGTCCTGGGGATTGTTGATGATCAGTCCGTCCCCGCTGATTTCAGCGATGGTGGATCCGGGAAGGGAGTGGAGAGTGGTGAGGTAGGACACGGACTGGTTACTGGAACGTTGGCACCGTTGCCATGTTTCCCAGTTTCTGCGCGATCAGGTATCCGAGGCGGCTGACGGAAGCAGCTTTCGGGTAGTCGATCTTTTCGGGATCATCGCCGGAGTTGTGGAGATCGGCATGAACGCCTGAAAAGAAGAAGAAAGCAGGGATGCCTTTCTGGATAAAGGTCATGTGATCACTGCCGCCGGGGGAGTGCTCGTCGTCATCAATGAGGATCGGGAAATCGGTGACCCCTTTGTTGATCTCATTGATGAAAGCAGAAAGTTCCTTGAGATATTTTTTATCTGTTACCACGTAATGCGCCCGGGTAGCCTCATTACCCTTGCCGGTGCGGCCGATCATATCGAGGTTAACATTGAATTTGATTTTTTCTTTCGGGAACAGGCCGCTTTCGAGAAAGAAGGCGGAGCCCAGAAGGCCCATCTCTTCGCCGCTCCAGGCAGCAAAGATGACCGTTCTTTTGCAGGGGTTCAAGGCGATGGCCTCGGCGATCTCCATCACGCCGGCCGAACCGCTGGCATTGTCGTCGGCTCCGTTGCTAACCTTGCCCTGCTGGGCGCGAACGTGATCCAGATGCCCACCCACCACGATGTACTCGTCCTTGAGAACCGGATCGGTGCCGGGAACCATTCCGATCACATTGTTGGAAAGCAGGATATCCTCGGTAAGTATTTCCACCTTGCTGTTAAGCGTGACCCCTTCGAGCACCTGGGGCTTATAGTTTTTCAGAACATTATCGGGATTGAGATTGGGATTGTTCTTGTTGCCGGCCATGATCAGGTCGAGGAAGGCGGGTTTGGCCAGGTACGTGGTTGGGAAAGCCCCCCCACGGCCTGCACGCTGGCTGCCTTTATATACGGTGCGCTCAGAAGTGAAGGTGCTGGCGGCCTGGTCGAAATCCATACCAAGACTGCCGTCCAGATCGATCAGGATAACAGCGGCAGCGCCCTTTGCAGCAATTCCTGTAAAAACTTTGTTTGTATTGCCGCGTCGTCCGTTATAGCGGTCGTTGCTCTCCTTCGGAAAGACCGGTTCGCCGTTTTTCTTCGGGGCGCCGGTCAGGCAGACCACAATCTTGCCGGTGAGGTCGAGATCCTTGAAATCGTTCCACTTTTGGCCGGGATCCTCGATTCCGTAACCCACGTATACCAACTGGAGGTTTTCGTGGTTCAAGTTGCTGCCCTGTATGATTTTATAGTCCGATTTATGGAGCAGCTGCGTCTCCTTGCCGGCGGAGGTGAGGGTCCACACGAGTTTATCGTTCCACACGGTACGGGCAAACGGCAATCCCTGCATATAGGATGCGGCTCCTTCTGCAGCCGGAACCGCCGGTAAAACACCGGCTGCGGCAAACTGGGAAGCCACGTAATTTGCGGCAATCGCATATTCTGGGGTGGTGGAAACCCGGCCGTTCATGTAGTCGGAGGCCAGGAAAAAGATGTGATTTCTGAGTTCGGCTTCGGTGATGGAGCTGAGGCCTTTGTCGGTTTGGTTCTGGGCTGGCAGAGCGAGCGAAAAGAACAGAGAGACCGAGAGGAAGAGAGTTGTGTGTTTCATAGGGTTTAGTTTTCTCCGCTCTGAAGAGCGGAGTAATTCATAAGTTCAAAGTTGCTAATTGTGTATTTACCTTCAATCATCGGTAACCGGTTCCCGTTTATCGGGTGCCGGATGCCGGGTATATTACTTTATTTTCATTTTATACTCGATAATCTTTAACACATCACCAATTTGTTTTTTGTCGTTAACATCAATTTCCAGGGGAATCAATTTACCAATAGGGTTGCCATTAATAAAATCCTCTTTAATTTTTTTTTCAATATCCAGATCTGAAATTCCCTGACTATTTTTTTCAGTGAAATAGAATCCAATTTTAAAATACTTGTCCCAGACGGATAGCCAAAAAACAGTCTTCTTTTTGTGGGATACTTTGCACAGCCAGGCTTTCCCGTCTTTGTAATAATTCCATTCAGGGATTAATCCGTAATCTGGTTTTGTTAAAATATCCAGTAACTCAAATAGTACTGAATACGTCTTTCCAAGGGCATTCTTCAGAACCTCCTCTGTTGGAAATACATCCTGGTTATTTAATACGGTTGTTTCCATTTATATGATTCTTGCCGTTATTGATCATTTTTTCAATCGTTTCGTAAAATCCTTCTTCTTCGCCGGTGAACCGGTAGAGGATAACACCTTCCGGACTGAGAAGCAGTTTGGTGGGGAACCCCTGGACGTTATATTTTAAAACCCAGTCTTCGTCGCCCTTGCCGACGAGCACGTTTTTCCAATCGAGATTGCGGGTTTCAATGAATTTCTTCCAAACATCGAAGCTCCGGTCCTGAGCCACTCCCAGGATCAGTACCGTGCCGGCGTGCTTGTCGCGGAACTCTTTCATGCGCGGCATGCCGGCTATGCAGGGGCCGCACCAGGTACCCCAGAAGTCGATGATCACATACTTGCCCCGCATGCTTTTCAACTCAAACAGCGTGCTGTCGGGGGTCAGCCGGGTTACAATATCCGGAGCAACCATGCCGACCCTGGTCGACTGATATCCTTTAACCCGATCGGAGAGGCCGATGTACCAGGAAGTTGAGAAGTACTTTTTGTCTACTTTTTTCAGCAGCCGGTCGACCTCCTCCATCGAAATCTGCGAACGAATGACCATGTCGTTGAGCAGCCAGACGCCTGCCATGGATGAGACACTTCTTTCGAGGAATTTCATACGTAATTTCTGTGCCTTGCTATCCAGCTCCTCTTTCTCTTTTTCCAGCTTCGCCTTACCCTCCGGCGTCAGGGTCTCCTTTTCATAATCGAACCGGAGATCGATGTTGACGGAAGCGTTCAACAGGGGAAAAAGCTCCTTGTGCAGCCCGGCCAGGATATCGTTTTCTCCTCCGTCGTACGCATAGGCATCGGCAAAATCGGAGATTTCCCCTTTTACGCTGATTTTTGCTCCAGGATAGAGTATCAGCCAGATATTCATCGATTTAACCGGATAATAGCCGCCGCTTTTCGCAGTTTTCATCAGGCGCTTATCGGTAATGAACATCCGGGCTACGGTGGGCTCGGTGATTTCGGACCGGGCAGAAAAGGAACCATCGGTAATCTCCACCGCAATCTTGTTGTACTCAATGGATGCCTTGGCGTCTTTAATGTTCTTCAGGTTTCCTGTGACCACAAATTCATTGGCGTTCTGGGCGAGGAGGGTGGCGCTCGTCAGTAAAATTCCGATCAGGATTAATTGGGTTTTCATTACTAGATCCACAAATATTCACAAATAAACTCTCACAAATGTGCACAAAAAAGGGGTTGCCGGTTGCCGACAAGGGATTCGAGGTATGGGGTCCGGGGTATGGGGTCCGGGGTATGGGGTTCGGGGTATGGGGTTCAGGGTATAAGGTTCGGGGTATAAGGTCGCATCAAAGCGACCCCGAACCCCGAACCCCGAACCTTAAACCCACCTTAGCAGGAGGTAAACTGCATATCATAACCGGTCAACAATCCACCGTATCTCCGGATCCACCCCGTTGATCCTGTCCTGAACGGTGGGCCGGATCTCAACATCGGGCATAACTCCCCGGCCCGGGGGTCCCGAACGGTAATGAGGCTGGGTGTGGGCAAGGCCGAAAGTGAAGAAAAGACGGGATTCCGGCAGTTTTATCATGGCCATTTTTCCGGCCACGGTGCCGTTGGCAGCGCCTCCGGTTTCCTCTCCGACAAAAGTTCCTCTGTTGATGCCTTTAAGGTTGGAGGCCAGATTTGCGGCGGCGGAGAATGTGCCGCCATTGATCACGACGTAAAGATCTCCCCTGAAGCGCTTCTTTTTTGGCCTGGCCGAATCCGATTCGGGGAATGATGTGTAATATTTCTGGTCGGGGCCTTGCTGGGTCAACATCAGTAACACACCTTTCTCGAAGAGTTGCATGGGATACCCGATTGCCAGAATTGCATTGATTAACAATGGATTGCCCCTGAAATACCGATATTGGGTGATACTTTTTTTCGATACGACTTCTGATTTGTCATCAAAAATGAAGACAGTATCAGCCAGATAGGAAAACAGGCAGGCGGCATCCGGGGCATTTCCACCCGGATTGTCCCTGATGTCCAGGATCAGGGTTTTGGTTTTCAGTGAATCGAGCATTCGGAAACATTTCCGGTAGTAATCCGTATAGACCCCGTTTGAGAAATCCCTGACGGTGAGGATGGCAATGCTGCTGTCGGGACTGGTGAAAGTGAGGTTCTTGCTCCAGGTTTTGGTTTG
>CAYQFT010000233.1:0-4743 GCA_964416825.1 uncultured Porphyromonadaceae bacterium
TTTAACAACGTTTTAACAATTCTCTTAAAAAGCTAATTTGAAATATGTTAGCGTATCAGAATCCTTTTTCAGGAACCCCATGTGAACAATTCCAATGGCAAGTTTAAAACAATTGTTGGGTTCATATTGTGCTGTTTCTACATTTGAGCCGTAAGTTAGACTACATATGAGACAAATTGTTCTTTTTTCAGCCCTGTTCTGCATGGGAATAATTCAGGCCGGGGCACAAGGAATTCAGGTAGGATTTAGCCAGCCTCCTGCTTTATCTGCTTTTGCTGGGAAAGATACCCTGGTATGTTCAGGTCATTCGGTTACCCTCGGAGGAGAGCCTACGGCTTTAGGTGGCTATAGTTCCTATATGTACCTTTGGTCTCCCCCGGACGGTCTCAATGATCCAACCTCTGCGAATCCCGTCGCAACCCCTGGCAGTTCTAAAACTTACATGCTCACCGTTAAAGACGGTCAGGGATGCGTAGCCGTGAGTTTCGTTAATGTCCGCATTGATCCATGTTTGGGTGTCGATGGGAATTCCCTTAACAGTAACATCCGCGTTTTTCCAAACCCGACCTCTGGAGTTTTTACAATCTCTGGACTCGGCCCCTTGAGTTCCACTCCAACCAGAGTCCAGATTTTGAATCGCTTGGGTCAGGTAGTTTATTCCAGTGATTTCAGTACTGGTCCGACAGGGGAATTGAAAATTGAGCCGAAAATGCTTGAAAGTGGTGTATACTTTTTAAGAATCCGCCTCGCGGACAAGACGATATCACAACGATTGGTTATCAGATAAGGAGAGTAGGAAATGAAAAAAAGCATCTTAATTGTATTTATCCTTATATATGGATCCGCAGCGTTTAGCCAGCAATACCTCTGCCGCCAGGATACAGCCTATCTGTTCGTTCAAAATTACAGGGGTATTTTGAACTGGCAGCATTCAGGTACCGGGTACGACTGGAGCATAATCTCAGGCGCAAACCGGGATTCACTGATGATCGTCGCCTCTGAACCTGGCTTTTATCGCAGTGAAATTATCGACGGTCTGTGTGCACCGGTGTATTCAGAAGCTGTGCAAATACTGATAAATGAACCACCCGTTGTAACCCTGGAAAGCAGGGATTCTGTTTGCTCCAATGAAACCGCTTTTATTATCACCGGTGGGAATCCGGCTGGCGGCACTTACTGGGGCCCCGGCCTAACCGATGGTAAGTTCAATCCTGCGGCTATTGGACCGGGACGCTATAAGGTATTCTACCGCTTTAAGGATAATCAGACCAATTGTGCAGATACTGCCTTTACTTTTATTAATGTTATCGGAACCCCCAACAGGGCTGAGGCCGGATCCGACAAGCCATTCATTGCGGCAGATTCAATCAGGCTGGAAGGAAATATTCCACTCAACGGACATGGAATATGGACTGTTACCCATGGTATGGGTGGCCGGTTTTCCAATCCAAACGATCCTTCATCCTGGTTCATCAGGGATTCTGCAAACCTTTCCTTCACAATTCGTTGGACCATTTCCGGAAAATGCGGGACATCTTATGACGAAACCAATATGAATTTCTTCCAGGTTAGCATCAATCCATGTCCCGGCGCCCCCACGGTTACCGATGCGGATGGAAATGTCTATCCAACCGTCCAGATCGGTGATCAATGCTGGATGGGTAAAAACCTGAATGTTGGCCGATATGTCGCCAGTACAGTCACGAACCGAGACCATGCTGATATGTCGAATAACAATATCATTGAAAAGTATTGTCTCTATAATGATCCCTACAACTGCGATCTTTATGGCGGCCTCTATGATTGGGATGAGGCCATGGGGTATTCGGAAACCGAGGGTACTCAAGGGATTTGTCCGGTTGGCTGGCACATGCCAACTGAACAGGACTGGAAAGACCTTAACAATTTTTATATCTATGGCGATGCTGGTGCCCGACTTAAAGTGGGTGGCTCAAGCGGATTTGAAGCTTATTTTGCCGGAGACCGCCATGCACAGGGTGAGTTCTACAGTTTTGGAGCCAGCGGATTCTTTTGGCAGTCAAGTTCTTATATTTATGATTTTTATAATGAAGGGTATATAAGGGAAGTTGCTGCTTGTAACGGCCTTCTGGTTAAAAACCACTTTAATAAGAAAACTGGCATCAGTGTCAGATGCTTAAAAGACAAATAGCACATGGCAAGAGTCCTCGCAATTAATGGCAGTCCCCGGCTTAACGGCAATACAACTGCCTTGATCAACGTTGTTTTTGAGGAATTAAAAATAGCAGGTATTGAAACGGAAATGGTCCAGATAGGTTATCAATCCATGTCTGGTTGTAAGGCATGTTATGCCTGTAAAACCATGAAAAACAACACGTGTATTTTTTATGATGATATATTTAATGAACTGTTCGCAAAGTGCATTGAAGCCGATGCCATTCTTCTGGCCTCACCGGTCTATGTGGGCGGAATGACCTCAAACCTCAAAGCCTTCATTGACCGGGCATGCCTGGTTAACCGGGCAAACGACCAACCTTTGAAACGAAAACCAGGCGCTGCAATCGTTGCTGTTCGCCGGAATGGTGCATTAGAGACCTTCAATGCCATCAATAACTTCTTCACAATAAGCCAGATGCTGATTGTAGGTTCAACTTATTGGAACCAGGGAATCGGGAGGGAACCAGGAGAAGTTCTTCAGGACCACGAAGGAATCCAGACCATGAAAACTTTGGGACAGAATCTCGCCTGGCTCATCGAAAAAATCAGGGTATAGATAAAGGCTGATTTATTCCTGTTTTCTTAGCAGCAGGGTTTCAATCGAATGGTGTCCAACCCTCAATTCGATTAAACCTTTTTCAGCCTTGACCGGTACTGGATCTTCCTCTATCAGGTTTGTTCTGAAAACATCAGGGGTATCAAAACGATGCCGGAGCTGAACCTTTTTATCCTCGCCTTGCGAATCATATACCCTGATAATCAGTCCATCTCCAAACTCCTCTTTTTTTATGGTACTGATAAGGGTATTACAATCATCAATTCCGATAAAGGAGTACCTCTGAGGCAGTACCGCATTTCCCCGCGTCGGATTCACCACCGCCTCTAGTGGCTCATTCGCCTGCAAGGCCTGATGATAGCCATTTTCCCAACCCGGTTTATGTGAAAAAATGCTGAATCCCATGGAATGGCTGCCTTTCTGGTGATACAAGGGGCCTTCTCCGTGACAACTCTGTCGTGAAGCCAGCAGAATCGGTTGCAGCATGGTTGCCGATGACGGCAAGTCAGTCATGTTAACATAATCCCAAACTGCTACAGACGAAGAGATAGTAATACCAAGGTTTTTGTCACTCGCACTGAACCAATTATTTATTCCGCGGGGATGCACATCCTTGCAGGGGGTTATATACCTTTCACCGGCAGCCTGTTGCAGTTCATCCTTCCCTACTCTCACCACTCCGAAAGGAACCTCATAGGATAATTCAGGATGGTCAAGCTTTGCGGGAAAGGCAAGCCGGAATTCCCGATACGCCGTACCGTCCCAGTCAATCAGGTCGGCACGTACATCGATCCTTTTTATCGTTTTATAAATTGTCCATGTAATTTTGCATCGGTTATGTTTCATGACCGATTCTGTTTCAATAACCGTTCTCAGAAGTCCATTTTCTATTAACTTCCAGCCGCTTGTTTGTCCTTTCAGCCGCTCAAATCCATTAATATCAGGCTGCTGTACATCTGCAAACTCCCCGGCTCCATTTCCAATCGATTGCATGGTGAACAATTCCCCAGCGGTAAACTGATCAGCCAGCCATACCTCCCGGTTAAGCTCTTTATCCAGCAGTGACGACATTCCGCCATCTGAAAAAACAACATCATAGAAGGGTGTTGAAATGGTTCCATCAGTGTTGGCTGGCTCGGGATTATGGGTAAGGCGGCCCCGGGTTTTGCAGATATAATAGGTGGAATATCCCATGGACGGTACATCGCATGCGACGAACAGAATTTCCGCTGTTTTCAGATACCCTGAAGCGTAATACTGAGGTGATGAGAGGAGCTGGTAAGGCACCGGGTTGTCGTCAGAATCCATGAGGACAAAATTCCTGACCTCTTTATCCGGCCAGGATGCAGAAAGGGTAACAGGATCCGTTCTATTCCACGATAATGAATTAAAAACCACTACTGGTATTCCATTTTCGTTCAATTTCACCAGTTTGGCTATCCCTTCTATAGCCTCACGAGTAATAGTCCGTCCTGTAAGATCTGCCTCGGAAAACTTTGCTAGAAAAGTAGAATCAGTAATATCACCGTGTTTCCCCCCCCAGCCGTGGTCGGGGTATATACCGCTTTCCCACGCCCTGGTCAGGCGTTCCTGTGGGTAACTGTCCCAGCTGCCTTCAACCATGCAACGAAGGGAGGAGAATTTCTCAGCGGCCGGAAGAGTCAGGCCTGCACTCCGCCCGGCTCGCAAGGCCTCAAAATGAGATGGGCCATGAATATAGAGCCATACATTGGGACGTTCACCCTGAATAGTCGGGAAATCAGCTCCCGTTTCTTTTGCATCCTGCATGAATTGGAGGGCAGTGGTATGTTCGAGATCGGGCAATCTTATGTTTTGTCCTTCAGCACCGCCACTTTTCTTAAGCGCATTCCAGGAATCAATGTAATCAAAATACATATCCGGAAGAGCCATATCTGCGTCAGACAATACTGGTACGACTGGTTTCTGAACATCCGGGGAGTAATACTTCCCCCAGAAATCACTTAAATCGG
>CAYQFT010000234.1:0-4688 GCA_964416825.1 uncultured Porphyromonadaceae bacterium
CTTCGCGAATTTCCACGGCGCCCGGTATTCCGGCACTGCCAGCTCCGAGGCTTCCTTGTCGCCGATGATGGCCTCCTTAACGGGATCAAACCGGAGCGACCGCCCAAGTTTTAATGATAAGGTGCTGAGCGCCATCGGCACATCGATTTTCACATGGTAATCTGCGTTGCAGGAGGGCTGCTTGCGCGACTTGATGCATTCCAGCCATTCCAGTTCATGACCCGGTGAAGGAGCGATTGATTTGGCAGGCGTCACCATCCCCTTCATCCGGTCCCCTTCCGGCAGTATCAGGTGATTGTCATAATCGGTCTGCAGGGTGCCGTTAACACCGTGGAAGTAGATCCCCAGCCTGCGCCGGCTCTCCTGTCCGCGCAAAAAATCGAAACCATAACTGTTGGTGGAGGATTGCATCCAGGTCATGGTAAGGTTCGGATATCGCATCATCACCTCATGGTTATCATACGCATCGCCGTCATCCCGGATGATCAACCGTCCGCCAGTGGCGCTGACCTCAGTCGGATAGCCCAGATCCAGCGCCCAGATGGGCAGGTCGATGATATGCGGAGCCATGCCGGGTGTCCACCCGCCGCTGAAATCCATCCAGAAACAGTGGTAGAAAGCGTCCCTGACCACCTGGGGGTTGAAGGGCTGCATCTTGGCCGGGCCCACCCACATGTCCCAGTCCATTCCCTTGGGTGCATTGGTATTATTGCCCAGGCCGATGCCGTTCGGAGCTTCATTCATCACAAAGAACGTCCGCACCGTACCAATGGCGCCGAGATTTCCCGAGCGAACGAGCTCAACCACCCGCCGGTAGTTCTCGCTGGCATGAATCTGGGTTCCCACCTGGCAGATGATCTTGTGCTTCCGCACGGCATTGCGCACCGCCAGGCTCTCGCCGAGGTGCATCGTCATCGGTTTCTGCAGGTAAATATCCTTGCCCGCCTCGCAGGCGGCAATGGCCATGATTGCGTGCCAGTGGGCCGGCGTTGAAATGATCACGGCATCGAGATCCTTCTTCCGAAGCATCTCCCTGAAATCGGTGTAACCCGTGCAGGTAGCCTTGAACCGTTCGACAACCGGATCCAGCCGGTCTTTCCAGACATCGCAGGCAGCGGTTACCACCACGTTCGGATTGGCCAGGCAGGCGTTCAGATTCGCCATGCCCATGCCTCCGCATCCGATGATGCCGAGATTGATCTTGTCGCTTGGGGGCACATTAGCGCCAAGAAAGGAAGATTTCATAATGATGGGGGCTGCAATGGCAGCGGCGCCTGTGGTTTTGATGAAACGACGGCGGGAGTAGGCGGAGGAGGAGAGTTTTGGTTTCATTATAAGTTACTGGTTACTGGTTGCTGGTTGCTGGTTATGGTTGCCGGTTACCGGTTGCCGGTTGCCGGTTATTCGCTCGAACTGTCATTCCGGCGAAGGCCGGAATCTTCTGAATGAAGCACATTTTATGGGGGTGGGACAATATTTGAATACCTGTGGCGGAACCCCAAACAAAGGGTTCAGATATGTTGCCCCCGAATTTATTCGGGGGATCAGGGCTTTGAGCGCAAACATCACTTGTCAAGGCCTTTAAAGGCCTTGACAAGTAAAAAGAGGAAGATCTGCTGGTCATCCCCGGTTTGAAAACCGGGGCAACATATAGGTGTTTCAATGGTAAAAAATCATTTTGTTCCAACCCCTTCGGGTGGGTATGTTTCGCATCACGGTTCACGCTTCACGTTTCACGGATTAATGGTAAATTCCGGAAGCGTTGTCGCCCCGTTAAAGGTATCCCACAACTTCGATAGCAGCTTCTGATCAGGTTTGGCGCCGGAATGAATGAATAGGCGGAAGCGGAGCACCAGGGGTTCGCCGGGAATCAGTTTATAACGGGTTCCTGCCGTTGGAAAGGTGGGTTGAATCCAGGAGAGTTCCGGATACTGAACCCATTGGCCCGGATATTCAGGATTGCCCTGATATTGCAATACTGACATACCTGAGGGTAGTTTTGCTCCGGTGAATAAACCGCTCAAATCCGACCAGGCCCGGCGTGGTGTCAAATCAGATGTATCGGTATGAAAGGATATTTCCTGATTTTTAGGTGTATGCATCCGGATGTTCAGACCTCCGTATAGGCTGGTCTCACGCCGGGCCAGGGTGACACTGTCTTTTAGCGCAACAAACCGGAAGGCCAGGTCAACGATCCTCCCCTCCCTGGTAGCGCGGTAAGCCCGGATCAATGCAACCTCACGCACAATGGGAGTTGTATCGCCCCACATCCAGAGGTTTTCGGCCTCAACCTCGGAAAAATCCTTTCCATTTTTAAGCCCGATATTTCCGGTAGGCCGGGCAAAAACGATCTGCAAGGCATGAAGATCGCCGCGTTTGCTGCCGAATTCCACCTCGGGCCAGGCCCAGTAGATTCCCCGGTGATGGGGATGGTCCCTCGACCAGTCGCGCGTCAGCATCTCTCCTTCCAGCCCGTAAACCGGATGGATGTAGTTGCTGCGCGGAACCGCATAAATGCTCGGATTCGCCATAAAAGTGTCTGTGGCCGTAACAATATACTTGTTGGCCGGCAGCGTATCCATCGCATCTCTTTCCGCAACGGTCTTGTAGTTGTACTGAAGAACCGGCTTGCCCTTTTCGGACAAAATGATCTGCCCCGTCTCAGGGTCCCGGACGGCCTGCATGGTGGTGCCGGAATTAACATCACATGACACCCATGCGACCATTCCCGACAGGAGAATTAAATAGAGAGATTTTCTCATACCTATTACTATTTGAGTTTTTTATCCATCGTTAATTCAACAACCAGATCTCCATTGATGGTTACATGATCCGGGAGGGTGATCGATATCTGGTTTTCATCCTGATTAAATTTCACCGGTTCTCCACTATCCAGGAATTTAGCTGCAACTATTTTCCGGTCTGGTATATTGGGTAAGGTCCATCCACCATCGGGTTTTTTGAAAAGATGAACGAACACTTTATTGCCCCTATATGTAGACCCGCCCCAGCTTTCCGGTTTCCAGGGGCCTCCCTGTGTGTTGTATATCGATTCCCCGTTAACCCGCAGCCAGTCGCCAATCTCAAACAGCCGTTGTTTTTGGGCTTCATCAAACTGGCCGTTCCAGCGGGGGCCCCATGAAAGCAGGAGATTCCCGTCGCCGCAGGCAGCGCCGACCAGCAGGTGCAGCAGGTGTTCGAACGAATGGGCTGGCTGTCCGGTATAGCACCAGGCATCGGACAGGGGAATGCAGGATTCCCACGGGCGCCAATCCTGGAAGGTACCCAGGCGGCCTTCCGGCGTATCAAAATCGCCGGGCAGGGAAGCCCGGTTGTTGATGACAATGCCCGGTTGAAGGCGGCGAATCATGCGTGTCAGGTTCTCGGAATCCCACATCTCTTTGGTAAACATACCGTCCCAGGAAAGCGCGTCAAACCACCAGATATCGATCTTGCCATATTTCGTGCATAACTCTGTCACAACATTCCTGAGATAATCGAGATATTGGGCATGCAGCGGCCCAACCGGACTGGTCTCTCCCGGATTCAGGGTCCAGTGGACACCATCCGCCTTCACCTTGCTCAGATCCACTGGCTGATAATAAGGGTGATACCATTCTCGCTGGGCAAAATAGAACCCGAAAGGCATCCGCGCTTCATGACAGGCATCCACCAGCTCCCGGATATAGTCGCGTCCGAATGGAGTATTGGTAATTTTAAAATCGGAAAAGGCCGTGTTCCACATATGGAATCCCTCGTGATGCTTGGTACACACAACGATGTATTTGAAACCGGCTCTTTTGGCCAACTCAACCCACTCTTTCGCATTAAACTTTTCCAGCTTCATGGCTGTAGGCCAGTTCACCCAATCCTCGGTGCGGAACTTTCCATTGGCCGTAATTCCGGGCGAATCCGGCGCATACCGGGGGTTGATGCTGCCCCACGACAGATCCGCATTTTCCGGTTTGGAGGTGATACCGAAATGAATGAACATCCCATACCGGAGACTCTCCCACCTTTTAATGGCTTTGGGCGAGGCAAAGTTGGAGGCGTCCCATTCTTCGCCGGTGAAATGTTCATACAGTACGCCTCGGTTCTGCCCATTGGGAAACTCATCGCGCACGGCATACTGCGCGGATAAAGGGAAAGAAAGCGATGCCAGTTCAAAAAAAAGGAAAGAAAAAAACAAACTGCACCCTTGGAAATATGCCGACTGCCGCCTTTTCATGGTTAGCCCGATTTAGGCTATTAATGTACAAACAATCCCCGGGTCACAGTCCCATATAATACAATTTCTTCCCTTCCTCCCCAATATCAGGCTGATATAAAAACCATACCTTATTGTCATACACACTCACATGGTCAATATGTTTATATGGCCTGATGGCTATTGTCCTGATTTCCTGGCCGGTTAATGGATTTATCTCTATCAGGTAGGAGGATTGGATATTAAGGAATTCGAGGAAAAAACGGTTGGTTATCGGGTCCCTGTGGACCCTTCCGGTGAAGTCTTTCGAAAGGTTGGACTGAAGGATGGATTCCCATTTCAACTCCCGACCGAGCGTGATACAGAAGACCCGACCCTTTGTCAGATCGAATAACATGACACTGTCTTCCACCTGGATCATCCGGGAGCGAACCGGTCGGTAATCGGTATTGATCTGGTTCCATAATCTGGCCATATTGCC
>CAYQFT010000235.1:0-4680 GCA_964416825.1 uncultured Porphyromonadaceae bacterium
CGGTCTTCGCTCTACTCCGTATAGTAGTGGTAAAACTTCGTGATCGTCTCAATCCCCTTGAAGAAGTTCCACAAAGGATAGTTTTCGTTTGGCGAGTGGATGGCGTCGGATTCGAGGCCGAAACCCATCAGGATAGATTTCACTCCAAGCACTTTTTCGAATGTGGAAATAATCGGGATGCTGCCGCCGCTGCGGAAGGGAACCGGACGTTTTCCAAAGGTCTCTGTGTAGGCTTTCTCAGCTGCCTTGTAAGCAGGCATGGTGATTGGCGAGACGTAGGCAGCGCCTCCGTGGAGATTTTCGACCTTTACCTTAACCTGCGGAGGTGCAATGGCTTCAAAGTGCTTCTGAATCATATCCGCTATTTTATGGTGATCCTGGTGCGGCACAATTCTCGAGCTGATTTTGGCGTAGGCTTTTGACGGAAGCACCGTTTTGGTACCCTCTCCTGTATAGCCGCCCCAGATACCGCAAACTTCAAACGTCGGCCGGATGCCTGTCCGCTCAGTGACCAGGTAGCCTTTTTCACCCCAGACTTCATCTATATTCAGTGCTGCTTTATATTTCTGTTCATCAAACGGGGCTTGGGAGAGCAAGGCCCTTTCCTCCTCAGTAGATTCAAGCACATCATCATAAAAACCCGGAATGGTGATCCGGTTGTTCTCGTCGTGGATGGAGGCAAGCATCTTGGAAAGTATGATGATCGGATTAGCAACGGCGCCGCCAAACAGGCCGGAATGCAGATCCTTATCGGGACCGGTGACCTCAATCTGAAGGTAGGTGAGTCCCCGCAGACCGGTCGTTATCGAGGGGGTATCCTGTCCGATCATCGACGTATCGGAGACAAGAATAATATCGGATTTCAGCATCTCCTTGTGCTCTTCGCAGAATTTGCCAAGATTGGGGGATCCGATCTCTTCTTCTCCCTCGATCATAAACTTGACGTTGCACCTGAGCTGCTCCGTTTTGGCCAGGTATTCAAATGCCTTGATATGCATGAATGACTGACCCTTGTCGTCATCAGCCCCGCGGGCGTATATCTTTCCATCACGAACCACAGGATCAAAAGGATCTGACTTCCAAAGGTCGATCGGATCCACCGGCATCACGTCCATGTGGGCATACACCATAACCGTGGGCCATGCTGCATTGATCATTTTCTCTGCATAGACTACCGGATTTCCCTCGGTCTCGTAGATTTCAGCAGAATCTACGCCTGCCTGCAGTAGCGATTGCTTCAGATACGCAGCAGCCCTGTACATATCGGGCTTATGGGAAGCGATGGAGCTGATTGAGGGAATGCGTATCAGTCCAAACAGTTCCTCGACAAACCTGTCCTTATTCTGATCGATATACTGGTTAATAGTTATCATAGGATGTTATTTAATCATAGTTTCTTACAAATGAAGTGGAAAAGAACAGATGAACCTGGCCTCCAACCACTGTATATTCCTGATTCAGGCTGCCATAGGCAGAAAGCCCGACACCAATGTCATACAGAATCTTATAGGTTGCCTGAGCCTCAAGGTAAACCCCCGGCGTAAGAAATCCGTAGGCAAACTCCTTCTGTTTCACTTCGTTCCAGGCAATATAACTACCCCGTGCGAGGCTTGGCCCGGCAAAAACCGCCAGGTTAAACCGGTTTGTCTCCCAGCGCTTGCCAGCCACCAGGTAGAAGTCGTTCAGTTTCTGCCAGGATCTCCACCACGGGGGGAGGTCGGAGGACGCATGATAGCCGATTCCAAGTCCGAAACCCTTGATAAAATGATGGTAGGACAGGTTCATGTTTTGCTGAACGAGGCCGGTTCTGAACCCATAGCCGGATCCGTATCCGAAGGTAACGTAGGGGGCGTTCTGCCGGTAAATGCGGCCTTTGTAAACAATCCTGTTCTTGCTGAGGACCATGGCTGTGTCGGACTCCTGGGCAAGGGATGAAAGAGCAAAAAGGAAAGACAACGGCAGCACAATCAACATTTTCCTGATCATAACTGCATAATTAAATAAAAGGCTAATATAGGCACAAAATTATTCTTCCGCGGTAAGCCGTTCCAAATCCAGATGATGGGCCGCGTAATCCAGCTGGTCGTACCAGTCCTGACCGTATTTCCGGATCAGCGCTTCCCTGACAAACTGATAAACAGGAAGGCCCTGTCTTTCACCCTCGGTCAGTGCCGGCCGGCAGATATCCCATTCATCGAAATTAACCGCATCAAAATCATCATAGGATTTTATCCTGATAGGGTACAAATGGCAGGAGAGCGGCTTGTTGAAGGGGATATCACCGGCCTGAAACGCTCTCTCTATCGAGCAAAAACTGATACCCTCCTCGAAAACCGTATATGCGCATTCGCCTCCGCGGATCAGGGTGGTTACCAGCTCACCCTCCTCATCCCTCACATACATCCCTTCCTCCACGAGCGCCATAATTCCCTCGGTGCTCAGATAGGGCCTCAATTCATCCATGTAATCGTCAAGATATCCCGTCTCCTCAATCGTCAGGGGTGCGCCGGCATCCCCGTGAACGCAGCACGATCCTTTGCAGGCCTGCAGGTTACAGCAGAATTTACGGCTGAGAACCTCAAGGCTGATCAGTGTCCGGTCGATTTCCAGCATCAGACGAGCGGGCGGCCTTCCATAACCGGAGGCTGCTCCATCCCCATGATCTTCAGGATGGTAGGAGCCACATCGGCAAGAATTCCATTTTGGATTTCCGTGTATTCATCGCTCACCAGGATGCAGGGCACCGGATTGAGGGAATGAGCCGTGTTCGGAGAACCATCAGGATTTACCGCATTATCGGCATTCCCGTGATCGGCGATGATGATGACCGTATATCCGTTAGCTTTGGCCGTGTCCACCACAGCCTGCACGCAGGAATCAACCGCTTCAACCGCCTGGATAATGGCATCCCATACTCCTGTATGGCCCACCATATCTCCATTGGCGAAATTCAGACAGATGAAATCCGGTTCGCCGGTCTTCAGCTCTTTAACAATAGCATCGCGTACCAGGAAGGCGCTCATTTCGGGCTGAAGGTCATAGGTGGCTACCTTTGGCGAGGGAATCATAATCCTCTTCTCACCGGGGAAGACATCCTCCCGACCACCTGAGAAAAAGAAGGTCACGTGGGCATATTTTTCAGTTTCGGCAATGCGGATCTGCTTCTTGCCTGCCACAGACATCAGTTCGCCAAGGGTCTGGCTCAGATTATCCTTATCATAGATAATACCCACACCGGTAAAGGTGTCGTCATACCGGGTCATCGTAAAGTATTTCAGCGGCAAAGTTTTCATTCCGAATTCCGGCATGTCGCGCTGAGTAAGTACCACGGTCATCTCCCGGAGCCGGTCGGTCCGGAAATTAAAACAGATCACCACGTCACCTTCCTCAATAACGGCCACAGGCTTCCCGTCGGCTCCAACCCGATAGGCCGGCTTGATGAACTCATCGGTAACCCCTTCGTCATAGCTCTCCTGAATGGCATCCAGAATGCTGGCAACCGGCTTTCCCACACCGTGGACATACAGATCATAACCCAGTTTGACCCTCTCCCACCTCTTATCGCGGTCCATGGAATAATAGCGGCCGATCAGTGTGGCAATCGTTCCGTTTGATTTTTCAAGATGTTGCTCCAGCTGCTCCAGGAAGCCTTTGCCACTGAAAGGATCCGTATCGCGGCCATCGGTGATCGCATGGATATAAACCTGGTCCAGACCAAAATCCCGGGTCATGTCGCAGAGAGCATACAGGTGTTTATCGAGGGAGTGGACTCCTCCATCGGAAACCAGCCCGATAAAATGCACCTTTTTCCCGCTCTGTTTAGCATAGGTAAAGGCCTCCACCAGGACTTCATTATTCTTGATGCTGCCATCTGAAACGGCCCGGTTAATCCTGACAAGATCCTGATAGATCACCCGCCCTGCTCCAATATTCAGATGCCCCACCTCGGAGTTCCCCATCTGGCCCTCAGGCAAACCCACATCCTCGCCTGACGTTTTAAGTTTTGAGTGCGGGTATTTCTTTTTGAGGGAATCCATATAGGGTGTATTAGCCTGACGGATAGCATCAGCCTCAGGCCGCACTCCGCATCCCCAGCCATCAAGAATCATCAGAAGAACTTTGTTACTCATTATTTAAAAATTACGGATAAATAATCTTTTCCAGCACTTTGAATGAGGTTATCACTGCATAGCCGCGTTTCCCCTTGTAGGTATATCCGATCAAGCCTTCGCCTTTGTAGTCAACCGGCTTGTCTTTCTTCTCACCGGCAACGACCCGCATCTGTCCATCCTGATCGGGTTTCCAGGTAACCCCGGCCCTGACATACACGATATCATTTTTCTTGAAATTCTTGGTCGACATGTCTTTCAGATCAGTAACCGCCCGGGCAGGCAAGCGAAGATCACCCACCCATAGCTCGTCGATCTGAAGTTTGTCGAAGCCTGCCTTCACTTTCATAACCAACATATAGTCTGTGCCATAGCCGCTTTGCTGCAGCCCGCCAACCCACTCCTGGGAAGTCGATTCCGTTACCTTAAACTTCCCACCACCAGCCATCGCCAGCGCCATCAAAACAAACGTCAGTATTTTCATCACCAGCATATTAAGTATTCACTCAACACATTATCACATTAGCACATTAGCACATTAGCACATTAGCACATTAGCACATTAGCACAT
>CAYQFT010000236.1:0-4667 GCA_964416825.1 uncultured Porphyromonadaceae bacterium
GAGCCGGCTTCCTGGAAAAGCACGGCCGCGATGCAAAAGGAAACTGGTATTTCTCCCTCACCCGCGAGGGAAAACCGCTTATCCAGCCGTACAATATTTTTTCCGATTGTTTCGCCGCCATGGCATTCGGCCAGCTCTCCAGGGCAACCGGATCAAAGGCTTACTCCGATATAGCCGCCGGCACTTTCACCAACATCCTGGCCCGAAGCGAAAATCCCAAGGGGATATATTCCAAGACCGTTCCGGGCACGCGCCCTCTCAGGAGTTTTTCTCTACCGATGATCCTCTGCAACCTCTCGCTCGAGATTGAACACCTTCTTCCAAAAGCGCAGGTTGACCAAACGATCCAGACCTGTCTCCATGAAGTGATGGAGGTTTTTTACGATCCGGAATCCGGGCTCATTCCGGAGCATGTGAATCCGGATGGATCCCTTTCCGATACCTTCGAAGGTCGTCTGCTCAATCCCGGTCATGCCATCGAGGCTATGTGGTTCATTCTCGACCTGGCTAAGCGGCTGCAAAACCCCGAACTCGCCGAAAAAGCCGTTGCGATTGCGCTCCGTACGCTGGAATATGGCTGGGACCGGGAGTTCGGCGGTATATACTATTTCCTCGACCGGAAGGGTTATCCACCCCAGCAGCTTGAGTGGGACCAGAAACTCTGGTGGGTGCACATCGAAACACTGATCACCCTGATCAAGGGATACAGGCAGACGGGCCATCCGGAGTGTCTTCGGTGGTTTGAAAAAGTGCATGAATACACCTGGTCGCACTTTCCCGATCCTGGATTTGGCGAATGGTTCGGCTATCTTAACCGGCGCGGCGAAGTGCTGCTGCCCCTGAAGGGCGGCAAATGGAAGGGATGCTTCCACGTGCCGCGAGGACTATATCAGGTTTGGAAAACACTGGAAACATTGAAATAAAATATCAGGATAAAACACCCCGGCATGTCAGACACCCCCTATAACCTGGAGCAAGCCCACTGGCGCGATATCCGCGACCTTCCGGTGGAAGTGGCCATCCTTCCGTGGGGCGCCACGGAACCTCATAATTATCACCTCCCCTTCGGATCGGATACGATCCAGTCAGAATATATCGCCTTGGAAAGTGCTTCCATCGCATCCGGCAGGGGAGCAGGTGTCATGGTTTTACCTGCGGTTCCCTGGGGGGTTAACACCGGCCAGACCGACCTGAAATTCTGCCTGAACATGATGCCCTCCACGCAGCTTGCGCTGCTGGGGGATCTGGCAGACAACCTCGTACGGCACAGGATCCCGAAGCTGGTTATCATCAACAGTCACGGAGGCAACGATTTTATCCCGATCATCCGGGAGCTCTCCGTCCGAAGCCCGGAGCTGTTTATTTGCGTCATCGACTGGTGGAAGATCTGCAAGGGGGAAGCGTATTTCGACGAGCCGGGCGATCATGCCGGAGAGCTTGAGACCAGCGTGATGATGGCCATTCAGCCCGGTATGGTCCTTCCGCTCAGCGAAGCCGGGGATGGCCGGTCGCGGAAATTTGCACCTGAAGGACTGAACAGCCGGTGGGCCTGGGCCCAGCGCAGCTGGAGTATCATAAGCGATTCCACAGGGGTTGGCAATCCTGCAAAAGCCACCCGGGAAAAGGGAGAACGGTTTTTACGGATTGTGATCGAAAAAGTTTCATCTTTCCTGGCCGACCTGGCCTCAACGCCCCTGTCGGAGATCTACGAAAAGGAACCCAGCTGAGGTATGGATACCAAACAACCAAGCCGTTATCCCTGGGTTGTAGTTGCCCTTCTGTGGGGAGTGGCGCTCCTGAACTATATGGACCGGCAGATGCTTTCCACCATGAAAGTTTCCATGATGGGAGATATAGCGGAGTTGCAGACGGCAGAAAATTTTGGCAGGCTGATGGCCATTTTTCTCTGGATTTACGCGCTGATGAGTCCGGTTGCCGGCCTGATCGCCGACAGGGTAAACCGCAAATGGCTGATCGTCGGGAGTCTGGCGGTTTGGTCGGGGGTTACCCTCACCATGGGTTATGCGCGTGATTTTGAGACACTCTATTTCCTTCGGGCCCTGATGGGGTTGAGCGAAGCACTCTATATCCCCGCCGGATTGGCCCTGATTGCCGACTACCACCAGGGCCGGACCCGGTCCCTGGCAATCGGAATTCACATGACAGGGCTCTATGTTGGACAGGCGCTCGGCGGCTTCGGTGCAACCGTTGCCCATGAATTCACATGGCAAACGGCGTTTCATTCTTTTGGCCTGATTGGCATTGTCTATAGCCTGATATTAATCGTTTTCCTGCGCGAGAAGAGTGATCAGCACAGCACTCAAAAGACGCCAGCCGCAAGGCAGGTATCCGGGATGGCATCCATCAGGATCAGCCTGGGGATGCTGCTGGGAACCCTCAGTTTCTGGGTAATTCTCTTTTATTTTTCCGCCCCGAGTTTCCCGGGTTGGGCTGTTAAAAACTGGCTTCCCTCCCTTTTCTCCGAAACACTGAACATTGATATGTCACAAGCGGGGCCTTTGGCTACTATAACCATCGCAGGTTCCTCATTCATCGGGGTGATCACCGGCGGGTTGCTGGCCGACCGCTGGATCCGGCATAACCTCAGGGGCAGGATTTATACCGGCGCCATCGGATTAAGCCTCACGGTTCCGGCCCTGATTCTGGTGGGTTTGGGCAGTGGACTGACAGGAATTCTTGGCGGGGCGATTCTCTTTGGAATCGGATTTGGGATGTTCGATGCGAACAACATGCCGATTCTCTGTCAGTTTATCTCCCCGCGCCACAGGGCTGCCGGGTATGGTCTGATGAACATGACCGGCATCACAGCCGGAGCCCTGATCACCTCTTTCCTGGGCAAATCCACCGATTCCGGTAATCTGGGCCGGGATATGGCATTGCTCGCTGTCCCGGTAGCGCTGGCAGTTATCCTTCAGATGACCATGCTGAGGCCTAAGGTGGAGAATGTGACGGATGACGGATGACGGATGACGGACGACGGAAGGCGGAAGGGATGGGGATATAGGCGAGAAAAAACTAAATTTGGAAGATAAACTGGTAATCATGGGCAAGCTGGCGAAGTACTATCTGTTCGTGCTGATTCTGGGATTAATGGCAGCCAGTCCCCCGCGGGGATTTTCCCAAACCACAGGAAAAACGGGTATCCATCCGGATTCCGTTTTCCACATTCAGATTTCCGCTTCCAGACAGCTGATCGAAGCGAAAAGCCTGAACCTGGATCCTGAAATCACCGACCTGATCAGTGTTATGCTGGTTGAGGGCTGGTATAAGTATTATCTGGGCAATTTCCCTACCCATGAGTCTGCCCAGGACTACCTTGATAAAATGAAAAAACCCGGTTTCATTGCCAGGTACAAAAACGGCAGGCTGATCCGGTCCGGAGCCGATCGGTTTCCGAATGTTGTGGCCGGAGGAGCCAAAGCCTCTGTGCCCATGACAAGGGTCCGCAGTATGGAACAGATTGCACCGATGCCTGTCCCGTTTTATGCTGACATTCCTGAAAAAAAGGCCCGGCCTTCCTGTTTCGTGAGGGCCTCAGGATCCATTGGGGGAATTATGACCGATTCACGGGATGGCGAGACCTACCGGTGGGTCAGGATTGGCAGCCAGGAGTGGCTTGCGGAAAATCTCCGCTACTCAGCCTTAAACAAGCCGAAGACCACCCAACCGAATCCTGTAATCCAGAAATATGGCCGGCTTTATAATTTCAAAACCGCCGAAAAAGCGTGTCCGGAAGGCTGGCATCTGCCAAACGATACCGAATGGCTTACACTCGAAGAAGAAATCGGGCTTGATCCCCAGCAACTGTTAAGTTTGGGTTACCGGGAAAGCAACAATGCCGGGCGGCTGCTAAAATCTGCCGACCATTGGAAATCAGGGGGAAACGGATATGACCTCCTGGGATTCAATGCTGTGCCGGCAGGCATGGCCAAGGAAGATGGTTCCCGCCGGAAGGCAACAGAGCGGGCCAGTTTCTGGAGCAGCTCCAAAAATGGGATGGCAGTCTGGATTCGGCAGCTTCGGTACAATTCCAACGGGATTGTCCGGGGAATGGCCGGTCCCGATCAATCCATGTCGGTTCGGTGCGTCAAAAACAATCCATCGTGACGCGTAACTCGTGAAGCGAGACGCCAAAAACCTATCTCCTATGTTAACCAAGAAGTACAACTGGGCCATACTCGGCTGCGGAAAAATTGCAGGGAAATTTGCCCATGATCTGAAGCTGCTGCCACAGGCGCACCTCTACGGAGCGGCCTCCAGAGATCTGGATAAGTCACAGGCCTTTGCTGATAAATATGGATTTGAAAAAGCATTCGGCAGCTATGAAGAGATGGCCTCAGATCCGAATGTGGATATCGTTTATGTCGCCACTCCCCACTCTCTACATCATGAGCATGCCTTACTGTGCATGAACCATGGCAAGGCCGTGCTTGTGGAGAAGGCATTTGCCCTTTCAGCCGGTCAGGCCTCGGAAATGATCGAATCGGCACATCAGAATAATGCATTTCTGATGGAGGCTTTCTGGACCCGGCTGCAGCCATCCTTTCAGAAGGTTCTTGAAGTCGTGCGGTCAGGCGACCTGGGAAAACCGGCCATGATGCGATCGGAGTTCTGCTTTTACTCACCGTACAATCCCGAAAGCCGTT
>CAYQFT010000237.1:0-4659 GCA_964416825.1 uncultured Porphyromonadaceae bacterium
GCCATCCGGGCGGACCGCGGGTCCGCCCCTACGGCATTGCGGCATGGAAATGCGGCCCAAATATCCCCGCCAATTCCCTATTTTTATTCCTGAAAAATATTCCTTCCGATGAAAACGAAACTCTCCCTCCTGCTCTGCTTTCTCCTTTTCTCCGCTACCTTATCGTCACAGAACTCTTCTTATTTCTCAAAGGGCGTGATCCACATCGTTCCCTCGAGCCACCAGGATATCGCCTGGATGGATTCTCCGGAGAACTGCAAGCTGGAGCGCGACACGATGATGATCGCTCCGGCTATCGCGCTGATGAAAGGTAATCCCGATTATACCTTTTCCGTTGAACAGGTGCTGAACCTTGAGGAATACCTGTCTCTACATCCCGATCAAAAACCGCTGCTTGAAAAACTCACCCGCGAGGGGAAGTTCGAATGGGGCGGCACCTATATCCAGCCCTATGAAAATATGTATTCCGGTGAGGCCCTGATCCGCCAGACCTATTTCGGACGGAAATACCTGCATGAGATTTTCCCGGGCTGCGATACCAGAATCTACTGGAACCCCGATGTGCCGTCACGATCCATCCAGATGCCGCAGATCCTGAAGAAATCGGGCATCGATTATATGTCGGTCAGCCGCATGAGCGAGGGATTCTACAACTGGCAGAGCCCCGATGGAACCGGGGTCCTCACCTACTCGCCCGGCCATTACACAAACATGATCAACCTTCTGTTTATCAACAATATGCAGAACACCAGGGACATCAATGAGGTCTACAAGCTGCTGAAGGTCAAATTCGATGAACTCGCAAAATACTACAAGGTGCGCGGAATACCCCCGCATATCTGTTTCATCCTGTCGACCGATGCCATCAAGCCCGTCGATATGAATGACTTTATCATCAGATGGAATAAGAACATTGCCGGCAAGTTCAATATGCCGGTCATGAAATATTCCACGATCGAAACTTTCATGTCGGAGATCGCCAAAGGCAAACTGAAGCTGGAGCCCACGGTCGGCGAACGGCCCAATGTCTGGTTTTACAAAACCGGCCCGAGCCATCACCAGACGCTGGCCGCCGGCCGCGATGCGTGGCGGATGCTAACAGAAGCCGAAGAGTTCTCCTCCTTCAATTCCATCCTGGAAAATCAGGTTAATCCTGATGTGAACGGTCGTTTACGGGCTGCCTGGAAAGAGGCGATATATCCCGATCACGGATGGGGCGGAAAACAGGGAGCCATCACCGACAGCACCTTTCATGCGAAATTTCTTTTTGCCAGGAATGAGGCCGGCGAGGTTCTGAACGGTTCCCTAAAATCGATTGCTGCAAAAATCGGGGTTAAAAAAACCGGCTTTCCGGTTGTGGTTTACAACACCCTCTCGTGGGCGCGTACTGATGTGGTTAAGGCTTCCTTCAATGCAATGGGAAAATCCTATGTAGATGACAAAACCAGTCTGAACTTCAAACTCGTTGACCAGCAGGATAATGAGGTGCCGATTCAGGCCATCAGCATTCCCGATAAGAATACGGAACCATCGGAAAGGTACAATTTCACATTCGTTGCGAAAGATGTGCCGGCCATGGGTTACAAAACATACTACCTGGTGATGAAGGATGCGAAAGACATCGACAACACCATCGCCAAAGGATTCACGGAAACGCCCTATTACAAGGTGGTTCTGGGCAAGGGAGGCATCAGCTCACTCATCGACAAGGAGATGAACAAGGAACTTCTCAACACGGCCAAGTTCCAGGGAGCAGAGCTCTTCACCATGCGGTCCGAGGGCTTTGGTGCCGGTGAGTTTACCGAGATCCAGAAGCCTGATATGCAGGGATTCGCCAAACTCAGCGATATGGGTGCCAGCTGGAGCTGCATCGAATCGGGCAAGGTGCGCTCCGTGTGGGAAACATCCTCGGTGTTCAGCCATTGCACGGCACGACTCCGGGTGATCCTGTACAAAGAGATCAAGCGGATCGACGTAGAGACCGACCTGCTCGGCTGGGACGGGACCATCTGGCGGGAGTTCCGCCTGGCCTTCCCGCTCAACATGAAAAACGGGAAGGTGGTTTACGAAGGTACGATGGCTGCGGTGGAAGTGGGCAAGGATGAGCCAAAGGGTGCCGCAGGTTTCTCCTATCCGGGTGTGGATTATAATCAGCCTTACAACCAGGTCAGGCCCCGTGAGATTCAGAACTGGTTTGCCGCGTATGATTCCACCGGCACCGTGATGATCACCTCGGGGGTGATGGGCTTCGATTGGGTGGATCCCACCAGCGACCCGGTAAAATACCCGGTTCTGCAGCCGGTTCTGCTCGCCAGCCGCCGGAGCTGCCACTGGCTTGGCAACTGGTTTCTCGATCCGGGCGACCACCATTTCGAATTCTCTATCACCTCCGGCAAGGGCGACTGGCGTGCGGCCTACCACCGCGGAACCGCAGGAAACCAGCCCCTTTTAGCCGTTTGCGGCGATAAGATTGCGGGAACCGAAGGTCTGGCAGAAACGGGCAGTTTCATCAGCACAGATCAGAAAAACGTCATAATCAGCACCTTTAAGAAGACCGATACCGAGAATAGTTATATAATCAGGCTATATGAGATGGAAGGCCGGGATACCCCCGTTACGATAACCTTTCCCTTCCCGATTAAAAAAGCCTGGAAAACGGACATGATCGAGGAACAACCGGTGGAGATTCCTGTCAGTAAAAATTCACTGGTCCTGAGCATCGGACACAATGCCATTGAAACTTACAAAATCAGGCTTACTCCTTAAACATAAAATAGACGGCCAGCACCAGGAAGACAAATCCGATCAGGTGATTGGGCCGCAGGGTTTCGGTTTTAAAGAATACCAGTGTGAACACCATGAAGACCAGGAGGGTGATCACCTCCTGGATCACCTTGAGCTGGACAAGCGAAAAGGGTCCGCCGTTGGCCTGATAGCCCATCCTGTTTGCAGGAACCATCAGGGTATATTCAAAAAAGGCTATCCCCCAGGATATCACGATGATGGCAAACAAAGGCAGGCTTTCAAACCACTTGAATTCCCGCATCTTCAGATGCCCGTACCAGGCAAAAGTCATAAAGGTGTTCGATAACACCAGCAGCAGTATGGTCCATATTCCTTTCATGGCCTGCAAAGAAACAAAATATCCGCAACTGAAATGATTGAAAATAATTCTGTGATTCTCATTATAACCCGTAATTTTCGCCGGAAAAATCGTCTAATCAGTTTTAAAACAATCCCTGTTAAACAGATTTACTTATGAAAAACCGTTTATCAACCTTCCTCGTTGCAGCCTCGCTGCTCTTCACCGTTCAGGCATTCAGTCAAAACCCGAAAATCTTCGAGTGGAGGGGAGTAAACAGGGAGGGAATCTATCCCGATAAAGGATTGCTCAAACAATGGCCTGCCGAGGGTCCGCAGATGGTCTGGGAATATGAAGGCGTGGGAAACGGATACGGCTCGCCGGTTTTTACCGAGGATAAAATGTATATCATGGGCGAGGCCGACAGCCTGGCGTGGCTTTTTGCGTTCGACCTTGACGGAAAGTTATTGTGGAAGAAAGATTACGGCAAAGAGTGGGTGAAGAATTACAATGGATCGCGGTGCGCCCCTACCATCGCCGGCGACCTGGTTTACGTCACCTCGGGGATGGGAAATATTTACTGCTTTGACAAGAAAACCGGAGAAAAAAAATGGTCAAAAAGCATGGTTGATGACCTTCACGGAACCTACCCTCTGTTCGGCTATTCCGAGGCTCTCTCCATTGATGGCGACAAAGTGTTTTGCACGCCAGGCGGAAAAGAAAATAACGTGGTAGCCCTGAACCGCTTTACCGGCGAGCTTATCTGGACGAACAAGGGCCATGGTGAGCGCCCTGGTTATAATCAGACCAAAATCATCGGGTTGAAGAAGAGAAAAGTCCTGGTAACATTCACAGCTTATGAAATGCTGGGACTTGACACCAAGACAGGCCAGTTGCTATGGGCACATGAGCAGGACAACACACCGGTAGCTGACCGTAAGGAGGGGCTGGGCGATACCCATGCCAACACGGTTTTATACGAAAATGGATATATCTATTATGTTGAGGGGGATGGTAACTGCGCGGTGAAACTCGAGCTGGCCCCTGACGGAAGCAGCATTAAAGAAGTATGGCGCAACAAGCAGTTCGACAGTTACATGGGGGGGTTCGTTAAACTGGGAGATTATCTGTACGGCTGCGGAGTTGCCAAGCCTGGATTTCTCAGCCTCAACGCACAGACCGGCGAGGTGGTTAAAGAGCTGAAAATCAACACCGGATCGGTCATTTCCGCTGACGGAATGCTCTACTACTATAATTTCAGAGGTGAGGTGATGTTGATCAACGCTGATCCGGTAAATATGGACGTTGTAAGCAAATTCAGGATCACCAAAGGTGCAAAAGAGCATTTTGCACATCCGGTGATTCATGCCGGCAAATTGTACGTACGGCACGGAAATTTCCTGCAGGCATATAAAATATAAAATTGGTGCCATTCAAGGTCCCTATCAGTTGGGGGTGGGACAAAATGGATTTTTAGCCTTGAAACACTTACCGATTGCCCCGGTTTTCAAACCGGGGATACGCACAGAAGCCTAATTTATTTTACGTGTCGAGGCCTTTAAAGGCCTCGACACGTG
>CAYQFT010000238.1:0-4626 GCA_964416825.1 uncultured Porphyromonadaceae bacterium
ATGACAATGCTCCGAGGCAGGGGATCCTGACTTTCGTCAGGATGACAGTTCTGGCAAAACAACCGGCAACTGGCAACCGGTAACCGGCAACCATTTTGTCCGGCAACATTTCCCCCCCCTTCTGCGTTTAACCCTTGCATAATTGGTTTTTCTTTACCTTTGCACCCGTTCTAAAGGCAAAAAATGTTTATAGAAGTCTGTAAGTCAAAGCTCCACAAGGTCACGATCACCGAGGCCAACCTTCAGTATGTAGGCAGCATCACCATTGATGAGGACCTGATGGATGCAGCTAACCTGATCGAAAACGAAAAGGTCCAGATCGTTAACCTGAACAACGGCGAACGGCTGGAAACCTATGTGATCAAGGGCCAGCGCGGATCGGGCTCCATTTGCCTGAACGGCGCCGCCGCCCGCAAAGCCGAGGTTGGCGACGTGGTAATCATCATATCCTATGCCAGCATGGACTTCGAGGAAGCGAAACGGTTTAAACCGGCTTTAGTATTCCCTGATACGTTTACCAATAAACTAGTATAAGGCGAAAGATAAAAGGCGAAAGGCGAAAGAAAGAAGCAAGAGTTTAAGACGTTAAGATTATCGATCTTTCTTTTCATCTTTTATCTTTATCCTTTCTTTCGCCTTTCGCCTTTTATCTTTCGCCTTACTAATATGCCCAAAACCGTCTTCATCTGCTCAAATTGCGGTTCCCACTCCGCCAAATTCATCGGCCACTGCCCCAGCTGCGGGGAGTGGAATACCTATGTTGAAGAGATCGTGGAAAAGGCGCCGAAAGCAGGAAAGCCCAGGATTGTGTCCGCTTCGGTCCCGAAACGCCTGCCCGACATTGAGCGCCTGGCGTGGAACCGGCTCCAGAGCGGGGTCATCGAGTTTGACCGGGTGGTTGGCGGCGGGCTGGTGCCCGGCTCGGTAGTCCTGGTCGGCGGGGAACCGGGGATCGGAAAATCAACATTGGTTTTACAGCTCGCCCTTGGATTAAAGGGTAAAAAGATATTATATGTTTCCGGAGAGGAGAGCCTGGAACAACTGAAACTCCGCGCCGAACGTATCGGTGGCGATCATGAGGGGTTCTATCTCCTGAGTGAAACTTCGCTCGACCAGCTTATGCGGCAGCTCGATGAATTCCAGCCCGAACTGCTGATCATCGACTCGATTCAGACCCTGGTCACCGACCGTGTCGACGGATCGGCCGGCACGATCAGCCAGATCCGGGAATGCGCCACCGACCTGATGCGTTTCGCCAAGGAAAACCAGACTCCCGCCATCCTGATCGGACACATTAATAAAGAGGGGCACCTGGCAGGTCCGAAGGTTCTCGAGCACATGGTCGATACCGTGCTCCAGTTTGAGGGCGACCTGCACCACCAGTACCGGATCCTCCGTGCCAGCAAAAACCGGTTCGGCTCCACCGATGAGATGGGGATTTTTGAGATGAATGCGACCGGATTGCGTGAGGTATCCAATCCTTCTGAACTCCTCTTATCAAACCGCGATCTTTCACTCAGCGGCAACGCCATCTCCGTTTCCCTTGAGGGCCAGCGGCCGCTGCTGCTCGAAACACAGGCGCTGGTCAGCTCCTCCGTTTATGCCACCCCGCAGCGTTCCACCACCGGTTTCGACGGGCGCCGCCTCAACATGCTCCTCGCCGTGCTCGAGAAAAGAGCCGGCTTCCGTCTCGCTTCAAAAGATGTGTTCCTGAATATGGCCGGCGGACTCCGGATCACCGACCCGGCAACCGATCTGGCTGTGATATCCGCTATTTTATCTTCTGATAAAAATTCTCCGATCGATCAGTCGTTCTGCTTCACCGGTGAGGTTGGGCTATCCGGGGAAATCCGGCCTGTCAACCGCATCGAAACCCGCATCGCCGAGGCCGACCGACTGGGGTTTGGTAAGATATTCATCCCTGCCTTCAATAAAAAAGGCCTCGATCCCAAGCGCTATCGCATTGATATTGTTGCCTTAAGGCATTTGGGGGATCTGTTAAAGGCATCGCTGTAGGGGCTGCGACAGAAAGGCAGAGGGCAGAGGGCAGAAGGCAAAAATGAGTAAAAAGAAAGATGGACTAAGAAAGAAGAGGCTTTCGCAATTGCTTGATTATAAATCAACTACCGTATCGACTTCATTCTTTTTTCTTTTCCCTTACTACTAATTTTTGCCTTCTGCCCTCTGCCCTTTGCCTTTTTGTCCCACCCCCGTCTAGAAATCATCAAAGTCACTCTTCTTGCGCTTCACCGCCTTGCCTCCAGCCGGTCCCACGCTCTCACAGTCGAGTACATCGCGCATGAATAGCGGCCGCTCAAAATCTTCCTGTGAAACGTTAAGATCCGGGTCGGCATATACTTTCTGCATGAACATGGCCCAGATCGGAAGTGCCATATTGGCTCCCTGCCCAAGGTCGTGATTCTGGAAATGGACCATCTTGTCCTCGCCGCCGGTCCAGGCCACCCCCACGAGATTGGGCACAATACCCACGAACCAACCGTCGGCATAACTGTTGGTGGTGCCGGTTTTTCCTGCTATCGGATTAGTAAACAGATATTTATGCCTCAGCCTTGCTCCGGTACCGCCAGGACTGGTTACCCCTTTCATCATATATAACATCTTGTAGGCAGTCTCTTCGCTCATGGCCACCTCTTCATGGGTACTGAAGGCTCCCAGCAGATTGCCATTCTTGTCCTCAATGCGGGTCACCATGATCGGTTCCACCCAGAAACCCTTGTTGGCAAAAGCGGTAAAAGCGCCGGCCACCTCGTAAACCGGGAGGTCAACGGCTCCAACGCATATCGGGATAACCGGTTCAATGTGAGACCTGATCCCCACCTTTCTTGCAACAGCAATGACCGCTTCAGGATTAAACTGCTTCATCACCCAGGCAGCTATCTGGTTGAGCGATTTTGCGAGCCCGGTGCGCAGGGTAACCATCTGGCCATCCAGCTCCTTTGTATCGGAATACTGGGGTTCATAGGTATTGTCCTCAATCCCGTTGAAGTTACCGATAAAGGTTACGGTGGTATTGGGCACTTCATAGCAGGGGGAATAGCCGTTCTCCATGGCCACGGTGTAGACGAAAGGCTTGAAAACAGATCCCACCTGACGTTTTCCCTGCATGATGGCATCGTACTGAAAATAGCGGTAATCCGGTCCGCCGACATAGGCCTTTACATAGCCGGTTTGGGGGTTGAGCGCAATAAAGGCTGACCGGAGAAAACGCTTGTAATAACGTATGGAGTCCATCGGGGTCAATACAGTGTCCCGGGTTCCTTTCCAGGTAAATATTGACATCTGTGCCGGCGTATTGAAAAGAAGGCGGATGGAGTCGTCGGATAATCTCTGTTCACGCTTGTGGATGCGGTAACGTTCGCTGGAAAGCATGGCGAGCCGCATGGATGTTTCGATTTCTTCATCCGAAACGGTATTGGCAAAAGGCGCCCTCCGGAATTTCCGAAGCTCTTTTTCGAAGCTCTTTTGCAAGTCCAGACTGAGATGCTCCGTTACGGCCTGCTCTGCATACTCCTGCATGCGTGAATCAATGGTTGTGTAGATCTTGAGTCCGTCCCTGTATAAATTATAGGGAGTGCCATCGGGTTTGGTATGCTTGTAGCAGAATCCCCTCAGGGGATCGGCCTCCCAGGCAGCAGCTGATTCGGCGCCGGATGGTTTTTTCTCCGTAAGGACCTGGCGAAGATACTCCCGAAAATAGGTGGCCCGGCCCACTTTGTGGTCTACAGGATGATAATCCAGATCCAGGTCCATGGCTTTCGCCGTCTTAACGGTCACGGCATCTGCATATCCCCGGTCGCCCATTTTGTCGAGCACTACATTCCTGCGTGGCAGCGTGTTCTTCAGTCCGAAGCGCCTCGGGTTATACAGGGATGGATTTTTCGCCATTCCGGCCAGCATGGCCGCCTCATGGATCTGCAAAAGACTGGCAGGTTTGTTGAAATAGACCCAGGAAGCTGTCTGGATACCTTCGGCATTGTTAACGAAGCTCAATTTATTAAGATAGAGTGCCAGAATCTCCTCCTTCGTAAACGTCTTCTCCAGCTTGACCGCAATGACCCATTCCTTGAATTTGCGTACAGCAAACAGGATCGGGTTGCGGTACTCCTCTCTCGGGAACAGGTTCTTGGCAAGCTGTTGGGTCAGCGTACTTCCACCGCCGGTGTCCTGCCGAAGAATCAGGCTCTTGACCAGAACCCTCACCAGGCCCCTGAAATCGATACCCGAATGCTTGTAATAGCGTTGGTCTTCAATGGCTACGATCGCATCAATCATATAGGGAGAGATCTGGTCATAGGTGACTATATCCCGATTTTCCTGTACCGAGAAAAAACTGCCCAACAGCTCACCGTCATCCGAAATCACCTGTGTAGCCTCAACCATCGGGTTCTCCAGTTCCTCAAAAGTGGGCATCTTTCCCAGCCACCCAAATGAGATGAACGTGAACATCAGAAAAACAAACACAGCCCCTCCGGCATAGATCAGCCAGAAGGTTTTGAGGTAATTGGGGGTTTTAGCTTGCTCGGGCTTCATACGGAATACATTTCGGGGACGAAATTAATAAATATTGGGGAGAAGGGCATGGGGGCATGGGGGCATAGGGGCATA
>CAYQFT010000239.1:0-4572 GCA_964416825.1 uncultured Porphyromonadaceae bacterium
GGGTGAGGTGGATCGCGAACGCAGCGAAAAGATGGGGTGAGGTGGATCCTCAGTCATTCGCCGTCCCTATTCTCCGGTAAAACCCCTCCCGGTATTTCTCCCCGATTGGGATAGAAGCCTCACTGATGTGGATGTGGTTATTCTCGATTTTATCGATATGCCCGATATTCACCAGCCAGGAGTTGTGCACCCGGATGAACATCTCTCCGGGCAGAAGTTCGGTCATCTGGGAAACCGTCATTCGCGTGACGGTGCGACCGGTGCCGGTGAATATATTCAGGTAATTGCCCTCACTCTGGACATGGGTGATCTCCTCGATCAGCAGTTTGACCTGCTTATACCCGTCCTTGACAAACAGATGCGGAGGTTTTGCCGGCCGCGGGACTCCGTTGCCATTGGCCGATTGTTTCTGGTACCGTTGAACCGACCGGTAGAAGCGATCAAACTCAATGGGCTTCAGCAGGTAATCGATGGCCTCGAACTCATAGCTGTCGAGGGCATACTGGGAATAGGCCGTGGTAAACACGATGCGGGGCGGGCATTTCAGCTGCCCGATCAGTTCCATCCCCGACAGCCCCGGCATATTGATATCCAGAAACACCAGGTCGATGCGGTTATTCCGGAGATATTCCAGGGCCTTGAACGGATCGGTAAAACAACCGCACAGCTCAAGTTCGGGGACCTTCGCGGCATGGATCGAAATCACATCCAGGGCAAGTGGTTCATCATCAATGGCAACACAGCGAATCATGGCGGAATTTTATCGAACTGAATTTACGGTTTTATTCCAGGTTAATTTCCAGGCTTACCTTAAAACGGTCGGCCGATTCCTCAATAAGCAGCGTATGCCGTCCCGAATACTGGTGTTGGAGTCGCTGTCTGACATTCTCAATGCCGAACCCAAACCCCTTTTCCTGATAAAACGATGCAGGTTCCGGGCTCACGCTGTTCTCGATCACAAATCGGAAACATTGGTCATCCAAGGAAAAGCGCAACAGGAGTTCTGAGGCAGCTGTCGGATTAATCCCGTGCTTAAAAGCGTTCTCCACAAACGGGATCATGAGCATCGGGGCTATCTGAAGGCCCGACTCCTCCCCGATTCCGTCGTCAAATATAACCTCTGGAGCCACTGAACACCTTATGATCTGAATATCAATAAAATCCCTGATGTATCGTATTTCATGGCTCACCGGGATCCTCTCACGGGCCATGTCGTCCACCAGGTAGCGCATCAGGTTAGCCAGCCTCGCAATATATTCGGCCGTGCGCGAATTATTTTCCTTGAGGGCAAAGGCATACAAAGTGTTAAGGGAATTGAACAAAAAATGCGGATTAACCTGGGACCGCAGCTGGCTTAATTCGGCCTGTTTGGTCTGTAATAACTTAAATCCGATATTTTTCTGCTGGAGGGCAATCCGCACAAGAGCATAAACCCAGGCGGCAACTACCAGTAACTGGAGCACCAGTGCTTCTCTAAAAATCTTGCTGCCAGGCCAGACAAGGACCTCAGCAGCTGAAAGGTCCAGACCAAACTGAGTTATCGCCCGGGAAAATTCCATGCGGTCGGGAATATAAAACAGCAAACAGGAAACGACAAAAACCCCCAGACTGCTGGCCAGATATGGCAAGATTGCCTTCTTGCCGATGCAATTGGGAACCAAAAGAAATGTATGCAGATAAAAAATACCAATACCTGTGAAAGCGATCGTAATCTCCTGAAGCGAACGGTGATGAAGGCTATAAACCAAAGCATCGGAAATCATGAAAAAGACAAATGCGGTGTGGAAAATCAATTCCCAATCGATGCGCTTCTCCCTGACCAGGTCGGTAATACTTTTCCCTTCATAGAAAGCTTTGATCAGATAATGGAGTAAAAAGGAGCCGATCAGGATGATTGTGCCGCTCAGCCCAATGCTGAGGTGCCGGTAGTCATCAAACCAACGGCTTGCCGATCCGGGGTTACCCTGGTGGTTGGCCAGCAGGATCATAGCGGCCACAAAGAGTGCCGAAATCGCAAACTCACCCGCAAAAAATTTCCATTTTCTGCCTTTCAACCCAGCCGGAAGAATAAAGAGCGCATTCGCAACGAGAAATCCGAGAAAAGTCAGGACCCTCAGGATGGCAACCTGCCGGTTCCCGGGCCGGAAGTCCCAAATCAGGTACAATATGGCACACACCAGAATCCCACCCAGAAACAGGATTATTTGAATGGTTGCGGGCTTTTTAAGGTTGGGCGGTGACAGGAGAAATCTGAACACTACAACAAGTAAAACCAGAGCTGCAGCAAAGAGCAAGAAGGCGACCACATAAATAAATGCCTCTGTCACGTTACTATGGGATTCCATATAGGTGTACCCTGCATACTCCTGCTCATTTCCCTTAAGCAGCATGACCAGGCCCGGATCTACTGATCTGCGAAGTAAATAGTCCCGGAGGACCAGTTTATCAGCCCTATCCCGCGTCATTCGCAAGGCCTGTTGAATCTGAGAATAGGAATACCAGGTCAGGACCGGTCCCGACAGGTTCTGTCCGGCCAGTTCGAGGCGGTCGGCCAGCCGGATTTGGTCGGGGTGGTTACGGTTCAACTGCATCTCCAAGTGATTAAGAACATAAGATCTGTATTCCGGGACCTGCAGCCAGCTGCTGTCGCGGTCGATCTTACCCAGCACCAGTTCAGGCAGCACATTGATACTCCAAAGCGTATCACCGAGCGCATGCCGGATATCAGCAGCGAGCAACTGATCAAGATATTCATAGGTGATCCTGTCAGCCTCCCTTTCGGCAAATGCTTGCCCCAGCTGGCCGTTTTCATTGGCCATCCGAAGAAATAACTGCTTTTTCAGGTACCATTGGCGAAGTCCGGGAAGGAGCGTTGAATCCCCTTCCATCTCACCCAAAAACTTCTGCCTCTGCCACGGAGAGAAGGTCAGTTGGTACTCCTTAAGATACTGGTTGATATTGGCATGAGTTCCGGTAAACACCACGGTACTGTCGATATTCCCAAAGGTAAACCGGGCCTGTAGGCTATCACCGGGCGATAGGCGCAGGGGAACCCCCTCATTCCGGAACCCCAACCGGCACCGGGTCATCGGACGGCTGATATCATCCAGGACAAAAGTAAACGTCCGGTCGGCCTGGCACTTCACCTGATGAATGGACTCCACTTCCTTCATGGTTTGGAGGTCAAAGTGATATACCAGAAGCATCACCGGCTGATTCGGGTTGTTTTCAATCTGGCCGGCAACTACTGTCCGGACCTGAGCATTCGCCCAGTTCGGGAGCAAGAGGAAAAGTAAAAGGAAGGTCAGGTTTTTCATCGGATTTGAATTTTGATCCGAATTAAGCCTTACTTCCCCGGATCCGAAAAAAAATGGGACGGATGGCCGGAAAGGCGGGATGAAGTGGGTGTGGGTGTGAGTGTGGGTGTGGGTGTGAGTGTGAGACTAAATAAGATTACCGTAAGACGAGTTCCAGGTATTGGGGTTCCTATATGTTGCCCCGGTTTTCAAACCGGGGTTTGGGCAATGTTCACAATCACCACGTGTCGAGGCCTTTAAAGGCCTCGACACGTAAAATATGCTAAGATCCTGTTCATATCCCCGGTTTGAAAACCGGGGCAACCGGTAAGTGTTTCAATGCTAAAAACTCATTTCGCCCAACACCCACACCCACTTCGGGCACGGGGCCGTCAGCCCTCAGCGGTCAGCGGTCTGCGGTCTGCGGTCTGCGGTCAGCGGTCTGCGGTCTGCCGTCTGCGGTCTGCCGTCTGCGGTCCTCAGGAACTCAGCCATCCATGTTGCTACCACCCCGCTATGCACGGGTTGTTTCAAACTCTCCAGATCCTCCTCCGCTTGTCCCGGAGCCAGGTACTGCGCATTGATCCTTATCAGCTTCTCTTCAAAATCCACCGAAAACTCGGGGTGACCCTGTATGCCAAGCATATTCTGGCCCACCCGTATCATGCCGTTCGGGATATGGAGCGAAGTGGCGAGCACCCGGGTATCCGGCGGCAGGGTTAGTACCTGGTCCTGACAACTCATCAGCAGATTTACCTTGTCCTGCGGGGGATCCATCCAGGGCTCAGGGCTCAGAATATCAAAAGGATGCACACCCGTGCACCAGCCGCCGGGAGCCTTCTTCACTTTTCCCCCCAGCGCTTCCCCGATCATCTGGTGCCCGAAACAAACCCCGATGCACGGCCTCCCCGAACCCTTAATCAACTTAATAAACTCAATCAACTTACTTATCCAGTCAACATCCTCATACACCGACCTCCTCGAACCGCTGATCAGCCAGCCGTCGCACTCCTCTGGCAAAGCTGGAAATGCCCCGTCGCAAACGTAATAATCGCGGATTTCAAAACCGGGAAGGATACGCCGGAACATCTCAGGATAGCTGCCATCGGGATGGTTCAGCTCGAGACGGGCGTGGTCGCAGATGAGTAGGCCTAGAGTCATGATATTTTTATTGTTGCTGGTTACTGGTTGCTGGTTACTGGTTATTTGCCAGAACTGTCATTCCGGTGTAAACCGGAATCTCCCGTCCATTGCTCCGAGGCATGGGATTCCGGCA
>CAYQFT010000240.1:0-4568 GCA_964416825.1 uncultured Porphyromonadaceae bacterium
GTCATGGTGTCAGGCATTGAAAAACCATTAAATAACTAAGCATTATGAAAAGACTCGCATTCTTTCTGGCAACGATTATCTGTTCAGGTTCTGTGTTCGGCCAGGAACCCGGAAATGAAATGTTCCAGCTATCCCAGTTGAAAAGCGGAATCAGGTCGAAACAAGTGAGCAGCTACGATCATACGGGAGGAAATAAGGACTTCATTGAAGGAATAAAAAACGGCGACCGGTTTACCCTGATGGATGTGAAAGGAGCGGGAGCCGTAAGCAGAATCTGGATAACAATCGCACCGACAGGTGATAAGTTGAGCCGTAACGATATCATTATCCGTATGTATTGGGATGGCAACCATTTTCCTTCGGTTGAGGCACCATTCGGACCATTTTTTGGCAACGGATGGACAGAGGCATATAACTTTGTTTCGGTTCCACTATCCGTTGCACCCGGAGCGGGAAAATCCTATGTCTGTTACTTTGCCATGCCCTTCTCAAACGGGGCCAGAATTGAAATTGAGAACCAGACCGGGCAGGTAATCCCGAACTTCTATTACAATATCAATTATTTCGAAATGGATCAACTGCCTGCCCAGACAGGTCGTTTTCATGCCTGGTACAATCATGAGGTAACCGAAGCACTCCCCGGCGGTGAAAATGAATGGAACCTTCTTGGCAAGCAAGATCCTAACATTAACGGTAAGGACAACTACCTTTTCGCCGACATTAAGGGCAAAGGACAGTTTGTCGGAGTGAATTATTATGTGAATTGCCCATCAACCATGTGGTACGGCGAAGGTGATGAAATGATATTTATCGATGGTGACACCCTGCCAACCTTTAACGGAACAGGTACCGAGGATTTCTTTAATACTTCCTGGTCGCCCAAGGAACTGTTCTCACATCCCTATTATGGTTACCCGAGAGTTAACAATGAAACCGGGTGGCTTGGCCGAACGCACGTATACCGGTTTTTTATTGCGGATCCGATCTATTTTGATCAATCCTGCCGGTTGACTATTGAGCATGGCCACAACAATAACCTGACCCTCGATCTGGCTTCCGTGGCTTATTGGTATCAGGAAGCTGCATCAGCATTGCCAAGGTCATTAACCAAAGAGGAGCGGCAGCCGAAACCATTGATCGGCCCAACGGATATTCATCTGTGGAGGAATCAGTGGCGGATCGGAATGGGCAGGGATCCTGAACTTTGGGGGAACGAAAGGAAGGCCCCAAATAATTAGATTACCTATGTTGAGAACCTATCTTTCTACAAAAGTCACTGAGATCACAAAGGCAGCTTTCCCGGTAATAGATGCCCACAATCATCTTTGGGGAAGTCCGGATATCGATCGGATCACCGATACCATGAATGAGGTGGGAGTGGTGAGTTTTGCCAACCTCACCGGCAACCTGCAAATCCTTTTTTCAGACGGAGGGTATACTGTTGCCCCCTGCAATATTTCTGATTTTCTGAACAGCAGCAATGAAAAATATCCCGGCCGGTTCTATTGCTTCACCATGGCCGGGTTTGCACGCCCCACGGATGAACCTCTTTTTCATGACCCTGCAAGGTTTGTTGAAGAGTTTATTGAAACCCTGCACCTGCATGTCGGGCTGGGCGCCAAGGGCTTAAAGGTCCTTAAGGAGCTTGGCCTGCAGCACCGTGATTCGAAGGGAGACCTTATTCCCGTTGATGATCCGCGATTATTCGATATATGGGAAGAAGCCGGAAAGCTGAAAATTCCCGTGTTGATCCATCAGGCCGATCCATCAGGATTTTTTGAACCGATAACCCCTGACAATGAACATTATGGTTCTCTGCAAAAATATCCATCCTGGAGTTTCGCCGATCCAAAATATCCCCGGAAGCAGGAATTGCTGGATCGACGCAACAACCTGATCAGATTGCACCCTAATACCCTTTTTATCCTGCCGCATGTTGCGAACCATGCCGAAAATATTGCTTCCGTATCACAATTGCTCACAGAAAACCCGAATGTGTATATCGATTTTTCGGCGCGGATCGACGAACTGGGACGGCAGCCCTATTCTTCGCGGGACCTCTTCATCAAGTATCAGGACCGTATCATTTTCGGAACAGATATGCCGGCCAACATCGACAGTTCGGCGGAAATGTACCGGACTTATTTCAGGTTCCTCGAAACCTATGACGAGGGCTTCTTTTCACCCGATTATGATGGTACTTTTGACCGGGCCCGATGGCCCATCTGCGGAATCGGACTGCCGAAAGAAGTACTGGAGAAAATCTACTACAAGAATATTCTGAAGATTATTCCTTCCCTGGAGACCGGCTTTGTGCAAATGTCCAACATTCACTAATCCAATAGTCAATTATGTTTATCATTCATTCTTACCCCGTAGCTGTGCTGCTAACATTTTTAACAATGGTTTGCTGGGGGTCGTGGGCAAACACCCAAAAACTGGCCTCCAAAACGTGGCGGTTTGAGTTATTTTATTGGGACTATGTATTGGGCATACTCCTGTTCTCCATTCTGCTCGGGTTAACCCTTGGAAGCACCGGCGGGGAAGGCCGAAGCTTCATCCCCGATATTAAGCAGGCCGATACCGCTCCTATTCTGAATGCCTTACTCGGCGGGGTGATTTTTAATGCAGCAAACATCCTACTGGTGGCAGCCATGGCCGTTGCCGGAATGGCGGTAGCTTTCCCAGTCGGAATCGGTATTGCATTGGTCATGGGGGTTTTAGTAAATTATTTTGGGAATCCCCATGGGCAGGTTTTCATCCTGATTAGTGGCGTGGCACTAATCGTGGCTGCCATTATTTTCGATGCCATCGCTTACCGCAGGCACAGTAAGGTGCTACAAAAAGTTTCATCAAAAGGAATTATATTGTCTGTTCTGGCCGGTGTATTAATGGCCTTTTTCTACTATTTCGTTTCGAAATCCATGTTCCCGGATTTTGCCCGGCCCGAGACCGGGAAACTCTCCCCATACTCCGCAATCTTCTTTTTTGCAGCAGGAATATTCATTAGTAACATATTGTTTAATACAGTATTAATGAAAAAGCCGGTAGAAGGTCCACCGGTTACCTATGCCGATTATTTTAAAGGGAATCCCAGATCCCACCTGATGGGGCTGCTCGGGGGAATCATTTGGAATCTCTGTATGTCGTCAAACATCATTGCATCCGGGAAAGCCGGGTTTGCCATATCCTACGGGTTGGGCCAGGGTGCCACGCTGGTGGCCGCACTCTGGGGTGTTTTTATCTGGAAGGAATTTAAAGGTGCGGATTATAAGGTCAACAGGTTGATTGGATTGATGTTCCTTTTTTACGTACTCGGATTGGCCCTCCTTATTGCAGCAGGTGCCTGATAAACGAAAATATTCATCGATAACTGTAAAACATGATTAAAGCAAAGGTTGGATTTATTGTCTACGGTGTTCATAAAGATGGGTTGAACGACCCGATGGGAACTCCGTTCATTGATATCAGCATAGTGGAAGGTGCCAAACAGGCACTCAAAAACAGCGGCCTCGAACTTATTGAATATGACCTGGTCATTGCCTCCAAGGCTGAAGCCAGGGCGTGCTTCGACAAATTCAGGAAAATGAACGAGATTGATGCGGTCGTCTTATTCTCGGGCACGTGGGTATGGGCCGCGCATCTGGTAGCTGCCATCCGTGATTTTGCATCTACCGGCAAGGGTATTGTCCTTTGGACCAATCCCGGCAGTCAGGGATGGAGGCCCGTTGGAGGATTGGTGATGCAGGGGGCGCTAAAAGAGATCGGATTGAGGCACCGGTTTGTGTATGGCGGTTACGATGATCCAAAGGAAGTGGAGAAAATCACCTCCTGGTGCCGGGCAAGCGCCATGAAGAATTCCTTAAACATGAGCACGATAGGCACATTCGGGGGAAGAGGCATGGGGCAGACCTGCGGTGCTGCCGATCCTTCGCAGTGGATGAAGACTTTTGGGGTGGACATCGATTCGCGGGACACCTCAGAACTACTGGATATCGCCAAAAAGATTACGGCAGAAGAGATCGGACAGGCAAAAATCAGGATACAAAAACTTTTTTCTGAACCTATTCCCGATAATGATCAGGCTGAGCGTTCCATCCGGTTATACCTGGCATTGAAAAAGCTGGTCGCGAAAAACGAATGGGACTTTTACACCATCCAGTCCTTCCCCGGTTTGGGCGACGAGTACAGCGCCACCTGTTTTGCCCAGAGCATGATACTGGAGGACGGGATGGGTACTTCAACCCTCGGCGATTTTAATACCGCCCTGACGGTGAAATGCCTGACCGACCTAAGCAGTGAACCGGTTTATTATGGTGATTTACAGCACATCAACAAGCAGAACAATGAGATAAAAATCATTGGCGACGGAGCCTGCCCGCCTTCATTGGCAGGCAAGCTTGGGCCTGCCGGATTTGCCGAGCATGGCATTCCAACCGAAGGGGAAGCCGGGGGCATATCAATTAAACTGATCTGTAAAGTGGGTGAAGGCGTGTTGGCCAGGTTGGGCCGGAACGACGGGCAATTTGAAATGGTGATCACCCGCTGCACCATTTTCGAGCCTCCGG
>CAYQFT010000241.1:0-4545 GCA_964416825.1 uncultured Porphyromonadaceae bacterium
ATACCGTCGTGCGTGCGATTGAGCGATATAAGTAAATGGCCTCGCTGCGCTCGGCTAATTGGCTCGGCTTACGCCTCGCTAATTGGCGCTGCGCGCTAATTGGGCCAGAACACAATTAGTGAGCGATAGCGAACCAATTAGCGACCGCAGGGAGCCATTTAGCGAGGCGTAAGCCGAGCCATTTAGCCGACCGAAGGGAGGCCAATTACTAAATATAATTCGGAAACTCCAGGTGTACCACCCCCGGCTCATTCTGTATCTCCTTGGCGAGCTGGTGGGTATCGGTGAAGATGTGTATTTCACTGAATATTGAGATCCCTGTGAGACCTTTGAGGCTTACGTTGGCAGGATCATCCTCATGTATCTGTATCTGTATCAGGGAATATTTGCCCCCGACGTGCCGGTTGTTGGCATCGCGGAACAGGGTTCCCAGGGCTGCGGTGGACTGATCGTGAGCATAGAGGACCATCGAAACCTGCTTCAGCGGACGGTTGATTTGGACAGGCTCCGGCATCCGGGTAAACCAGGAAAGGACTTTGACCAGAGCTGAAACCATTTTGACTTTTATGTTCGAACGGGTGACCCAATAGCGACGGTAAGGTTCTTCATCCCAAAGTGCCATCACAGCCTTGATCTTTCCCTCATGCCGGGCAACCCTGAATTCACTGAGGCCAAGACCCTGAATATTTTGAGTGTAATGGTGGAAAAGATCTTCAGTCATCCGCGGAGCCAGCCTGAAGGTTGAATAATACCGGTTGTAGAGGGCAACAAGTTCGGGGATATCGGATTCGGTTGGAACGCTGATGACAAAGGACGGATCCGTTTTGAGAATCCTGACCGGAACACAGCTGAAGACGCGGTTATCGCCAAGGTAGAGTGATGCCGGAAAACCAATGCGGCCTTTGGTGAAGGCCATCGGAGCCTCATTGTTTTTTAGCAGGGTTGCCAGTCCCATCCGGGTTCCCTCTGAGACCTCCTTATCAATCGTCTGCCTGACCATCCGGTAGGCAGTCAGTCCGCGGCGAAAATCGGGGTCAACCTTAAAGTCCATGAAATAGGCCATGCGGATAGGCTGGCCTTTAAAATATATCTTTTCATGCATCGTCCCCAGCAATCCGATCGCCCGATCGCCAGCCACAGCCAAAGAGTGGTAGGATTCGCCGTCAATCAGACTGTGCAGCCGGTTAAAAACAGGTGAACGGTCGGGATACATGGTGACCATTCCCGACTGGACACATCGGGGTGATAATTCCAGAATCTTCTGATTATCTGAATCTTTCGCCCAAGTAACAGAAACAGCAGGGTGGTTTGAGGTACCCTTTTCCATAGTTTGCCGTTGATCCCGTTAAATTACAATTCCTTCCTGATTATTCACCTATTTGCTACCTTCGTCCAAAACGTTTATTCCATGAAAACGATCCGCGTGGCCCTTATTCTCTTGTTTGCCATTTCGCCTGTACGCCTGATAGCACAATCATCAACGGGAAATGATCAAAATCGGTCAGAGACGGATGATCATCCGTCTCTACGAGCGTCGGTGGGGGAATATTCGAGGACATTTCTGACGTATCCGTTTGGAGATCCGAATCCTGTGGCTCGCACCGGAAAGATCTATCCCTACTACCGGTTTGACGGGTTTTCCACCCAGGGAGTCAAAAAAGATTGGAAGATGGTTGAGATGGAAAATGAGTGGATTAAAGTCTGGGTAGCGCCTGAGATGGGGGGCAAGGTGTGGGGTGGGATTGAAAAATCGACCGGCAAGGAATTCATTTACTTCAACAAGGTTGTCAAATTCAGGGATATAGCCATGCGTGGGGCCTGGACGTCCGGCGGGATCGAATTTAACTTCGGATCGATTGGACATGCACCCACAACCGCCACACCGGTTGATTACCTGACTACCCAGAACCCCGACGGAAGCGTTTCCTGCTGGATCGGTGCCATGGACCTCACTTCAAGAACCGAATGGCGGGTAGAGATCCGCCTGCCGGCCGACAAGGCCTATCTTGAAACCCATGTTTTCTGGTATAATCCTACGGATCGTAGTACCTCCAAATACCATTGGGCCACTTCATCGGCCGATGCCGCTCCGGACCTTACCTATATATTCCCGGGTGACCATTACATCGGTCATGACGGGGATGCCCATCCCTGGCCGGTTTTAAAGGACGGCCGGAATATATCCCGGTATTCGGAAAATAATTACGGGTCAGACCATAGCTACCATGTGCTGGGAACCTACTCCGATTTTTTTGCAGGCTATTATGCGACGCGCGATTTCGGCTTTGGCCACTGGAATGAGTATCCTGAGAAACTAGGGAAAAAAATATGGATTTGGGCGCTAAGTCCGCAGGGCGCCATGTGGACCAACCTGCTCACCGATCAGCCCGGCAATATGCAGTATACCGAATTACAAACAGGAATCCTGTTTAATCAGGAAGCAGCCGGTAGTACCTATACACCATTCAAGCATATGGAATTTCCGGCACATACCTGTGAAAATTTTTCTGAAATCTGGTTTCCCATCGTGGGAACCGGCGGGGCTTCCGAAATCACGAAGGCCGGCGTGCTGTGGGTAGGAGGACAGAAGATCGAGGAGATACGGTTTAGTCCGCTGGAATTTGTGACGGAGCGGTTGACCATTGAGTTTTCTGATGGTACGCGGGAACAAATTGACCTGGATCTGGCTCCGCTTCAACTGTTTGTATGGAAGGCAGATTCAATGGAGAATCCGGGTCCTGAAAAAGCTATTACGGCCGTGCGGATTGGTTCCCGACTGAAATGGGCCTCCCCGGTTCCATCCGAAAAGGATCTGGACCGTCCGGTGGTTGCCCCGACCTTCGACTGGAACAGCGCCCAGGGACTGTGCATGAAAGCCGCTGAATTCAGCCGGCAGCGCGAATATTCCCAGGCCCGGGATCACTACCGCAAATGTTTGGCAAAAGATCCCCGGTTTCTCCCCGCTCTTACCGGGTTGGCAGAGGAGTACATACGAATTCTGAAGGATAATCTGGCAGAGGAGTTGCTTCAGATTGCCCTGGGTGTTGATACCTATGACCCGAAGTCAAATTTCCTGTACGGCATCGTGAAGAAAAATCAGGACAATGAGAAATACTCCGATTATCTGCAACTAAGCCAGCATCAGGAGTCCAATCCCGAATCGGGGAATGTCGTCAGGTTTGTTACAGATGTGAACCAGGTATCTACTGGTTCACCTGGATTCTACAAGGCGTTGGAAGCATTCGGTATTGCCGCCCGGTCCATGGAGTACCGTTCGGCAGCCTATACGGAAATGGCCGGGATCTATCTGATACGCAAGGAGTACCCTGCCGCCCTTCGGTACGCCTCGATGGCACTGGATTACAATCAGTTTAATATAAGCGCATTACGGCACAAGGTGGTAGCGGGACGGCTCTCCTGGCAACACAACCTGGCAAAAGAGGGCATTGAACGTTTATTGCGATTGGACCCGCTGAACCACTTTGCCCGTTATGAAAAATTCCTGTATGTGGGGAGCGAAGAAAATCTGTTAAATTTTACTTCGCTGATCCGCAGTGAATTTCAGGAGCAATCCTACCTTGAGCTAGCCCTCTGCTATCACTCAGTCGGGTGTCTCAAAGAGTCATATGATTTGCTCAGGCGGGCTCCTGTATGCGCAGAAGTCATTTACTGGCGCAAGCGTCTGGCCCCGCGAGTCGATCCAAACCCGGTCTCACTGCCTAGGGGTAATGTCGTCCGTATTGGCGAAGAAGTCCCTCCCATTCCCGCCTCCACTTATCTCACTTTCCCCTGGCGGCCAGAAACCCTGAAAGTAATCCAGGCTGCAGAGGCCAGGTCGCGCGATTGGAAGAATCGTTATTATATGGGGTTGATTCACTGGAATCTCGATGACAGCACCCGCGCAAAAGAATTATTCCGATCATGCAAGGATGAACCGCAGGAAGCCCACTTTTACCTGACCCGTGCCCGGTTGTTTGCCGGATCGGATGACAGTTACGTGCAGACCGACCTTAACCGGGCCCTCGCACTGGAACCGGGTGAATGGAGAGTTTGGCAGGCACTCACTGCCTACCACGCCAAAAATCGGAATTGGGCCGTAGCCCTTGACAATGCCCGCAAGGCAACGGTCAAAATCCCGGGGCACATGATCCTAACTTTCGACCGTGCGCGCATGGAGCTTTACAATCATAACTACGACAATTGCCTGAATATTCTTGAGGAGCTGATTCTGTTGCCCGCGGAAGGGGCAAGGGAGGGGCATGAGATATACCGGTCGGCACTGGTCCTGCGGGCACTGGAAAACTTCGTTCAAAAGAAATATGCACGGGCGTTGAAGGACCTGGAGGAGGCCCGGAAATGGCCGGAATCCCTGGGGGTTGGAAAACCTTACGTGACCGATGAACGGATTGAGAACTATCTCGCCGGGGTCATTTATTTACAGACCGACCGGCCGGAAGAGGGAGCTAAATATCTGAATGAAGTGATCAACTGGACGACTCAGAACAAACCGGCCTGGGACACTCCCTATGTGGTGGCCGCCCTGTC
>CAYQFT010000242.1:0-4479 GCA_964416825.1 uncultured Porphyromonadaceae bacterium
GGGAGGGCGCAGATATTCTGGATATCGGAGCTTGCTCTACCCGTCCTGGCGCCTTGGAACCCGATATGGAAATGGAGCGTTCTCGGTTAGAGCAGGCCTTATCCATCATCAGAGCAGATTATCCTGACATCCTTTTGTCGGTTGACACGTATCGCTCTGAAATCGCAGAGTGGGCGATTAGTGCGTACAATGTGCAGATTATTAATGATATATCAGGCGGCGAAATGGATCCGCGTATGTTTTCGGTGATCGCCAGCCATAAGGTAATCTATATCCTCATGCATATGCTCGGCACACCCCGGACGATGCAGCAAAACCCACTGTATAATGATGTGACAGGTGATGTGATAAAATCTCTTGCCAGGAGGGTGATTGAGCTTGAACGGGCCGGGGTGGCAGATATCTGGATTGATCCGGGTTTTGGTTTTGGAAAACTTATGGAAGATAATTATGCACTGCTTGATGACCTGCAGGATTTCCGGATTTTTGAACGGCCGTTAGTTGTTGGGTTATCCCGGAAATCTATGATTTACAAGTCGATTAATTCAGAACCTGAGGCTGCCTTGAATGGGACCTCCGTTCTTCATACCGTTGCCCTGATAAAAAATGCAGATATTTTGAGGGTGCATGATGTGAAACAGGCCGTTGAATGCATACTTTTGACTGATAAGGCAAAAACCAACTAAATGGGATTTCTTTTTGACTCCTTCCGGTTTCTCGATCTCATTGATATTTTCCTGGTCGCGATCCTTATTTTCCAGATATACAAACTGGTAAGAGGAACTGTTGCTGTAAATATTTTTTACGGAGTTTTCCTGATCTACATGGTCTGGCTGGTGGTACGTGCGCTCAATATGCAACTGCTGGGCACCATCCTCGGACAGATTATTGGCTTAGGATTGCTGGCCTTACTGATCGTTTTCCAGCAAGAGGTAAGAAGGTTTCTACTTGTTATCGGGACAAGATATTTCCGTAAGGGCGTGATCAGTTTTGACAGCCTCTTCCCATTCAGCAAAGACCAGGAGGAAGAGTGGTCTTTTGGGCCGATTATTGAAGCCTGCACGAACCTTTCAAAATCGAAAACAGGGGCTCTGATAGTTCTGGCAAAGAAATCAGAACTCAGGGCCTTTGCTGAGACCGGCTGTGCTGTGGATGCCTCGCTCTCGTCTGAATTGATTGAATCGATATTCCGTAAGGACGGGCCGCTGCACGACGGGGGAATGATTCTGGCACGGAACCGGATTTCGGCCGCCCGCTGCGTGCTTCCGGTTACTGAGAATCCGAATATTCCACCCGATCTGGGTTTACGGCACCGTGCCGGGGTGGGTATGTCGGAAAGTTCAGATTCCTTTGTGATTATTGTATCGGAAGAGACAGGTAAAATTGCCTATGCGAACCAGGGCCGCCTGGTTGAAAATGTTGGAACGGTAGAGTTAGGAAGGATTTTGCCCCTTGTTTTTGCTCCTTAGGGAAAACAGCCGGGCTTTTCGTTCCTTCCCTTTCAAAATTCTGTCGATATTTTTCTGATGGGTGATCAGTAGTACCGCCGCCACTATCCATGAAAAAATGCTCAGCGGGGCGTTTGATCCCGGAAATAACAGTAGCACGAAAAGAGGAAAGGATATGCCCGCCATCATGGAACCCAGGCTCCAGTATCGGCTGGCCAGAAATGCAATCAAGAAGACCACAAATGAAAGGAGGGCTCCTACCGGATAGAGGGCAAGTACTATGCCCAGGCCGGTAGCAACGCCTTTTCCACCCCTGAATCCTGTATAAATGGGGAATAGGTGACCAATCAGCGCTGCAATACCAAACAGGATCTGCCACATTTGAAGCTGTTCCGATCCACTGTCAATACCGGGGATCAGGAAGGCAAGCTGGACAGCAAAATAACCTTTAAGTGTATCGATGATTAATACTGGAATTCCTACCCAAGGACCCAGATTCCGAATCACATTCGCGAAGCCCGCATTGCCGCTGCCCAGTTCCCGGACGTCTACCCCCCTCATGATTTTGCCGAGCCAGACTGCAGAAGATACAGATCCAAGCAAATAGGCCAGAATCAGAAATCCTATTGATATCCAGATATTCATATACTTAAATATGAAAGCAAAATTATAAAAAGCTGTCAGCTTTACCAAAAAGCTGACAGCTTTAAATATGAATAATCCTACAAAGCAGCCTGTGCAGCAGCCAGTCTGGCGATCGGTACGCGGAACGGTGAGCAGCTCACGTAGTCCATGCCAACCTTGTGGCAGAAACCAACGGATGAGGGTTCGCCGCCGTGTTCTCCACAAATGCCAACCTTCAGCTTGTCGCGGGTGCTCCGGCCTTTTTCAATAGCCATCTGGATCAACTGTCCGACACCAACCTGATCCAGTACCTGGAACGGGTCATCTTTCAGGATGCCTTTCTGCAGATAAACCGGAAGAAATTTGCCTGCGTCATCGCGGGAATATCCGAAAGTCATCTGGGTAAGGTCATTGGTTCCGAATGAGAAGAATTCAGCAGATTCGGCGATCTTGTCAGCAACCAGCGCAGCTCTTGGGACTTCAATCATCGTACCAACAAGGTACTCGATGGTATCGTTCATTTCAGCGAACACTTTGTTGACGGTGTCACGGGTGATGGTCTCCTGAAGCTTCATCTCTTCATAGGTACCCGTAAGCGGTATCATGATCTCCGGTTTGGCTTCGATACCGCGTTTTTTCAGGTTGAGCGCAGCTTCAATGATGGCGCGAACCTGCATTTCGGTGATCTCCGGGTAGGTATTGCCCAAACGGCAGCCACGATGACCGAGCATCGGATTGAATTCGTGCAGGGATTCTACTTTGGCCTTTACTTCAGCCGGTGAGATACCCATTTCTTCAGCCATTTCTTTCTGGTTGGCTTCTTCATGCGGAACAAATTCATGCAACGGCGGATCCAGCAGGCGAACGGTCACGGGTAGTCCGGCCATCGCTTCGAAAATGCCTTCAAAATCGCTCCGTTGGATCGGGAGGAGTTTGGCGAGGGCTTTCCGGCGACCGGTTTCGTCGTCGGCCAGGATCATCTCGCGAACAGCTTTAATACGGTCACCTTCGAAGAACATATGCTCGGTGCGGCACAGACCGATACCAACGGCACCAAAGGCGCGTGCTACGCGTGAATCGTGCGGGGTATCGGCATTGGTCCTGACCTTCATGCGGGAATATTTGTCGGCAAGGGTCATAAGCTCACCAAAGTCACCACTCATTTCGGGGGTGATGGTTTTGATCTTGCCATCATAAACTTCGCCGGTGGAACCGTTAAGAGAAATCCAATCCCCTTCGGCCAGTTCTTTTCCGGAAACTTTAAGCGTGCGCTTCTTATAATCGATCTGAAGGCTGCCAGCGCCGGAAACACAGCATTTACCCATCCCGCGAGCCACAACGGCAGCGTGAGAGGTCATGCCGCCACGGGCGGTAAGAATACCTTCAGCAACATTCATTCCTTTCAGGTCTTCAGGTGAGGTTTCGACCCTGACCAATACGATTTTTTTTCCTGCTGCAGCCCATTCTTCGGCTTCGTCAGCATGAAAAACAATCTGTCCGGTTGCTGCGCCGGGAGAAGCGGGCAAACCCTTGGCGATAACCGAAGCACTCTTCATCGCTGCTTTTTCAAACACGGGATGAAGAAGTTCATCGAGTTTATTTGGCTCCTGGCGCTTGAGGGCAGTTTTTTCATCAATCTTGCCTTCGCGAAGCATATCCATAGCGATCTTCACCATGGCAGCACCGGTGCGCTTACCGTTGCGGGTCTGAAGCATCCAAAGTTTGCCATCCTGGATAGTAAACTCGAGATCCTGCATATCCTTGAAATAATCTTCGAGCTTCTGCTGTGTCTCATTCAGTTCAGCGAAAACAGCCGGCATAGCCTCTTCCAGGGAAGGAAACTTTGAAGCACGGTCAGCTTCTGAAACATTGGCCAGCTGGGCCCAGCGCTGTGAACCCTCTTTGGAGATCTGCTGCGGAGTCCGGATACCGGCAACCACATCTTCACCCTGAGCGTTAATCAGGTACTCACCATTAAAAATATCTTCACCGGTACCGGCATCACGGGTAAAGGCAACTCCTGTGCCTGAGTTTTCTCCCATGTTGCCGAAAACCATAGCCTGCACGTTAACGGCCGTTCCCCACTCATCCGGAATGCGGTTGAGCTTGCGGTAATATATGGCGCGGTCATTGTTCCAGCTATTGAAAACCGCCATCACGGAACCCCAGAGCTGCTCCCAGGGACTAGTTGGGAAGTCCTTGCCTGTCTCCTTTTTTACAGCGGCCTTGAATTTGGTAACCAGATCTTTCAGGTCATCAACCGTGAGGTCAGTATCCAGTTCAACACCTTTATGCTCTTTAACTTCGTCAATAATAACTTCAAACGGGTCCATGTCTTCCTTTGATGCCGGCTTCAGACCTAAAACCACATCACCATACATCTGTACAAACCGGCGGTAGGAATCCC
>CAYQFT010000243.1:0-4466 GCA_964416825.1 uncultured Porphyromonadaceae bacterium
CCGTCCGATCCCTCAATTTCATCGAAGAGATCATCGAAGAGGATATCCGCAATGGCGTTAACGAAAGCCGTGTTCATACACGTTTTCCGCCCGAACCCAACGGCTACCTGCACATCGGACACGCAAAATCGATCTGTTTGAATTTCGGACTGGGAAAGAAATACAATGGAAAAACCAACCTCCGGTTCGATGACACAAACCCTGTAAAAGAAGATACTGAATACGTCGATTCAATCATGGAAGACGTGAAGTGGCTGGGCTTTGACTGGGAAGACCGGTTGTTCTACGCTTCCGATTATTTCGAGCAATTATACGAATATGCGCTGATCCTGATCAGGAAAGAGAAGGCCTTTGTATGCGACATGTCCGCCGAGGAGATCGGTGAAACCCGCGGAACGCCAACCCGCCCGGGAAAGGAGAGCCCGTTTCGAAACCGTTCGGTGGAGGAAAATATCGATCTTTTTGCCAGGATGCGCGCAGGGGAGTTCCCTGATGGATCGCGCGTACTGCGGGCAAAGATCGATATGGGGTCACCCAACATGCACATGCGCGATCCCGTTCTGTACCGGATCCTGCATGCCCATCATCACCGTACCGGCGATGCCTGGTGCATCTATCCGATGTATGATTTTGCGCACGGACAATCAGATTCCATCGAACGGATCACCCACTCCATCTGCACCCTGGAGTTTGAAGTGCACCGGCCGCTCTACGACTGGTTTATCCGCGAGATTGGCATCTACGCTCCCCGCCAGATCGAATTTGCCCGCCTGAACGTCACCTACACGGTGATGAGCAAGCGGAAACTGCTCGAACTGGTGAAAGAGGGCTATGTAAATGGCTGGGACGACCCGCGGATGCCTACTATCTGCGGCTTGCGCCGGCGTGGTTATACGCCCGCCTCGATCCGCAACTTTGCCGAACTCATCGGCGTGGCCAAGCGCGACAATGTCATCGACGTAAGTCTGCTTGAATTCTGCATCCGCGAAGATCTTAACAAAGCGGCCAACCGGCTGATGGCGGTCCTCGACCCTGTCAGGGTGGTGCTCGACAACTACCCGGAAGACCTGGTGGAAGAGATGGATGCTGTAAACAATCCCGAAGATGAATCAAAGGGCAAACGGATGATGCCGTTTTCAAAACACCTGCTCATTGAACGGGAAGATTTCATGGAAGATCCCCCAAATAAGTTTTTCCGCCTTGCTCCCGGCCGTGAGGTCCGATTGAAGGCTGCATACATCATCCGGTGCGAAAGTGTCGTGAAGGACCCGGAAACGGGCGAAATCAGCGAGATCCATTGCACCTACGATCCGCAAACGAAAAGCGGGATGCCTGAAAGTAACCGGAAAGTGAAAGGTACGCTTCACTGGGTGTCTGAAAAACAAGCAGTTAAAGCGGAAGTAAGGCTCTACGACCGGTTGTTTACCAGGGAGAACCCCGACGATATCGAAGAGGGAATGACCTATAAGGATTATCTGAACCCCAACTCCCTGAAAGTCATCACCGCGATGATCGAGCCGTCTGTGTTAAATTCCGTTGGGCCAGCCCCGGGAATTACAAACAAGTACCAGTTCGAGCGGATTGGTTATTTTGCGGCCGATAACGATTCAACCCCGGAAAAGCTAATCTTTAACCGTGTCGTCCCGCTGAAAGATTCCTGGTCAAAGGTTGAAAAAGTTAAATAAAACATGGTCCTTTTGGAAAAAATGTATTAATTTTGCACGCAGATTGTCCGATGGTGTAACTGGCAACACAAATGATTCTGGATCATTAGAGTCTAGGTTCGACCCCTAGTCGGACAACAATCGAAACCCACGAAACAGCCGTAAACATTACGTTTATGGCTGTTTGTGTTTTTCGTGGTGACCCAATGGGTGACCAAAAATAAATTGTTAAATTTCTTGCTTGTCGGGAAAATGCTTTTTACCTTTGCACTATGACAACCATACAGATAAACGAGCGAACAAAGGCTGGTAAAGCACTGATAGAAACAGCCAGGGTTATGGCTGAGAAGCATAAGGGAATCGAATTTCTTCAGGATAGCGACCTTGATGATATGGACCTGTTAAAAAAAATGCTTTCCGCGCGTAGATCGGGAACAGTGAGCCGCGATGAAGTCATGGGCACACTTTCAAGGATCCTCGAAAAATGAATCAGGTTTTCTTTACCTCCTTTGGCAGGGATATTAAAAAGATCAGGAACAAGTCAGTCGCCAAATCAGTTCAGGATTTTATTGAAATGACATCAAAATGCATTTTGGTAAGTGAAATACCTGGTCTGGTTAAACTCAAAGGGCATAAAACCGCATACCGGGTCCGAATCCAACATTACAGGTTAGGCTTATTTATTGAAAACGATACGCTGTATTTCGCTGCCTTCGATCATAGGAAAAGTGTTTACAAACGTTTTCCCTGAAATGGTCAGTGTTAATAATCCCGAACTTTCTTAGCTTTGAACTCCTAAACCAGCTCAATGCCTCTCTCCTGTAACGAAATCAAAGACCGTGCGAGCCATTACGGCAATGAAAAGATCCAAACCGGGAATAAACTCAGGGTTTATCCCAATCCCGCACGGCAGTTTGTCATTGTAGATTATGCGCTGAATCGCACCACAATAATTCCTGGAACCTGGAGGTTGACGGTGACATGTTTGGATATCGGTAGACCATTGGCTGTCAAGTCAATTGCTTATCCAACAGGTCAGGCGCTGTTTGACACGCGGGAATATACCCGTGGCGGATATTTGGTGATATTGACTGAAGGGGAACAAATTATCGAAACCGCCACGTTCGTAATTCAACCTGAATGAGTGCGATGAAAAAATGGTTCCTGACGGTAACCCTGTTGTCACTGTATTTTCTGGGCTCTTGCGGCAAGCCGTATGAATGGCTGAAACCGCTACCCTTTGGCACTTCCTGTTTTAACCAATGTCTGATAGAAACAGTTGATCATGGGTACCTAATATTGATCGTTAAATACCATAGTGGAGTACCGTATGTCACTTCCTTTCTTATCCGCACCGATATCAACGGGATAATTCTTTGGTATAAGGAATTTAGGGACGGCCTTAATGCCTATAATCTTTTTCATGTGGTACAGACCAGTGACAAGGGTTACATCCTTACCGGTTCGACAAGCAAATATGATCCCACTGGCTATTTCGACCCGGTAATCATCAAGCTTTCTCCTTGTGGTGAATTGGAATGGTGCAGTAATATCAGCACTCCGGGAATCTATGATAATGCATTCAGAATAAGACAGGTGCCTTCTGGGGAATATGTTTTACTTACTTCCTATTCCGACCCCGCCGAAAACAACCGAATTCAATTGTATAAGCTTAGTTCTACTGGTCAATGGTTATGGAAGCGCAACTATCCGGCTTTGCCGCCATTTTTCGGCGACGATGGGAACGACGTGACGGTGCTCGACGACGGGTTCCTGGTTTCCGGGAAATGTTATGCACCAGATCCGGGGATGCCGCCTGGAGTCGGGTACGAGAGGCCCTATTTTTTCCGCACCGACACGGCGGGCAATGTGCTATGGCGCAATGTGTACGGATTGGGGAACGGATTTCACGGATTCGTTGATTATTACACGCTGATCAGCCCTACCGGACACTTTTACAGTACCGGCTGGCACAGCAACACCTGCGACACGCCAGCTCTGATCAAATGCATGGCCGACGGCACCGAGGGGTATTACCAGGATGTGATCCCCAACTCGTGCCCGGGATCGAACGGTTCGCTTAACTTTTTCGACGACACCACCCTGGTTATGCGGGCCAGCGGCAAGATTGGCGGGGTGTGGCACATCAAATGGATCCGCATGGACACCCTTGGGATCGAGCAATTCTCCAGATCGATCGCCGACAACCCCTACATCGGGGCGAGCAGTTGGTCTATCGTCACCCACGATAAAAAGATCGTGGGACTGTCGAAGCACAACAATGTCAACTACCTGTTCAAACTCAACGCGCAGTTTGAGTACGATTCGGTGTATGGTTATCTCTACGTGTACGACAGCCTGTGCCCTTACCCCATCGTGAGTGATACGATCGATCCGGTGTGCGACCTGCTGGTTGGCACAGAGGAAAAGGTGTTCCCGGTGGCCGATACACGGCTGCGCGCCTGGCCCAATCCGGCACGCGACCGGGTAACGGTGGAGGTGCCCCGGCAACTGGAGATCATGGAAAAGGACGGCGGCTCCGTCACTTACGACCAATGGGGTCAATGCACCCTGGAGGTATACAGCCTGTCGGGCGGCCTGGTTTACCGGCAAACAGTTGAGCAATCGGACCGGATGGTGGAGATCCTTACCGCCACCTGGCCCCGAGGGATGTATTGTTTCCGGCTTGTTTACCGGGGCGGTACCTGTACCTCGGCGCTGGTGCTGCTAAATTAAACGGGCGATGAGGAAGGGTGCCGATGACACGGAGATCATCCGGTGATAATTGCCTGTGTTTTAATA
>CAYQFT010000244.1:0-4463 GCA_964416825.1 uncultured Porphyromonadaceae bacterium
ATGAAAAACCTTTTTATCCTTCTCCTGACCTTATGTTTGCTGCCCGCCGGTCTCCAGGCAAAAAAAAGCCGGCCGGTTCAGCTGACCTGCGAATACCTGACTAATCCGATTGGCATAGATGCGCCCGCGCCGCGCTTTCGCTGGCAGATAGCAGACGTCCGACCCGGTGCTGCCCAAACCGCTTACCGCATCCGCATCGGAACCGATTCGGCGCTGATAGCCCGGGGACAGGGAGATTTCTGGGATACCGGGATCGTTGCAAGCGACTGCAACCTGGTCCCCTATAGCGGCAAAACCGGGCTGACCCCTTTTACCCGGTATTTCTGGACCATCCAGGTATGGGACCACCGGGGCAAAAAGAGCAGGATCTCAACGGTTGCCAGCTTCGAAACCGGCATGGTCCAACAGGACAACTGGAAAGGATCCTGGATCACCGATTCACACGATCAGGATTTCAAGCCGGCCCCCTATTTCCGGAAGGAGTTCACCCCATCCGGTAAGATCAGGAGTGCCCGCGCCTATGTTACCGCTGCCGGCCTGTTTGAATTATCCATCAACGGGCAAACGGTGGGCGACCACCGGCTGGATCCGCTCTACACCCGTTTTGACAAACGGAACCTGTACGTGACGCACGACGTTAGCTCCCTCATACAATCCGGTGCCAATGCCATCGGGGTTATCCTCGGCAACGGCTGGTATAATCACCAGTCCACGGCCGTCTGGGATTTTCACAAGGCTCACTGGAGAAACCGCCCCCGGTTCCTCATGAACCTGCGGATCACCTACGAGGATGGCCGCACAGAGACCATCGTCACAGGTCCCGATTGGAAAACTTCTACGGGAGCCCTGGTCTTTAACAGCATCTATACCGCGGAACATTACGATGCCCGGCTCGAACAGAAAGGCTGGAACTCGCCCGGCTTCAGCGGCTCCGGCTGGAGCCCGGCAACTCCGGTGGCAGCTCCGTCGGGAAATATTTTCCCGCAAGCCGTTCAGCCAATCCGCAACGTTGAAGCCATACCGGCAGCCAGCGTCACAAAACTGGATGAACTGACCTGGATGTTCAACCTCGGGCGGAATATTGCCGGAGTCAGCAGCATCCGGGTAAGCGGTCCGGCCGGTACGGAAATCAGACTAAAACATGCCGAGCAGATCTATCCCGATGGCCGTGCTGATCAATCGAACATCAACGTTCATTACCGGCCCTCCGGTGATTCAGATCCTTTCGCCACCGACATTTTCATTCTCAGCGGGAATGGTGAGGAGAACTTCATGCCCCGTTTTAACTACAAGGGATTTCAATACGTGGAGGTCACAACCAGTGTTCCCCTTACCCTGACACGCGAGAGCCTCACCGGATACTTCATGCACAGCGACGTTGCTCCGGTTGGGACCATCAGCAGCTCCAATCCGTTGACCGATAAGATCTGGGCCGCAACCAATGCCTCATACCTGTCCAACCTCTACGGATACCCCACCGACTGCCCCCAAAGGGAAAAGAACGGCTGGACGGGGGATGCGCAGATTGCCATTGAAACCGGGCTATTTAACTACGATGCCATCACCGTTTATGAAAAATGGCTGGCCGATCATCAGGACGAACAGCAGCCCAACGGGGTTCTTCCCTCCATCATTCCCACCGCCGGATGGGGCTACAGCTGGGGCAACGGTCCCGACTGGACCAGCACCATCGCCATTATTCCCTGGAACGTGTACCTGTTTTACGGTGATATCCGCCTGCTGGAACAATGCTACGACAACATCAGGCTATACGTGGATCACATCACTGAGATCAGTCCCTCCGGCATCACCGACTGGGGTCTGGGCGACTGGATCCCGGTTAAATCAGTAACCCCCAAGGAGTTCACCTCCTCACTGTATTATTATACCGATGCATGCATTCTGTCGAAAGCGGCTAAACTGCTCGGGAAAAATCAGGATTATGAAAAATACCTGGCCCTCTCTGAAAAGATAGCCGGTGCCATCAATGCCAAATACCTGAACCGGGAAACCGGAATTTACGGAAGCGGGTTCCAGACCGAACTGAGTGCGGCCCTCTTCTGGGGCATCGTGCCCGCTGAATTAAAGGCGAAAGTTGCTAAGAACCTTTATAACAGAGTGATAGCTGACACCAGCCATCTGGATGTTGGACTTCTGGGAACCAAAACCATCCTGAATGCCCTGAGCGATAACGGGTATGCCGACCTGGCCTGGACACTGGCCTCAAACGACACCTACCCGTCGTGGGGATTCTGGATCAAAAACGGCGCCACCACCCTGCAGGAGAACTGGCCCATGAAAACCAGCTATGATATCTCACGAAACCACATCATGTTCGGCGAGATCGGTGCCTGGTTTTTCAAGGCCCCGGGCGGAATCAGGCCTGATCCGGAGCAGCCCGGCTTCAAGAATGTAATACTCGAACCTCATTTCGTGAAGGGCCTTGATCACTTTGAGGCCCGCCACACCGGACCCTACGGCGAGATCGTATCGGCATGGAAAAGGGAGGGAAACCAGGTTGTCTACACTGCGGTCATTCCGCCGAACAGCACTGCCACCCTTCGGCTTGAGGACGGTAGGGTTATGAAGTTGAAGGCTGGGAAGGTTGAGATTCGAACACAGAGTGTTGAGTTTTGAAAATCAGATTCAAGGACTTTGTAAAGACGCAAAATGATGCGTCTTAACCTGAATCTAAATTTCAGCATTCAACACTCTGGGTTCGAATCTCAAAATTCCACCTTCACCTTCTTACCTCAGTTATTAACCTATCAATAAACCGGTGGGTCTCTTCCTTCACCACCCGCCGCGCAGGCTCGGCATCGAACCAGGCAATGGTCGATTTGATTCCTTCGGCAAAAGGAATTTTAGCCTGATATTCGGGTACCAGACGCTTGATTTTCGAATTGTCGAAAAGGGCCGTGTGGGATTTGTCGCCCAGCAGGGTGCCGCGTACCGAAGGGTATCCGTTTTTATCGGCATAATCCGCAATGAAGTCCGATGAAATGTGCACCAGTTCCGCCTCCTTACCGGTGGCGGCCAGGGCCACTGACTGATAGATCTGGTTCCAGGTGAGGGCTTCATCGGAAGTGATATGGTACGCTTCTCCGATGGCCCTGAAAACATTCATCAGTCCTAAAAACCCGACGGCAAAATCATCGGCGTGGGTCATGGTCCAGAGGGAGGTTCCGTCGCCGTGCACCACCACCGGCAAACCCTTGCGCATACGGTCGATCACGGTGAACTCCTCCCATCCGCCAAGCGAAACCGGAATCACAGAATAATAGGTATGCGACGGCCTGATGATCGTCATGGGAAACCCTCGCTCCCGGTATAATTTCACTAGAAGGTCCTCGCAGGCGATCTTGTCGCGGGAATATTGCCAGACCGGATTGCGGAGCGGAGTGGATTCCGTGATTACCGGATTCACAGGCGGCTTCTGGTAGGCCGAGGCCGAACTGATGAAGATATACTGTCCGGTTTTACCTTCGAAAATCTCAACGTCCCGAAGAATATCCTCAGGCGTGTATGCGATCCAGTTGACCACCACATCCCAGGTATGGCCCGCCAGGGCTTGCTTCAACTGCTCAGGCCGGGTCAGGTCGGCAATCAGGTTCTTAACTCCGTTTACAGGCTGCCGGTTGCCCCGGTTGAGATGATAAAGTTCCACGCCCCTGGCTACAGCCAGCTTGCTGACCGGGGTGCTGATGTTCCCGGTTCCGCCGATGAATAGTGCTTTCATGGCACGAAGATAATAACAAGTTGCTGGTTACTGGTAACTGGTTGCTGGTTACTGGTTACCGGTTGCCGGTTGCCAGTTAAAGGCCAGAACTTGCATGCTGGGACCTTATGATGACTCTGGCTTTTCTATAATTGGCACATTAGCACATTATCACATTGGCACATTATCACATTGGCACATCCAATTACGCTTCACGCGTTATAATTCAGCCGAGTTGCAGTGCCTTCGGATACAGAATATTATTCTCCAGATGAACATGCACATGCAAATCATCTTCAAACTGTTCGAGAAGTTTGAAGGTTACCCTGTAGGTATTGCATCCGTCATCTGGCACGAAATATCCGCCGGTAATCACATTGATCTTATCCATTAAACCGCCGGCCACTTCATGTTCGCCAGACATCCGGGAAATTTCCGACTGTGTGGTTGCACAGGCTTCGGGATTTCCTCCGGCAAGAGCCTCCCGGATCGCCGGGAACAGTACCTCCTCCTCCTTGGCCAGGTGCTGAAGTAGTTCCTGGTTAATTCTTGAGAATAAACCTGCAACCTCAACCAGTTCCGGGTGATGTTCCCCGTGCACGGAGGCTATCTTTTCCGTATAGGCAACCAGCTGTGGCAAATTTCGCAGCACAAATTTATGGTGCGTGTTCATAATGTACTCGCACAAAAATCCGAGATCCCAATCCTTATAATTCCGGGCAGGATCGGAGGGTAAACTTGCCAG
>CAYQFT010000245.1:0-4459 GCA_964416825.1 uncultured Porphyromonadaceae bacterium
TGCCCTCTGCCTTTCGGGAGGACCACGGGCCCTCCCCTACGGGCACATGCCCCCCCCTATGCCCCTGTGCCCGCGTGCCCCTGTGCCCCTATCCCCATCGGGTCAAACCCCTGGTGCACCCTCAACTCCGGCAACGGCCGCTTGTCATCCACACTGCGCACCGGCAGCTTGGCGAGTTTCTCTACTTCTATACTGGCAAAACCGAACTCTTCCACCACCTTGCCCAGGATCAGGTAACAGCCGTAGCCTTTGAAGGGGTAAAGTTTCAGGCTTTGCGGGAAGTGAACGGTATCGAAGAACTCGCCGGTGTCGTCGAGGAAGTTGGCAAAGTGCATCCACTCGCGCTTGATGGTGCGCACATATTTGATCACCACCAGCTGACCCACCATCCTGACTTTCTTCCCGACATGCGCCGACAGCTCCTTCGCCTTGATCTCCCCCCGGAAGTTAGTTACGAGAAGATCGAAATAGGTTGACGTAACCGGATACCCGAAAAGCTCGATTTCGTCATAGGCATCCTCAAGGCGGTTCCGCTCGAGATCGGGCAGGGTGAATTTTTTCCGCGGCAGGATGAAGAGGGAATCCTGCAGTTCCTTTGAGTCTTTTTTGCCCAGCAGCATGTGCGCTTCCCACAAAAGAGCCGACTTTGTTTTTCCGGTGAACCGGAACGCACCTGTCCGGATGAGCAGGATGAGCTGCTGTATCCCAATCCTGACGCGGGATACAAAATGATCGAGATCGGAGTATTCCCCGTTCTCCTTGCGATCAGTTTCAATTTGCTGGCCCAGATCGTGTTCAAGGTCGTTCACGTGAATGAAACCGAGGTAGATGTCTTTTCCGAGAATCCGCGTCTTGTGATTGGAGTGGTTCACGCACGGCAGGTTGATGGTGGCACCCCAGCGCCGCGCTTCATTGATATACACCCAGGCGGAATAGAAGCCTCCGAAATTGTTGATCACAGCAACCATGAACTCCTTCGGGAAGTAGGCTTTCAGGTACAGGCTCTGGAAACTCTCCACCGCATAGCTCGCCGAGTGTGCCTTCGAAAAAGAGTAGGCCGCAAACGATTCGATCTGCCGCCATACCTCCCGGGTCACCTCCTCGGGATAGCCACGCTCCTGGCAGGTCATGAAGAACTTGTCGACGATCCGCTGGAACTCCTCCTTCGACCGGTACTTGCCGCTCATCGCCCGGCGGAGGATATCGGCATCGCCCAGATCGAGCCCGGCAAAATGGTGACACACCTTCAGCACGTCCTCCTGATAGACCATCACCCCGAAGGTCTCCTTCAGCTGCTCCTCCATCACCGGGTGCAGATAGGTGAACTTGCCGGGATTGTGGAACCGGTAAATGTACTCCCGCATCATGCCCGACCGTGCCACCCCGGGCCGGATGATCGAACTGGCGGCCACCAGCGTGATGTAATCCTCGCACCGCAGCTTCTTCAGCAGTCCCCGCATCGCCGGGCTCTCGATGTAGAAGCAGCCGTTGGTTTCGCCCACCTTCAGCAGCTGCCGCACACGCGTATCCTTTTTAAATTTCTCCACCTGATGAATATCCACATTGATCCCGCGGTTCTCCCGGATGATCTCCACCGACTCATGAATATGCCCGATCCCGCGCTGGCTCAGGATATCGAGCTTCTCAAACCCGATATCCTCCGAAACATACATGTCCCATTGTGTGGTTGGAAATCCCTTCGGCGGCATATCGAGGGCGGTGTAGTAGGTGATGGGTTCTTCGGATATCAGTACCCCGCCGGCATGGATGCTCCGCAGGTTGGGGTAGTCGGTCATCTTGTTTCCGATAGTCCGTATGTGGCTGATAATCTCCGTGTTATTGAGCGGGCTCAGGGGTTCGTCGATCAGCCGGTCGATCTCGGCTTTCGGCAGTCCGTACACCTTGCCGAGCTCCCGGAGGATCGACTTGCCCTTGAAGGTCGACATGGTGCCGAGCAGCGCGGTGTGTTTGTAACCATACCGCTTGAAGATATAATCCTGCACCTCCTCGCGGTCGGTCCAGGAGTAGTCGATGTCGAAATCGGGCGGACTGGTGCGTCGGGGATTGATGAACCGCTCGAAATAAAGATCGAGGTCGATGGGGTCCACATCGATGATCCGGAGACAGTAGGCCACGATCGAGTTGGCCCCGGAGCCCCGGCCCACGTGGTGAAAGCCCCGCGACATCGAGTACCGGATGATATCCCAGGTGATCAGGAAATAGGCGGCAAAGCCGAGCCGGGCAATGATATCGAGCTCTTTATGAACGCGTTGTATAGCTTCGGCATTCTTCTTTCCATACCGATATTGTACCCCGTCCATGGCCAGCTTGGTGAGGAGCTGGAAATCATCGCGACGGCTGCCGGTGAAGGTCTGCTTGTTCTTGACGCTGTCGAAATCGAACTCCGCCTCGCATTGCGACAGCACCTGTATCGTGTTCTGGATGATCCGGGGATAGTCGTAAAGGGCTGCCTTGATCTCGTGGATAGGCCAGAAACGTTCCCCGGCGTCAGCCGTCTGGTTTCCGTTAAGCTTGGATAGCAGCGTATTATGATCGATCGCCCGGAGGTTACGGTGGAGTGTATACCCATCGGTATCGGCAAACGTAACAGGATGCAGCAGCACCAGTTTGGACTGGTTTGATTTGTATTCCGATGTGATCAGTTTCCGGGTCTCCCGCATGCGGATGCCGATCCATTCGTTATCCCGCAGCCGGATCTTCGGCCGGTTGGCGAACGGATAGATCAGGATGCAGTTATCAATATTCTCGGGCCGGTCGGGCAGGGGATTGCCGCTGATATTATGCTGACTGAGCAGGTCGTTCAGCTCCCGCATTCCCTCGCGGTTCCGCGCCAGGCCTACATACTTGATCTCATCCTCCACCCGGAACTCGATACCGGTAACCGGCCGGATCCCGGCCTTCCGGCACGCCTTTACGAAATCCGGTACGCCCGTGGAGTTGTTGATATCGGTCAATGCCAGGGCCGTGACCCCGGTTTTCACCGCCTCCTCCACCAGTTCGTCCACCGCCAGGGTGCCGAAACGGAGGCTGAAGTAGCTGTGGCAGTTCAGGTACATTAGTGACCCGTCCCCGTTGGGGCGTCCTGCGGACGCCCGTGTTCCCCCCGTACAAACCGTGACGCGTGACGCGTGATGCGAAAATCGAATATCATTATATGATCAAATAATAAACAAATATGTGATCATAATATAATAAATTTCATTTCATCCCCGAATTTTGTAACATTATGTCCGGTCCCCAGTCAAACTCCCGGACCAAACGAAACAATGAGCACTAACGAGAAGCTGTACAAACAGATTATCGAAGAAAACCAGGGCCGGATACGCTCGGTTTGCCGGCATTATGCCGGGGTTTCCGGCGATGCCGATGATCTGTACCAGGAGATTCTGATAAACGTCTGGAAGGGCATGGAGTCGTTCCGGGGCGATGCGCAGGTCTCCACCTGGGTTTACCGCGTGGCGGTGAACACTGCCCTTACATATGTGAACAAGAAGAGCAAGTATCTGAACTTCAATATGTACTGGGACGATGGCAAGGCCAGGGATCTGGTGAGCGAGGATCCGGAGATCAAGATTGAGGAAGAGAAAAAGACTCAATTGCTCACCAACCTGATGAACCAGCTTTCGGTGGTCGACAAGATTATCCTGTCGCTGGTGCTGGAAGAGCTAACGTCAAAAGAGATTGCAGAAATCGTAGGTATCACGGAGAGCAACGTCAGGGTGAAAATTCACCGGATCAAAGAAGAGCTCCGTGAAAAAGTGAAAGGAGGGGAGTATGATATTTAAAAGGAAAGTATTCCCGGAGGGACAAGCTCCGGAACTCGATCAGGTGGTTGACCAGCTCAAGAGCCTGGATAACAAAAACAAGAAGCTTATGTTCAGGATGTTTATCCTGTACCTTGGGATTGCCATATTCTACCTGGGGCTCCTGATTCTTAACCCCGATCCGGAGCTGACTCTTGAAAACCGTATCCAGGGAGTTTTTTATGTCCTGATATTTGCGGTAGCAGCCTTTTTCTTCCGTTATCATTACCGCAAAACCTACAAAGCTGATTATACTGCACCCGTACTGAAAATGCTCGAAGAGGCCCGCAACCGGCACAAGCTTCTTCGTCCCGGAAAAATCTGGTTCATGGTCTTCATTGTGGTTGTAACTGATATTGTGGTGACCTGGGCCATGCTCGATGATACCTCTTTCCCCGAATCCTGGTCTCTGCTTACATCCATCCTGGTTATTCAGGCCGGGTATTATGCAATCATGAGCCTTTCCTACCTGATCGGCTACCTCATCTGGCGCAAAAAATCGAGGCCATTGGTAAGGAATCTGACGAGGATCATTGATGAATTGCGCACCGACGAAACGCCGATAAACGACATGTAGAGACGGATTATTATCCGTCTCTACGTTGGTTCCGCCAATGTACGGTGTAGAGACGCAT
>CAYQFT010000246.1:0-4451 GCA_964416825.1 uncultured Porphyromonadaceae bacterium
CCCGCCGCCGGCCATAAATCGCAATGAACTCCGATTTGTCGGATTCTGCCATTGCCCGGAGCATAGACAACTCTTGTTCGCGACCTATCAAGGTTTTCATAATAATTGTCGGATTTGGCTGTAAATATAGAAAATATTCACCTTACAGCCAAATTGATTAATCAATTTGGCTGTAAGTGGTAATTTCAATATACTTACAGCCAAATCTACGAATCGTGGGTATTTGAGGAACTCGCAAAAGCAATCATTATCGGCTTTTGATCAATCAATTTGCATGATCAGCGTATACTCCGAATCAAGCTCCGGTCTGTTCTCCACTTCAAGAACCAGCTTAAAGATTCCCGGTTTCAAGGCGGGCAAGGCAAGTGATAATTCAGGTCCCTGCAGGTTGGTGTTTGCCTCCAGTCCACTGAAGTTCCAGCTGCCCAGCTCAATGATCTGGCCACCAGAAACGATGGTTGCCTTGAGCCTTCCGGCTTCAACTTTTTCCGGTTTATCGCTGAGCATCCATACCTGCGTGGTAAAAAGTTCCCCTGATTTCCAGGTGAACTTGCTGATCGTGGCACTGGCCAGGACTGGCCGGCAGGCATTTCTAACCTGATAGAATCCGGGTTTGGGAATGGCGGAGTAACTGAGGATACTGTTGTTGGCCGCGGTTGGCCAGGGCTCGTTATAGCACCAGTTGATGGCCATGGCACAATAGGGCTTCTGCCTGCGGGCCTCCTCGTAGATGCATTTATACCCCTCGCCCTGTATCAATTGCCCGTTAGCTACCAGCTCCTCCAGCGAGCCGGATTTGCCAAAATAGTCCTCAATCATATCCTGCATGAGCCAGGTGTTGAGGCCCCAGGCCTTGTAAGCATGGTGGCTTTCCCAGGAGGTACCTGGCTTAGGAGGCCAGAGTTCCTCTGGTGGTATGATGCTGCGAAGTATCTCGACGGAGGCGGGCGACGGGATCCCGAATTCGGTATAAGCAGTAAAATGGGCCCGCTTCATCCTTTCGAAAACTTCCTCCCCGTTTTGCCAATCGCGAAAAACATAGTGTCCATGGCCCACTCCGTCGATCGGGGAGGTTGGAATGAACGGGGTAAGCGGATCGAGCTTCAGGCACTGGCTGTTCAGCAACCGGAGTGCAAGCGACTGGTCGGTCATCCCACTCCAGCTGTTGAAGAGCTCGTTTCCGCCGCTCCACATTGCCAATGACGGATGCTTCCTGAGCCGTTTGATGATGGAGGCCGATTCCTGCTCCAGGATCTGCAGATAATGAGGATCATCGGGATAATTGTTGCATGCCAGCGGAAACTCCTGCCAAACCAGCACACCTTTCCGGTCGCAGGCATCAAAAAAGGATTCCTTATTGACGATACCCCCGCCCCAAACCCTGAAGATATTGAAATTCGCCTCCACCGCCCGGTCAATCAGCTCTTCATAGCGTTCTGCGGTAATGATTCCCGGAAATACTTCCGGGTTCACCCAGTTGGTTCCCTTGCAAAAAATCCTGCGGCCGTTTATTTCCAGTTGAAACGGGGGCACTATACGCGATTTGGGGAAGGTTGGCGGGTCGCCGGCTCCGGTGTTCAATACCAGCCTGACCCGACGGAAGCCAACGTGGGAATCTTGTGTTTGCAGTAGTTTGCCATTCTGGTTAAATAGCTGAAATTGAAAATTATACAGATACGAATCGCCTTGATCGTGAGGCCACCAAAGCTTCGGATTATTCAATTCAGCAACGGAATTCAGGCTTCCATTCTCAAAATTTCCCTCTTTTACCGCTGCCCTACTGCCCGATTTGTCTGTCAATATCCACTGGTAGCGGCACCCGGCAAGGTTCCTGCCTTCGGCATGAACTGTAATTGTTGCAGCATCCAGCGCATCATTCAGCCGGTAATCCAGATGAACGTCTTCCAAGGCGCTTTCCGGTTCGATCAGCAATCCGGTTTCATCCCAAATCCCTGATGGTACCAGCCGCGGATGCCAGTCCCAGCCGTAACTTACAGCAGGCTTAACCGAATGGTTGGCCTGACTGCGATCGGCCGGAGCCGGAACCGATTTGGGAATAGGATGAATCACAATACTCAGCTCGTTCAGCTGCCTCAGCCTGTCGGTAAGATCAATTTTTACCGGAGTAAACATGCCTTCCTGCTGCAGTAACTTCTCTCCGTTTAAATAGATATCAAAGGCATAGTCAATCCCCCGGGAGACAAAGAATATCCGGTCAGTTGACTTCCCATCAAGCTTTTTGAATGAAGTCCGGTAGGTGAAACTCCGGTCCTCCATCCACAGATAATCTTTCCAGTTCTCGGCATAATACCACAAACCATATTTCTCGGCCCTGGATATATCGAGTTGAACAGCTCCGGGAACCGTGGCAGAAATCCACTTCAGGGATTCGGGTTTGGGATCCGGGTTATATCCCAGCTGCCAATCGAGAGTCCGGACCTGTCCGGTTTCAGCCTGGCAAAAAACCGGGCCAGATGGAAGTACAAAAAGAATCAGCCAAAAAAGGTGTTTCATGTTTTCTGTTATTTCGGGGTGATTAATAGCCCCATTTCTTCATGATCTCAAGATCTTTCTTTACGCATTCCATGGGTGTCAGTTTGCCATAAGATTCCTGTTCAATAATATAACAGGTGGTTCCCCCGATTTTTGTGGCCAGATCAACCACTTCCCTGACGTTCACAATTCCCTCGCCGAGGATGGTGCTTTCATAATTTCCGTGACCGCCTGATACTTCAATCTCATCCTTAACATGGATATTCCCGAACCGGCCCGGGTACTGTTTTACCACATCCAAAGCAATAGCGCCGCCATTGTACAGATTTCCAATATCGAGCTGAACAACAACGAGATCCGGATTAATGCTTCTCATCATGATATCAAAGAGTCTTTCTTCGTTCAGTTTTTCCCTGAACTCAAAATCATGATTGTGGTATCCGAATTTCATTCCCTGAGCCTGGCACAATTTCCCGCACTTGTTGAAAACCTCCATATAGCGGATGAAATCATCGTATTTGTTTCGCATGGTTTCATCCATGGAGGGGCTGATCACATATTTCTGCCCCAGAAAAGCCGCATCCTCAACCGTATACTTCCAGCTGTCGGTGAAATCCTTCCGGGTTTCGTCCCAGTGCTGCTTGCCCAAAACCGTATGACCGCTGATCATCTTAAGGCCCAGTCCATCCAGGACTTTTTTGAATTCCGATGGGGTATATCCATAGAATTTCCGGTCGACGTATACGCAATGCTCCAGGTATTCATAGCCCATTTTGGCCAGTTGGGTCAATGTCCCGATCGGATCCGTGACCATATCATCACGAACGGAATAGAGCTGCACGCCAACCATGCCCTTTTTAGTGCCTGATGCAAAGACAGTTGAGGGAATGAAAGCGGCTCCTAGGGTAGCGAGGGCACCTGCCTTAACAAAGGATCTGCGGGTAGTGTTCATTTTTCTGTAGGATTAGTTTTTACCTGCTTCAACACAGGATATAGATCTTTATACATTTCAAATTTTGCTTTGTAATGATCCTGTTGCCTGGGCTCCGCTGTTGAAACAGGCCTTACCCATTCCTGCGCTATCTGCCTGACATTTTGTTGGGTGAAGGCGGCTTTTGCCAGCATGGCAACTCCCATGCACCCCGCTTCGGTAACACCGGGGATGGTCACCGGCATTCCGGTTACATCGGCCTTTAGCTGAACGTGCACGGCCGACCGGGCGCCTCCTCCGATCACGCGCAATTCCTTTACCTCATACCCCGACTGCTTCAGTATTTTGAGGTTCAATCTGATCTCAAATGCAATCCCTTCGAGCAAGGCTTTCAGGATCTCCTCGCGGGTAACCGACAGATCCAGTCCGAGAATCGCGCCTTTCACCGATACATCGAAATAGGGTGTCCCGGAGGGGGTAAAATAGGGCAGCACCAGCAAACGGGTGGGTTCTTCGGGCAACTGATTCAACAGCATTTCATAGGGATCTTTGCCGGTTTTCCCGGCCAGTTCGGTTTCTGCAGCGCCAAATTCATCGCGGAACCACTTCAGCAGATTTCCGCCGGTGAGGCTGAAAGCCACGGTTGCGTACATTCCCGGAACCGCATGGTCGTAGGTGCACAAATTATTTTTCCGCAATTCTTCGGTAAACACGGGCCGTTCAAACGCCGGTGTGATACATTCAACTGTACCCGAGGCATACACGGCAATTCCCGGTTCTGTTACCCCTGCCCCAAGTGCCGAACAAACCTGGTCGTGCCCGCCGGTGACGATAAAGGTTTTTTTTGTTATTTTCAGCCCTCTGGCAATCTCTTTGTTGACATACCCTGCAACGGAACCTGATTGCAGCGGCCGTGAAAGCTGTTCCGGCCCGATTCCTGCCAATTCCAGTATTCCCGGATTCCAGGTGTGGTTAACCACATCAAAAAGCATGGTTCTCCCGGCAAGCGGCCATCCCATGGAGGGAT
>CAYQFT010000247.1:0-4446 GCA_964416825.1 uncultured Porphyromonadaceae bacterium
CCCGATAGCCGCCGTCTTTGAACTCGACGCCGACGGAATACTGAATTTTTCCGCCGACTTGTATACCGATGTGAGACTATCGGCCAGTTTCAGGAAGTCGGCCCGGCACTCCTCATAGGTGGAATTGAAATAGCGGATATATCCCTGGTTTACTGACACTTTCGGATCCTTTGGAAACCGGCCGTCGTTGGGTTCTCCAGCCTGACACAGCACTGGAAAGGCCAGTATGATGGCCAGCAAAAAGGTTAGGGGCTTCGATGTCTTCATGGTTGTAGTTGTGAAATTTAGCATCTAATTTAGCGAACTTATCAAACCTGGAACCTCATAATGAAAAGATCTCTGCTGATTGGCCTTTTTGCTTCGTTGTCGGCCTTTAACCTGCTGAATGCCAAAGACGGATACCCCTTAATCAAGGGAATCGATATTCTACATTACACTTTTTCGCTGAATCTGGAAGACACCACGGACCGGATAGACGTCACATCGGAATTAACCATCCTGATGACATTGAAAACCAGGACCTTAGGACTCGACCTGACCGGGCTCAATGATAAAGGCACGGGCATGACTGTTTCTGATGTAACGATCAGTGGCCTGAAACTTCCATTCAGTCATGTAAGCAACAGGATCAACATAACACTGCCCGATACCCTCTCTGTTCCCGGCCAGTTCAAAATCAGGATTCACTATTCCGGTACTCCGGCCGACGGATTGATCATTTCAAGGAACAAATATGGCGACCGAACTTTTTTTGGCGACAACTGGCCCGACCGTGCGCGTAACTGGCTGGCTTGTTTGGATCATCCGTCGGACAAGGCAACCGTCGAGTTCATTGTGAAAGCCCCGGCTCACTATAAGGTGATTGGGGTTGGATACCTGGCAGCGGAATACCCATTTGAGCCGCTGAATCCGGATGGTAAATACCGCGTAACTCATTGGAAGGAGGGTGTTGCTGTCCCGACCAAGGTTATGGTGATCGGTCTTGCAGATTTCGCCTGGGAAACAGCAGGCTTTTCAAAGGGCGTCCCTGTTCAGACGTGGGTTTACAGTGAGGACCGGGAGAATGGTTTCTCCGATTATCTGCCCGGTGCTGACATCCTGACCTTCTTTCAGGATCTTATCGGACCCTATTCTTACGAAAAACTGGCAAATGTGCAGTCAAAAACCATTTATGGCGGGATGGAAAATTCCAGTTGCATTTTCTACTATGAAAATTCCGTCAACGGCAAGAACAAGATGCACAGTTTACTGGCTCATGAGATTGCTCATCAGTGGTTCGGCGATGCGGTGACGGAAATGGACTGGCACCATGTGTGGCTGAGTGAGGGCTTTGCCACCTATCTGGAAGCGGTTTATGCGGACTCGCTGATTCCGGACCGTTCCCTGATGAAAAGCATGGCTGGCATGCGTGAACAGGTGATCAGATCCTTTAAGCGCGACCCCAAACCTGTGATTGACACGACGATTACCAATTACATGGAGCTCCTGAGTACAAACTCCTATCAGAAAGGGGCATGGGTACTTCATATGCTGAGGGATGAGCTGGGGGATGAAATATTCTGGAAGGGGATTCGCCAGTATTACCAGGAATATCAGAATAAAAATGCCTTAACAGCTGATTTCTGCCGTGTGATGGAAGAGGTGTCGGGGCGGTCGCTGGTCAGGTTTTTTCACCAGTGGCTCGAGGTTGCCGGCCAGCCGGATATCTCCTGGAGCTGGGCTTATGATTCAAAAAACAGGACGGTTACCATTGACCTGACCCAGAATGGAACCGGCGAGCCCTTTGCGTTCAGGCTTCCTGTAAGAATTAGTAACGAGACCGGTTCGGCGGTTATGAGCACGGCTCCTCCGGTTACAGAACGGCAGACCCGTATCAGCTTTCCGGTTGACTTCAAGCCTTCCAATGTTGTGTTGGATCCGGACGTCAACCTTCTGTTTACCCAGAGCCTGGTTGTCAAATAACTGACATTTCTGCCGGTTTTTCCCTGGTTAAGTTTTGGCACGATTTCTGTTTATATGAACATATCTATATATTTGCTTATAAATGAAAAAACCGATCACAATTTTTATGCTGGTGTTGGCATCGGGACTGATGTTACAGGCCACTAACCCGGGGACCCAGGTTTCCGACTCTCCATCCAAGCCCATCCATCTGACCAAGGCGGAATTCAAGAAGCGTGTAATGGATTATGACGTCAATAAAACCGAATGGGTTTACAAAGGCGACAAGCCGGCTATCATTGACTTTTACGCAGATTGGTGTGCACCCTGCAAAAAGGTTGCACCGGCGCTCGAAGAGCTGGCCAAGGAATATGCAGGCAAGGTATACATATACAAAATCAATGTGGATCAGGAGCAGGAACTTGCTGGACTATTTGGGGTTCGAAACATCCCGACCTTCCTGATTATTCCAAAGTCGGGCAAGCCTTCCTTATCGTCCGGTGCAAGTTCGAACCATGCAGAAAACAAGGCCAGGTTCAAGAAGGTAATTGATGACTTGTTGAAGTAGAAGCTTAAACCCTGGGGTGGGACACAAGGAGGTGGAACAAAACGGGGGTGAGACAAAACCCCCGGCCTGAAGGCCGGGGTTACTGAAGAGTAACCTTCTTCCTTGGTGAGAATCGCAAGTTAACCATTAAAAGTGCTGATAATAAAGGTCATAAGAACCTGTGAAATAATTAGAGAATTGTCTTCGGCAGACATTAGTAACCCCGGGGTTCAGCCCGGGGATTTTTGTCACAGCCCCTTACTGATGTCTGCCGATGCAGATAACTACCGCAGGGTCGATAGGTTCAATATAGTAACCTTTCTGTTCCGGACTTCTATTACCCCCTCCTTCTCAAGTTCAGCGAAGCCTCTGGCGACAGAGGGCCGGGCAACGCCGAAAAGATCTGCCAGTTCCTGCTGGGATACCGGAATTTCCAATGTTTCCCCCTGCCGGGCACCCAAAGAAATAAGGTAATTGGCAATTTTTTCACGGATTGTCTTGAAGGTAAGGAACTTGATTTTTCTGGAAAGAAATTGGGCTTCAGAGCTGACCAGGCTCAGATAGTTCATCATGACCGTTTCATTCAACCGGAGCAGTTTCAAGAACTCTTCCCTATAGACGATAAGGACCTTAACAGGACCATTTGCGAACACATCCACAGGGTAACGGTTTTCGGATCCAAAGAGAAAAGCGCCTGCAAGGGGACGAGGAGCCGCGACATCTTCAATTTTCACGGTGCGGCCTTCACTGTCGGTCATCTCTCCCCTCGCCGACCCTTCCAATAATATCATCAATCTCTTTACTTCGTCACCCTGAATCGCCATGATTTCATCCTTACGGTAGGATTTAATCTGGAACTGCAGATTCTCAAAAAGCTGTAAAAGCACCTCAGTCGGCACCCCCCGCATGATCGGGCATTGCGAAGTCATTTCGATCCATTCCATGATAAATTCGAATTTGTAACAATTGTAACAATTTTTCCTGTCGGTACACATTACTTTTACCGCAAACAATCAGACTATGAAAAGAGAAATTATTACGATAGACGAAGAGAAATGCAACGGCTGCGGTCTTTGCGTGCCGAACTGCCATGAAGGTGCCTTACAGATGATCGATGGCAAAGCCCGGCTGATCAGTGACCTGATGTGTGACGGTCTTGGCGCCTGCATCGGACATTGTCCGGAAGGCGCCATTACCATAGAGGAACGCGAGGCTGAGCCATATGATGAGATCAAGGTTATGGCTCTGATGATGCCGAAAGGAAAGAATACGCTGATCGCGCACCTTGGCCATTTAAAAGAACATGGCGAGAAGGAGTTTCTGCGCCAGGGGGTGAAGTACATGCTGGAGCATCAGGATGAGGTGGACTTTGATGTGGAGGAGGTGCTGGAGGCGGTGCATGCAATAGGGCACAAGGGCACGGGGGCACAAGGGCACGAGGAAGGGTATAAGGAAGGGCACAAGGGCACTGGGGCACAAGGGCACCAGGAAGGGCATAAGGAAGGGCACAAGGGCACGGGGGCTCAAGGGCATGAGGGGCACGGGCACGGGCACGGGCACGAGCACGGTGCGGGGGCGGCATGCGGGTGCCAGGGATCGGCGACGAAGACTTTTGGGGCGGCTACTGTTGCAGCTTCGGGGCCGGTTGGTATTCAGGCATCAGCATTAACACACTGGCCGGTGCAGATGCATCTTTTGAATCCCAGGGCCGGTCATTTTCAGGGCTCTAACCTGCTGCTTGCTGCGGATTGCACCGCATTCTCGCTGGGTAATTTCCACAGCAGTTTCCTGAATGGCAAAACGCTGGCCATCGCTTGCCCGAAACTGGATTCCAACCGGGAAGTGTATGTTGAGAAGTTGCGGGTTCTGATCGAAGAGAGCCAGATTGACACGCTCACCGTCATGGTGATGGAAGTTCCCTGCTGCAACGGACTGCTGCAGATCGCCGAAATGGCGCT